>JBGAVQ010000387.1:0-3971 GCA_044228045.1 Spirosomataceae bacterium
AATTAGCGTTAAAAATCAGTTGGTTTTTCGGTCGTATTTTTCAATTCATCAATGTCGTCTCGATGTCTGAGTTTTTTGTCATCTACATTTTTATTCAAAAACTCATTGATTTTTTCGATAGACAAACTCATGTTTATTTCACCAAATGAGTTGATTGTTAAGTCCAGTCCTTCCAGTTGTTTATGCACCTTAGGGAGCTCTCTTACTTTGGGTTTAATTGCTTTCTTTGCCATCTTCGTCTTTTTTATGTTTTTGTAAAAATGCGGCTCGTAGCGCAAGCCCAATAGCTACGCCTATGCTCAACCAAAGTCCAAAATTGTGGGTAGCTACGCCTACCCCTGCCCCAATAGCTATGCCTATTGCAAGCCCTGCATTTGGGTTTTTCATTTACAAATCATTTTTAAGTTCTTCCAAAAACTCAGAAAGTGGCCTGGTTTTGAGCGTACCTAAGCAGTAAAATTACTTTTAATTTGCTCTTTTTATGTGTTTTTCTGTGCCTTCTGTGAGCAAAAAAAATCAATCACCCCAACCGCTCCAAAGCATTGGTCAAGCGAGTGGCTACCTCGTCTTTTCCCATGATTTCCATGCTCAGCATCAAGTCTGGGCCTGCGCCTACGCCTGTAAGGGCTACTCGGAGGGGCTGCATGACTTTACCCATTTTCACACTTAGCCGTTCAGTCAGCGAATGTAAAGCGTGTTTGGCATTCTCTGCATTAAAATCTTGAACAAACGGTAATTCGTCCCGATAAGCGGCAATTACAGCGGCTGCATCTGCGTTCCACTTGCTGGCAATTACGGCTTCGTCGTAAGTAGTAGGCGCATTAAACAAAAACGCCGACTCTGTGATGATTTCTTGCGGGAACGTAACCCGTTCTTTGAGCAAATGAACTATTTTCGTCGCTTTAACAGGCTCTACCTCAGCCAAATACTGCTGCGCCAGGGCTTCGTCTGAGCTGTGTTTCAAATATTGCTGATTGAACCACTTGGCTTTGTTGATGTCAAACTTAGCCCCATGTTTGCTGATGCGCTCCAATGAAAAAGCCTCAATGAGTTCATCCATGCTGAACAGTTCTTGCTCAGTACCCGGGTTCCAGCCCAAAAACGCCAAGAAATTCACCGTTGCTTCGGGTAAATAGCCGTCTTCACGGAAGCCCTTGGCCACATTGCCCGTAAAAGGGTCTGTCCATTGCAGTGGGAAGATGGGGAAACCACCCAAATCGGCATCACGCTTAGAGAGTTTGCCGTTGCCGTCGGGTTTGAGCAAGAGTGGAAGGTGTGCAAATTGCGGCATGGTGCTTTCCCAGCCCATGTAGCGATACAACAACACGTGCAGCGGTGCTGAGGGCAACCATTCTTCGCCCCTAATCACGTGCGAAATCTCCATCAGGTGGTCGTCCACCACATTGGCGAGGTGATAGGTTGGCATCCCGTCGGCTTTGAGCAATACCTTGTCATCTATCTGTGACGAATGCACCACCACCCAACCCCTAATGAGGTCGTTGAGGCGAATTTCTTCTTTGGCAGGCACTTTGAGGCGAATCACATACGGCTCGCCAGCTTCTATTTTGGCCGTAGTTTCGGCTACCGAAAGGCTTAGTGAATTTTTGAGGCGAGTACGAGTAACGGCATTGTACTGAAACGCCGAGCCTTGCGACTCAAACTGTTGCCGCATGGCATCCAGCTCCTCAGAGGTATCAAAGGCATAGTAGGCTTTGTCGTTGGCCACGAGCTGTTCGGCGTATTGGCGGTACATGGCCTTCCGCTCCGACTGCCGATATGGGGCGTGTGAGCCGCCAACACTCACGCCTTCATCTATCTGAATACCAGCCCATTGCAGGGCTTCTACAATGTAATTTTCGGCACCGGGTACAAAGCGATTTTGGTCGGTGTCTTCGATGCGAAGCAGCATTTTGCCGCCCATCTGACGGGCAAAGAGGTAATTGTACAGGGCTGTGCGCACGCCCCCAATGTGCAAAGCACCGGTAGGACTTGGCGCAAAACGAACTCGAACTGGTTTGGTCATGTTCTTCAATAATTTGCCACAAAATTAGGGGAATTATTGGAGGTTTGGAGCAATGAGAAGCGAAAGTGATGTAAAGGGGGAATAGATTTGACTTTGCAAAATAGAAGGTTTATATTTGGGAAGGTTGGTAGGCAATTTCAGCAATGGGAGTTAGTGGCAAAGCTATGACGACGCTTCATTGATAAATCTTTAAAAAATGGCACAGCGACAGACAATAATAATTGGCAAAGAGGTTTTTAAAACTAAAGCTGAATCGAAAGACTTTGTGAAGGGAATTTTGAACAAATATGAACTGCAAGATTCATTAGCTCCCACAGACTTTCAATTTATTTGTGAACTTCTAAAACGACACCCAGAGTATGACGACAAAATTGGAGTTGGCATAAAAGAAATAGTTATTAGACTGGACGGTTACTGGGGTAAAACAAGATGTTTTCATATCAAAAGGATTGACGGAACAGAAACAGATTTTAGTTATTTACATTGTATTGATAACGACACTAATAAAGAACCTATAAAAATGTTTACGCAATCTGCACGTAGTGCTGTTAAAGAGCAAATAGTTTTATATCTTTCAAATTATCTTAGGCGGACAATTGACAATGATAATAATGTTATTTGTGAAAAAACGAAACTTAAAATCAGTAGAGACCAAGCTACAGTTGACCATATTCCACCAATTACTTTTGACAAAATATTAAATGACTTTCTCAAATTAAAAAACATCAACCCTTCGCTAATTGAATATACTGGTTTTGGTGATAATGAATATAATAAAGAATTCAAGGACGAACATATCAAAACTGAATTTGCAAATTACCATAGACAAGTTGCAAAGCTTAGAGTTATCAGCAGACACGAAAATTCAACGCAGAAAAAAAAGCACTTTAACGAACAACTGGAATTGGATTTTTGACAAAAAATAAGACCATGTTTAACAAATCGAGCAGAGAGAAAAAGCCCTAAGCCCCCACTGGTGCTGGCTTCCAGCCAGTTCCTATAATGACAAGGCTTCAAACCTTACTATGATTGTTGGCATTAGCCAAGCCACCAACAACCCATGAGAAAGCAATATTTCTTATACAAAATAGCCTCAGCATTTGTAGTTGGTCATAAAGCCAACAAAGAGAGATACTTGCTTACGCTCGTGTGGTCGGTGGGGACACTCGACCACGGCGTATAGGAAGAAATCGTCACCACTGGTGCTGGCTTCCAGCCAGTTCCTAAGATAACAAGGCTTCAAACCTTACTATGATTGTTGGCATCAGCAAAGCCACCAACAACCCGTGTGAAAGTAATATTTCTTATACAAAATAGCCTCAGCATTTGTAGTTGGTCATAAAGCCAACAAAGAGAGATACTTGCTTACGCTCGTGTGGTCGGTGAGGACACACGACCACGGCGTATAGGAAGGAATCTTCACCTTAGTCAAAGACAATATTCAAAAGTTTTACTCACACTCATAATAAAAGCACCCAAGCCCAGTTTTTCATTTCTTAGTCAAGAAATGTATATTTGCTTCATGCTGAGTGCTTAACAACCAATAACTGTTTAAAATAGACATTCCTCCTTTATTGGCATCAGCAAAGCCACCAACAACCCGTGCGAGTTCAATAACTTAACGCAACCATGAAAAAAACAGTTAAAAAAGTCTTATACACGATTGCTTTCTTGGTGGTAGCTGTTTTTATTTTTGGATTGATATTGGCGTTTCTTCCAAGCAAATCAAAGACAAATCATGCGGGTATTTCGCCAGAAAGAGCTACCTATTTGAGGCAACATTTCAAAGAAGCGCATCATCTGGTTACTACTGCTGACGGTGAAACACTATTTCTGCGGAGATGGAATCCAGACAGTATTGAGCCAGCCAAAAAAGACATTGCTGTGTTGATTTTTCATGGTATCACTGCCCATAGTGGCGCCTATAATATGGCTGGTGTACCCATAT
>JBGAVQ010000030.1:0-29820 GCA_044228045.1 Spirosomataceae bacterium
GTCGCTGTGTTCGAGGTCGCACAAGACGCAAACTTTACTATCAAACAATTGATGAATAGCAGCTTCTGGCCCCGAATACTCCGTGCCGGCCATTGGGTGCGTGGCCACAAATCGACCTCGTTTGGAATGATTTTTTACGGCTTCAATTACAGGCACTTTGGTTGAACCTACTTCTATAACAATCTGATTGTCAATCAAATCCAATACTTGTGGCAACAAAACCGTAAGTACATCAACAGGAACCGCCAGCACTACCACATCAGATTGCCGAATGGCATCGGGGAGCATGGCCACTTTGTCCACCAATTGTAATTCAAGGGCTTTCACTACATGGTCTATTTTATTGTCCACCCCAATGATGGTGGTAGCAAATCCGCTTTTTTTAAGGCTCAATGCCATCGAGCCACCAATCAATCCAAGTCCTACGATAGAAATCGTCATTTTTTTGTTCGTTAAAGTGTACGTGCAAGCCTGAATGCTTTCACAAGAATGGGTCTATTCGCCAATCATCAGTCTCTGAATTGCTTCTTCAAAAACGCTTACTTCTGCACAAAGTGAAATACGAATGTAGCCGTTGCCTTGCGAACCAAAAATACCACCAGGTGTCAAAAACACATTTTTGTTGTAAAGAATTTCGTCTGAAAGTTCGTAACTGTCTTTATACTGCGTTGGAATTTTCGCCCATACAAACATCCCCGTTTGAGTAGTATCAAACTCACAATCAAGCAATTGAAGCAATTCAAAAACTTTCTGTTGTCGTTCCCGATATATTTTATTCAACGCTGCATACCATGCTGGCGGATTACTCAACGCTTTTACGGCGGCTAACTGTAAAGGCAAAAACATCCCAGAGTCCATATTGCTTTTAAAACGTAACACGTCGGCCAAATACGCTGCCTTGCCTGCCAACATTCCTATTCGCCATCCTGCCATGTTGTGCGACTTGCTGAGCGAATTGAGTTCTAATGCCACGTCTTTGGAACCATCTACCGAAAGAATACTCAGGTGGTTTTCGTTTAGTACAAAACTATACGGATTGTCATTGACAATCAGGATGTTATATTGCTTACCAAACTGTACTAATTCTTCAAAAAACGCCCTTGTAGCAGGCGCACCCGTAGGCATATTAGGGTAATTTACCCACATCAAGCGAACCTTAGAGAGGTCTTGCTGGCTCAATGCTTGCAAGTCGGGTAGCCAATTGTTTTGTTCCGACAGTTCATATTCTCGCAAGGCAGCCCCTGCCAACAGCGATGCCGAACGGTAAGTAGGATAACCCGGATTGGGTACCAGTGCTTCGGTGCCGGGTTCAAGATAGGTCATGGCTATGTGCATAATCCCTTCCTTTGAGCCAATTAAAGGCAATATTTCGTTGCCGGGGTTAAGCGTTACGCCAAAATAGTTTTGATACCAAGTAGCAAATGCTTCTCGCAAAGCAGGTATTCCTACATAACTTTGGTAGGCGTGGTTTTTAGGATTTTGCGAGGCTTGGGCAAGTGTTTCTATGGTTTCGTCCGAAGGTGGCAAATCGGGGCTTCCAATGCCCAAGTTAATTACTCGGTTACCTGCGGCATTCATGGCGGCTATCTCCTTCAACTTGGTCGAAAAGTAATATTCTTGGATGGCATCAAGCCGTTGGGCAGTTTTTATGGTCATTTTTTGTGAAAATGTATTTAAAATCAACAACAAAAAAGCCGACTCGTATGAGCCGGCTGTCTGTCTATAGTTTTTTTGGTTAATATCCTTGGGTCAAGACAAATCGGCTCATATCACTACTGCGTAGTAGTAATAGTAGTAAGCCAAATAGGTGTTGGGTTGTGTCATTGTCTGCTTTTGAGATTCAAAGAACGGCAAACTTAATGGAGTCTGCAAATTTTTTTTAAAAAATCATCCCTCCAGCGCCTGCGCCCAGTCGGCCACCAAGTCGTCAATATGCTCTAAGCCTACCGAAATCCGTAATAAATTATCGGGTGATTGGCTTGTTGGCCCTTCCGACGAGCGGCGGTGTTCGACTAAACTTTCTACACCACCCAGACTTGTTGCATGGGTAAACAATTGTAGCCGAGACGTAACGGCAAAAGTTTCTTTTTCGCCCCCTCTTACCTGCACCGAAAGCATGGCTCCACCCTTACGCATCTGTTTTTGAGCTACTTCATAACCTCCATGCGTTGTTAAGCCTGGGTAGTGAACAACCTCAATAGCAGGATGTTGACTCAAAAATACAGCAAGTTTTGCCGCTGATTCGGTTTGAGTTTTTACTCGCACCGACAAGGTACGAATGCCCCGAGCCACCAACCAACAATCGAATGGTGATGGAACAGCCCCGCCTAATTTCTGAATTTTATGGATTTTTTCGGCTAATGCTCCGTTTTCTTTCAGAATCAAGGCACCGCCCAGCACATCGCTGTGTCCGCTGAGGTATTTGGTAGTTGAGTGCATCACAATATCGGCACCTAACGCCAGTGGGTTCTGCAAAATAGGTGTAGCCCATGTATTGTCAACTGCACAAATAGCTCCAATTTCGTGTGCAATTTGTGCCATTACGGCTATATCGGTGATTTGCAAGCGAGGGTTTGATGGCGTTTCTACCCAAATCAATTTGGTATTGTGGCGAACAGCCTGACGAACATTTTCTGCATTGGTCATGTTCACACGGCTTACTTCCAGACCCCATTCTCCAAAAATATCTGTCATCAGCACTGCCGAAGCATAGTAGGCATCATCGGGTACAATTACGTGTGACCCTGCCCCCAACGATTGCACAACGGCCATAGTGGCTGCCTGCCCAGAGGCAAAAGCATAGGCAGCGGCTCCGCCTTCGAGCGCAGCTAAAGCTTTTTCGAGCAAATGACGATTCGGATTTTCGGCACGAGCATAAACATACGGGCGCACAGTGCCATCTTGATATCGCTCAAAGGTGGTGGTTAGATACAGAGGTGGTACAACGGCACCGAAGTTTTGATCTTCAAGCATTGTACTACGAATGGCAAGGGTTTCGGGGTGCATGGTTCGTCTTTTGTAAATAGGTCAATTTACAAAGATAGTACTTTAACCTGTTTTGTAGCGGCAATTCTGGGCAACGTTTGCTTGCAGTTGCCTGAAATTGCCGCTACGGGTTGTTTCAAGCGTGGACGCTTGAAACAGTACTCATAGTATCCTTGAATCTATGGTAAACCTTACTCAATCACCTCAAAACCATACACTTGTACGCCATCTTTTTGCAACTGCCGGATGACAAGTGTGTTTTCTTTACCGACTTGCAAGGGGTTTTGTCGAATATCAAACTCCTTTAATTTTTTGAGTAAATTCAATTCTACAGGAAGTACCTTAATTTTGTTTTTTGAAAGATCTATTTCTTCTAATTGCTTCATACTGAGCAATTGGGCAGGAAATTGCTCAAAGCGATTGGCCTCCAGATACAGTTCTTTGAGGCTTTCTAACAAGGTAATTTGGGGTGGCAATTGTTGCAAGCCATTGTCACGCAGATACAGGGCTTGCAGATTTTTTAACTCGCCAATGGCCTCGGGTAAACTTGTGATAGAATTGTAAGAGATGGCTAAGGTTCTAAGGTTTTTAAGTTGGCAAAGTGGTAGCGGAATCTCTCGTAACTGGTTGTGATACAGGTCTATCTCTCGGAGTTCGGTCAGATTTCCGATATAAGGCGACACACTTGCAATCTTGTTTTTATAGAAACTCAATACTTTTAATTTACTGAGTTTTTGAATATCGTCAGGAATGCCCGCTACCTCATTAGCTGCCAAAATGAGTGTTTCAAGTGCCTTGTTTTGCGTAATAGCAGTAGGCCAGGTGTTGATGCCACAGCTTGACATATTGACTACCTTCAGGTGTTGATTTTCAACAAATTTGAGTCGTTTTAATGAGTTAAATGAAGCCGTGAGGGTGTGCAAGGAGTCTAACTTACGGGTCAATCGTCGTGGTAGGCGAGTGAGTTGATTATTGGATAAATCTAAATTTTTAAGGTTTTTGAAGCGATAAACCACTCGTGGGATTTTCTTCAGATTCATTTTGGCAAGGCGTAAGTCTTTCACCGTGTCGGGGCGATTGGTCATTTTTAAGCTTGCCATGAGTTGTATGCGGCGCTCTTCTGAACGCTGGGCTTCTATTTTGGCTCGTTCTGCCCACATTTTCCTAAACTCATCATCCGAAACTCGCTCTTGGGCCCACGAGGGTAGGGTCAGAAGCAGAAGAAATAAGATTTTCATTACTATAAAATTAGTTTCAAAACTAAAATTATAGTTAATATTTAGCTTTTGCAACAAATCAGCATGAAATTATTGTTCTTCACCCAAGAGCTGCCATACTAACTCACTCTCAAAACCCTTTCCTATTGCAAATCGGGCTGCTTTTTGTTTCCGAACGTATGGAGTTTCGGCACGAAGTTCTTTTGATTTTTTTTCGAGTAGCTTGCTAAGTGTCTGGTGATAATCATGATTGTCAATCTCTGATAACCCAGCCCGAATGTTGTACGCCGACAGCCCTCGCATTTTGAGTTCTTGCTCTATCCTTACTTTTCCCCATTGCTTTACCCGAAATTTACTGCCAGCAAAAATGCGAGCAAAACGTTCTTCGTTCACAAAATTCTCCTCAATTAGTCGAGCTATTATTTCCTCCGCTTCGTCGCCCATTACGCCCCATTCTTTGAGGCGTTGCCGTACTTCTCGCTGGGTGCGCTCCTGATACGCACAAAAAGAGGCAGCTTTGCGAAGGGCTTCTTGTTGCATAACGAGACAAGCGACGGTTAGAATCGAGACAAGAGATTGTTGCAAATGGCTGAATTTTGCCCGTTTGAGGCAAATTCACACAAAGTTCTTATTTCATAATCCAAATAAGTTTTGATGCCTTAAAATTCGCATTCTTAACTTGCAAAACGTACGGAGCTGTGGGTAAGGTTCTTAAATCAACTGTTTTTCTATCGTCAACGACCTGTATCAATCCTTGAAACACTTTTTCGCCAGTAAGCAAGAAAACAGACACTTCGGCATTTGGCAAATCTTCTCGGGTTTCGAGTGTAAACAAGCCTGTTGAGTTAGGATTTGGATAAACCGTTAAGCCCTGGTCGTCGGCATTGTGTACAAGCGTAAAATTCTGTGAGGATGCTTTTGAAAAACAAGTAAGCTGGTTAACAGGTGGTGCTGCTTGATACACCTTGCGAGTGCGCACTTGATAAACGCCATCTACAGGAGCCTTAATTATCCGGGTTTTAAAGGATAGCTCTTGTCCATTTAATAACCACTGGTAGTCGTCGCCTACTACTGCACCAGTGGCCTCGAGGGTGTAAGCCCCAATCTGCGTAACTACGGGTGTATCGGGCAGCACTTTTGCTGAAATAGTAAGCGCATTTGATTTAGACGATACACAACCGTTGGCATCTACCACTGAGGCAAAATATTCGCCTGTTTTGTTGGCTGTAATACACTTAGTTGTTTCAGAAGTGTTCCATACTACTTTATCAGCATCGGCACACAACGAAACCGAACCCCCATCACAAAACTCAAGGGGGCCATCAGCAGTAAGTTTAGGAGCAGCAGGAAGTGGGTTCACCTGAGTAGTAACAGGATCAGAAGGTGGCGACATACACCCTACAGCACTTACAGTTTGCACTCTAAAAGTACCCACTACCGAAGCATTGATGTTTCGAGTAGTGGCACCATTGCTCCATTTATAGCCAGCTTCAGGGCTTGACACTAATTCTACACTTTTATCAGCACAAAAAGTAATCGTACCATTAGGCGTAACACTTGGTTTGGCTGGCAAAGGGTTTACCGTAACGGTGGTTGTGTCCGAAACGGGTGATACGCAACCATTAACATCGGTTACTTGAACGGCAAATTTACCAGAGTTACTAATGGTGATAGCTCGGGTTGTCAGTCCATTGCTCCACTTATATAGACTTTGCTGGCTACTACTAAGGGTAATGGTTTCGCCCTGACAAAAAGAAGTGGGGCCACTTGCCGTTACAACGGGTTTGGTAGGGAGTGAATTTACCACGATAGCGATAGGATTAGATGGCGTAGAAGTACATCCACTGGCATCTTTGACCGTCAGTGAGAAAAAACCACTGGTATTCACCGTAATACTTTGGGTTGTAGCACCGCTATTCCAACTGTACGATAACGAACTTGCCGCAACCAGTGACACACTTCCACCCTGACAAAACGTTGTTGGCCCACTAGCCACCACCGCTGGTGCCGGTGGCGTAGGCAACAGAATCACTCCAATAGCTGACGATGGTAACGAAACACAACCCTTAGCATCGCTCACCCTGGCCACATAAGACCCCGTTTTGTCTGCACTAATGCCTTGGGTTGTACCCACATTGGTATTTGTGCTTAGGTTTGTCCACACATACCCAACCCCTTGCGACGAAGTGAGTAGCACACTTCCACCTGGGCAAAAAGTGGTAGGTCCCGCCGCTGCAATTGTTGGCGGAGAAGGCAAGGCATTCACAGTAGGCCGAACAGACCCTGACTGAGGTGATTTACAACCCTTTGCATCAACAATATACAACGAATAATCAGTAGCATTAGATGCCTTGATACTCTGGGTAGTTTCGCCAGTATTCCAAAAATAGGTTGCAGCAACACTTGATAGAAGCGTCACGCTTTCGCCTTGGCAAAAAGAAGTAGAGCCTTGCGGCGTAATGATAGGGGCTGCTGGAATGGGATTAACCGTAACCGTAATAGCATCTGACTCTGGCGATGGGCAACCATTAGGGCCCTGATATGTAACTTTAAATACCCCACTGTTTGTAATAGTAATTGCCTGTGTAGTAGCATTATTTGTCCAAGTATTACCCGAAGGATAGTTGGAAGATAACGTTACGGTTCCACCCGCACAAAAAGTAACAGGGCCACTGGCAGTGATAATTGGCTTGGTTGGTGAAGGGCTAACCGTAACAGTAATCCCATTAGAAACGGGTGATTTACAACCATTAACATCTACCGACTGTACGGTATAAATCCCTGACGTATTAACAGTAATTACTTGCCCTTCGGTGGCATTACTCCAGATATTTTTACCACTGAAGCTTGATTGCAAACTCACACTTCCGCCCGGACAAAAAGTAGTAGCACCACCAGCTGTAATGAGCGGAGAGGCTGGTAATGGGTTAATGGTGGTTCGAACAGAAGCCGATGTGGCCGATTTGCAGCCATTGGCATCAGTAATCACAACTGAAAATTCTCCTGCTACTGCTGCTTTTATACTTTGCGTGGTTTCGCCGGTACTCCACGAATAAGCCGCTGCCTGACTCGACAACAAGGTTACGCTTTCACCTAAACAGAAGGTAGTAGAGCTTTGGGGAGTAACCACAGGTGCCGACGGCAAGGCATTAACTGTTACTGTTACGGGGTCTGATTCAGGCGAGGCACAACCATTATCTCCTCTATAACTCACCTTGAATGTTCCGCCTGCCGTTACGGTAATTGCTTGTGTGGTAGCACCGTTTGTCCAACTGTTTCCAGATGAATAGTTTGAGCTAAGCACTAAATTTCCCCCTGCACAAAAAGCCAATGAGCCATTTGCTGTAATGATGGGCTTAGATGGTGCTGGTATTACAGTTACAGTAAGTGTTTGAGAAGCTGCGGACTGACAGCCATTAGCATCTACGGTGCGAGCAAAATAATTACCCGTTGTAGTGACCGAAATACTCTGTCCTTCTACTCCATTACTCCATATATTTTTGCCAGAGAAACTTGACTGTAATGTAACCGAACCACCTGGGCAAAATGTTGTTGAACCTGTTGCGGAAATGGTAGGTGCTGTAGGCTGAGGCAGTATAGAGGTTTTGACAGTAGCTGACTGTGGAGACTTACACCCATTGGCATCAATAATAAATAGTGAAAAGTCGCCTGCGGTAGTGACATCAATGGAGGGAGAGGTGGAACCGTTGTTCCAAGAATAGATGTTCCCTATACTTGAACTTAATGTAACACTACCCCCCAGACAAAAACTGGTAGAACTTTGCGGCGTAATGACAGGAGCAGCTGGTAGTGGGTTTACAGTCACCGTTACGGGGTCAGACTCAGGCGACACACACCCGTTAGGGTCTTTGTAGGTCACTTTATAGATTCCGGCACTGGTAATGGCTATAGACTGCGTTGTGTTGCCAATATTCCAGCTATTACCAGTAGCATAGCTTGAAGAGAGGGTTACACTATTGCCCAAACAAAGATTAGTAGAACCATTGGTAGTAATGATTGGCTTAGAGGGCGTTGCAACCGCCGAAACATTGATGGGCAACGACTGCGGCGAGCTACACCCATTGACATCTACAGAGCGAGCATAATAACTGCCCGTTGTGTTTACAGACAAACTTTGTCCTTCTGCTCCTGTACTCCAAATAGTTTTACCTGCATAATTAGATTGCAACAACACACTTGCCCCCTGACAAAAATTAGTTGAGCCATTGGCTGTAATTATAGGAGCCGATGGGGGTGTTGTAGGAAAGGTAGAAATAGTAACAGCATTAGAAGTAAAAGTACAGCCAAACACATTTTGTACAGACACAGTATAAGTACCAGCGGTACTTACAGTTATGCTCTGGGTAGTAGCCCCTGTGCTCCACACATTATCCGAGGGATTGCTTGATGTTAGCTTCACAGAAGTACCCGAACAAAGTGTAGTAGAACCATCAACCGTAATGACAGGTGCCGAAATTTGATTACTTGCAGGTACTGTAACAGGCTGTGTAATAATGGTATTGCCAAGTCCGTCTCGTACTCTTGCATAGTAAGTGCCAGCACCAACCGTGATAGACCGAGTTGTTTGGCCCGATGACCACGCATACGAAGCATAACCTGCGGGTAAGGTTAAATTTAAATTGCCATTGGCAGCACAAGTAACAGTAACAGGCGGAATTACACCCGGTACTTGGGGTGCCGAAAAATTAAAGAAACTGTTATCTAACGATGTGTTCCAAGCCTGTGCGTGTTGGGTATGTCCTTGATCAAAAAAGTGAACGCCATCTGTACGTGGGTTCTGAATGAGGTCTGTATTTGGCCCAGCAAAAGTATTAGCAGTAGTACTAATTGTCTGATTTTGAGCATCTACTATCCCTTGAGTAATGGTATTGAAGTTTAGTGAAGCCCTTGCTATTGCCCACGAAATATTTTTGCCAGCATCAGCACGGGTTTTATTAATTACGTATTGTAATCCTGTTTTGTAGTTTTGTGTAGTAGTGGGGTTTACTGGCGAGTTGTAAAGTGGGATAGCATCTGTTTCACCTTGATGCCACAATACCGCTCTAACACCGGTTTGGGTTGTATATTGCTGAAGCGAAAGCTTAAGGTTTGCATACGGCATTCCATTTGGAAAGATAAACTCTTGGTTATAGATGCTTCTGGTAATTTGACCAGCGGCACTTTCTTGCCAGTTTCGCATGGCAGTACCTGGCCACCCTGCATTAAAAAACATCACAGGCACGTTGTATCGAGCTGCTATTTGGTCGCCCAAAATCCCCCAACACCAGGCGCTCTGTCCACGAGGTGCTGCATAGGTTTGTGAGCGCATCTGCGAATACACGGGCAAGGGCTGGTCGCCAGCCGAACTCGTCACATTGTAGTAGTCCACACAATTTACCCGATCATCGTTAGCCCCGGGCGCATTAAACTGCGAACCGCCCAAATCATCATTCAAATAGCCTTGGGCATTTGATTGCCCTGCTATAATGAACACCTCACCTACACCAACTTTATCTAAGCTGGCTACATTGCCTACTTGCACCCCATTTAGCAAGCCTCTTACTTCTAACTTATACCACCCACCCGACACGGTCATCCCTCCCGAAAACACCCCGCCTTGTGGGTTTGATTGAATCAATGTCCAGTTAGTAGTGGTGCCTTGTCCGGCTTGCATAGGTGTAAAACGAGCCTCTATTCTATCCACTTTTTGTGAATAGTCACCTGCAATAGATACAACCGACTGATTGTTAGTACCCCGCTGAAATACCATGCGGGTTTTGGGGAAGGTAATCTGAATTTGAGCAAAACTCAGATGAACAATCGTCAAAAAAAGAAACGTATAAAGTAATTTTTGGTAGCTTGTTCTCATCATAATCAACGGTAGTCTGATTCTTTTGACAGCCCTGATGGGTTTTCGGTGGCAATGGCCTCCGCCTGTCATCATCGCAATTGTTTAAACTAATACTGGCGTTTCGTGAAGAGTACGCCAAATCAAATCTTTCAGTTCATCAAGTCCTTGTTGGGCAACCGACGAAATAAATACGAAAGGTAGCTCTTTGGGGATGCTTTTTGCCAACTTTTTTCTACTGACCTCATCCAGCAAGTCTAATTTGGTAATAACCAACACCCGTTGTTTGTCCAACAGTTCTGGGTTATATGCTCGTAGTTCTTCAAGTAAGATTTTATATTCTTTCTTGATGCTCTCGGTGGTAGCGGGTACCACAAATAGCAAAATAGAGTTTCGCTCTATATGCCTCAGAAAACGTAATCCTAAGCCTTTTCCTTGTGATGCCCCTTTAATAATTCCAGGGATATCAGCCATTACAAACGATTTGAAGTCTCGGTATGCCACCACACCCAAGTTAGGAACCAGCGTAGTGAATGGATAATCAGCGATTTCGGGCTTAGCTGCTGATAGAACCGAAAGCAATGTTGATTTACCAGCATTCGGAAAACCCACTAACCCTACATCTGCCAACACTTTGAGTTCCAACACAATCCATTCTTCTTTGCCTGGGCCACCCAGTTGAGCATGGCGAGGTGTTTGATTTGTTGGTGACTTAAAATTAGTATTTCCTAAGCCACCTCTCCCGCCAGCTACCAAGATAACCTCTTGCCCAGCTTCGGTGATTTCATGCAATATTTCTCCCGTTTCAGGGTTTTTGGCAATAGTGCCAAGGGGAACATCAATGATGATGTCTTTCCCTTGCGAACCACTGCGCCGTCCGCCTTCGCCCGCTTTACCAGCTTGGGCAATGGCATGTCGTTGGTATTTGAGGTGAAGTAGCGTCCAGAGTTGGGCATTTCCTCTCATAATTACGTGTCCGCCTCTTCCTCCATCGCCGCCATCGGGACCACCTTTTTCTTCAGACTTTTCTCGCCTAAAATGAACAGAACCAGACCCACCTGCTCCCGAACGGCAACAGATTTTGACGTAATCAATAAAATTAGGACTACTCATAATTTTTTAAGCGTTATTTGTACATACGTTACCCATTCTAAAAACTTTCGGGACTGAAAATCAACTAAATAACGCACTAATCGTTTGCCAAAGATATACAATAGCTTACCTACGTAATTTCGACAAGGTAAGTAAGCCCTTGTATTTTTTCAATTACAAGCAAAAATCGCACCGTAATAGTACTCTATTTCAAATTTATACCACAGCATCAATCTGCTCACAGATGCTATCAAAAATCACTTCAATGTCACCAATACCATTCACCGAAGCCACTTTGCCCTGGTTTTGGTAATACGGCAGCACATGGATTGTTTTGTTAAAATATTCATCAATTCGTTTCATCAACTTCTCCTCATCGTCGTCAGCCCGTCCACTTATTTTTTTTCGTTCAGCTATACGACGTTTCAATTCCTCTTCTGTCACTTCCAGCTGCACTACTCGATTTATTTGCTCGCCTTTTCCTTCTAAAAAAACATCTAAGGCTTCGGCTTGTGGCACGGTGCGAGGAAACCCATCAAAAATGAAACCCTGAGCCTGGGGGTTGTTCCGAACTTCTTCTTCAAGCATGTCAATTGTTACCGAGTCTGGTACCAAAATTCCGTTATCGAGGAGTTCTTTTACTTTTTTTCCCAACTCAGTTTGTTCTTTGATGTGCATCCGAAACAAGTCACCTGTTGAGATGTGCACAAGACTGTATTTTTCAATCAGTTTTGCAGATTGTGTGCCTTTGCCAGCACCCGGAGGGCCAAACAAAACGAGGTTAAGCATAGTACAAAAACGATAAGAAGATAAGGATTAGGATTGTTTTAACCGACAAATTTAGCATACAATGTGCTAAATCTTACGGTTTTGTAGTAGGAATTTATCGAAAGGTATTTTTGGAGATTTTTTAGATGCCTTAAAAAAACCAATCGCCCGTCTTCCTGACGGGCGATTGAGGCACTCTACCCATTGATGTCAATTTGCTCACCAAGACGATTGTGGAAGTGATATTCCGTAACGCCCAGCGAGGAATCTTGAATGAGATTGACCCAGACTCGGTATTTAAAATACCATTTGAGTCGCTTTGACGGGAAACCTGCCGTAAAGAAAGCATGCAGGAAGGGGTGCAACAAAATGCTAACGCCCCGCTCGTTCTGTTTGGTTAAGATGTAATCTAAATTATGCTCGATTTGGTCGGAAACGGCAATACTTGCCGAGATAGTTCCGGTGCCGTTGCACGTGGGGCAGACTTCAACGGTCTTCACTGTAAGTTCTGGGCGCACCCGCTGACGGGTAATTTGCATGAGCCCAAACTTAGATAATGGCAGAATGGTAAACTTTGACCGGTCTGACTTCATTTCGTCTCGCATGGTGTCCTGAATCGCCTTTCGGTTTTCAGGTTTTTTCATGTCAATAAAATCCACGACAATGATGCCGCCCATGTCTCGTAGCCTAAGCTGCCGGGCAATTTCTTTCGCTGCTTCGTTATTAACACTCAAAGCAGTGGCTTCTTGGTCGTCTTCTGAATTAGACTTGTTGCCACTATTGACGTCAATTACATGCAGAGCTTCTGTGTGTTCGATTACTAAATACCCTCCACCGGGGAGGCTTACCGAACGTCCAAAAAGCGTTTTTACTTGTTTTTCGATACCATACTGCTCAAAAACTTTGTTTTTACCGCTGTAAAAACGGAGAATTTTGTCCTTTTCTGGTGCAATTTCGTGAATGTACGCACGGGCTTCATCGTACATTTCTTTGCTATCAATGGTAATGTTGTCGAAACTGTCGTTCAACAAGTCACGCATGATAGACGAGGCCCGACTCATTTCGCCAATTATTTTATCACGAGGTTTGGCCTCTCGTAGGTTTTTCACGCCGGCCTCCCATTTGGCCAACATGATTTGAAGGTCTTTGTCGAGTTCTTCTACTGGTTTACCTTCGGCTACGGTTCGGATAATCACCCCGAAATTTTGGGGTTTAATAGAAGTCATCAATCGGTGTAGGCGTTGGCGTTCTTGCCGATTGACAATTTTTTTCGAGATGTTGACAGAGCTCGAAAAGGGTACTAATACTAAATAACGCCCAGCAATTGAAATATCGCATGAGAGGCGGGGTCCTTTGGTCGAAATAGGTTCTTTGACAACCTGAACCAGAATGGCCTGATTCTTACTGAGTACGTCGTCAATTTTACCGAATTTTTCAATCTCGGGTTCTAACTTGAAGTGGTCCAGCCTGCCCGACTGAATCCGCTTGGCGATCCCATCCTTCGTAAATTTATTTAGCGATTGGATATTGGGACCTAAATCGAGATAATGTAAAAACGCATCTTTTTCGTAACCAATGTCTATGAACGCTGCGTTGAGTCCCGTCACGAGCTTTTTCACCGTACCCAGATATATATCCCCAACGGTGAAATGTGGCTCAGTCTGTTCGAGGTGATATTCGACGAGCCTTTTGTCTTGCAAAAGAGCTATTCGATCACCTTTCTGAGTAGAATTGATGATTAATTCGTTACTCACAGGTGATTAACGCATAAAAGTTTGGTGGATGGAAAAGAACGTGTAAAAAATGAGTAGAAAAGAGTAAACAATGCGTAAAAAAAGGGGCAGTTTTACTATGTACTAACACTGAATTCTATCAGAAAAAGGAAAACTAAATAACCACTTTCTGATAGAGAAAACACGTTACTAAACAATAAGCTGACGTACTTTTACCCACTGCTCACTCTCATCTACTCACTCCTAAAAAATTATTTCTTCTTGTGACGATTCTTACGAAGGCGTTTTTTACGCTTGTGTGTAGCAATCTTGTGTCGTTTTCTTTTTTTTCCGCAAGGCATGATATTGTTAGTTTAAAGTGTACTGGTAAAAGACTTTACGTTTTTTACCTTATAATTTCTGTAATGTTTCTTTTATAGCTGCCTGAACAGCAGGGTCTTGGTCTTTGCGAGCCACTTCTTCAAGTGCTTGACGAGCTTCGGTTTTCTTACCTGTTTCGGCAAGGCTAATGCCCATATAAAACAATGCTTTAGTATTTGACGGGTTGTTTTTCAGAATCTGACGGAAGCGGTCTATCGCTTTGTCAAACTGATTAGAACGCATCGAAAGCAAGCCTAAGTTGAATAGAGCTGGCTCAAAGTCAGGGTCTTGGTCAAGCACTTCACGCAAAAGCATAATGCCTTGCATAGGGGTGTCTGTCGAAACATAAGTCATGGCCAGGTTAGTCTTGACTTCGAGCAGGTTGGGGTTTTGAGCAAGGGCTTTTTGATACCAATCTCTTGCTTTTTGGCTTAATTTAGCGGTTTTGGCATCGTCCATTGCAAACTGGAACGCTCCAAAATAGGCATCTCCTGCTCGCACAGTGTTCTTCAAAGAAGGTTCTAAACCAGCCAACTCCTCAGCCAAATATGCTGCACTGTCAAACCGACTCACTTGGGCAAACGCTGTAATCAATAGCTCTATTGCCTTAACTTTATCTGCCTTTTGAGTGGCTGCTTTATATTGTTGGCGAGCTTTGGCTACTTGTTTTTCTTGGGCGGCTGTTAGTGCTGGTGTGTGCGTTTCGGCACTTGTAGTATTTTCTTGTGTTGGTTTATTGGCTTCGGCTCCTGCTGTTTTAGGAGATGATGTTTTTTCTTTATTGCTCAAAACACCCTTTGGCAAGCTATAAAGGCCCACTACCATTAAACTTGCTACAATAATAACAACAAGAAAAGGCTTTTTTGTCATTGCACTAACCGTTTCTCACAGACCATCCACTGGTGAGCTAACTAAATGATTTTGATAGTTTCTGATTTCTTGTACTATCAATGCTTAATATTCAAGAAATCAGAAACTACTTGATTAACAACCTTACTTATTTCTTAGCTTTTACTTGCTCAACAAATGTCTTAGCAGGTTTGAAACTTGGGATGAAGTGTTCGTCAATCACAATAGCAGTATTCTTAGAAATGTTACGAGCTACTTTCTTTGCACGCTTCTTGTTCACGAAACTACCAAAGCCTCTTACATAGATGTTTTCACCTGTTGCAAGAGAATCTTTTACTACGCCGAAAAAGCTCTCTAATGCGCTTGATACATCTGCTTTGTCAATGCCTGTCTTCTCTGAGACGGCCGAAATTACGTCTGCTTTCGTCACTGTCTTTAAAATTTAAAGGTTGTTAATAACTATTGAATAATGGGTTGTGTTCTAAATTTGAGAGCGCAAAAGTAGCGTTTTAGTTTCATTCTGCAAAAGAGTTTTTATAATTCTATGCAAGATTTTTTTTCATAAATCGCTAATTTTTAGACATTTCGGAAAAATAGAAGAAAGAAGTGTGCCATACCAAAGAGAAGATTGGTAACTGTTTAGTACCACCAAAACGCCAAAGTTGGGGTAACTCTTGCGCTTAAAAACACAAACTTATGTTAATAAGAACCTCCTTTTCAGAACAGCTAATTAACTGGTACACACAGCACCAACGTGACCTCCCTTGGAGGCATACACAAAACCCCTACTACATTTGGTTGTCGGAGGTAATTTTGCAGCAAACACGAGTAGCACAGGGCTTGCCTTATTATGAGCGTTTTGTAGAAACCTTCCCAACCATTGAAGCCTTAGCCAATGCCGATGAAAAAGAGGTGCTGCGCTTATGGCAAGGGCTGGGGTATTATTCTCGTGCTCGCAACCTTCACCAAACAGCCAAAATTGTTGTGCAAGAGTACGGGGGGGTGTTTCCGAACACTTATACTGAACTACTTAAACTCAAAGGAATTGGCACTTACACTGCTGCCGCTATTGCTTCGTTTGCCTTTGGCGAAAAGGTAGCGGTTTTAGATGGCAACGTGTATCGGGTGCTGGCCAGGGTATTTGGTATTGAAACAGACATTACCTCAAACGAGGCTAAAAAAATCTTTGGAAAATTGGCAAACGAATTGATTTCAGCCAGCCAGCCAGCAACTCATAATCAGGCAATTATGGAATTTGGAGCAGTGCAATGTGTGCCTGTTTCGCCGCTATGTTTGTTTTGTCCGTTATCGTTCGACTGTGTGGCTAATGCAACTAATCGGCAAGGTTCGCTGCCTGTCAAAACAAAGAAAACGAAGGTACGAGAGCGTTTTTTCAACTACTTTGTTATTGAACAAAACCAGCGGCTCCTGCTACGTGAACGCACGAACAAAGATGTTTGGGAAGGAATGTTTGATTTTTATTTGATCGAAACACACCAAGCCGAAAATTGGGAAACCTTGGTAGAAGATGCTTGGCTAAAAACGGTAGCCAAGCTGGGTACAATACAAAGTGAATCAGGGCTTTACACGCACATATTGACGCACCAGAGGATTCAGACCAAATTCTGGCACATTAGCCTCTCTTCAGAAGTTTCTTTACTTTTGCCGTCCAATTTTCAATTTTATGTTCTCGAAGAAGTTGATCAATTGCCCAAATCAACTTTGGTAAATAACTTTTTGAAAGAATATTTTTTTTGAGTAATTTTAGACTATCATTTCGTTGATAGGTCTGATTTGACTAAAAAACCAATTGATTGTCAATGATTTGAAGGCATTGTCTTTTGAGTGTAAATGGAATAGCAATGGCCATAGCAACACTGGAACGGAAAATTACTTACGCCGAATTTCGAGACTTGGAATTCGACGAAGCAGACCGTTTTGACTATGAATTACTTGATGGTGAAATTGTGAAAAAATCTGCACCAAGTCCACAGCATCAAGATGTTTCTCGTAACATCTTGATTGCATTGCACACTTTTGTGAAAGACAAAAAGTTAGGAAAAGTCTATTATGCACCTATTGATGTGTTTCTGGACGAAAACACTGTCCCTCAGCCTGATTTGGTTTATATTTCGGCGGCAAAGAGCCATTTAATTACCAAAGACGGCATCATGGGAGTGCCAGACTTGGTCATTGAGATTGTGTCGCCTGGTTCGCTTTTTAGGGATAGGCATCAAAAACTGGGACTTTATGCTCAATTCGGTGTGACCGAATATTGGGTTGTAGAGCCAGCGTATCAATCAGTAGAGATTTACATGCTACACGATGGGATGTATCAACTTTTTTCGTCGGCATCACAGCAAGGAATCGTCCAATCACAAGTGTTGGGTGGCTTTTCTGTAGCAGTAGAACATATTTTTGAGTAATCAACTAACTTCTTAACCTTACATTAACTTTTACACTTTAAAAAATGGCTGGCGTAAACAAAGTAATTTTAATTGGTAATTTAGGTTCTGACCCCGAAATCAGGTACTTGCCCAGTGGCTCACCTGTGGCAAATTTTAACATCGCTACTTCCGAAAGCTACAACAATAAAAATGGTGAACGTGTCACTCAAACTGAATGGCATCGGATTGAGCTATGGGATAACTTGGCCAAAATTGCTGAACAATATTTAAAAAAAGGTGATTCGGTGTATATAGAAGGCAAACTACGGACGGAAGAATGGACTGATAAAGAAGGAAATAAACGCAATACTGTGCGAGTAAGAGGCACAAGTATGACCTTATTGGGTAGTAGAAACAGCGGAACAGACGAAGGAACTGCTACCACAAGCCCCGTCAGTAGCCAACCCAAAACCAGCACCCCAACTCCTCCGCCAGCCAGTGATTTGATGGACGACGGCGGAGCTGACGATTTACCATTTTGAGTACGTTATAGGCTGTTTTTAGCAAACCAATAGACCATCAAAATTATTCTATTTGCTATTAACTATCTGCCACTGACTATTGTTGAACAAAACTATTTCTACTTGGAAACACAACCCGACCCCCTTTCGCTTTGGGGGCTTTTGGCGCAAGTCACAAGCCCCTCGCTGGTTTCTTATTTGCCTAATTTATTTATTTTAATCATTTTATTATTGCTTTCGGCACTTGTATCTGGTTCCGAAGTTGCATTTTTCTCACTCTCTTCCGACGAGCGTAGCCGCTGTCGAGAAAGCGATAGTTCGAGTGAAAAACGTATCATTCGGCTACTCGACAACCCCCAATTGCTACTGGCAACACTGCTGATATTCAATAACTTAGTAAATATCACCTTTGTGACTATTACTGCACTTATGACTAAGCAGGCTCTTGGGCCAGGAGCAGAGGCGTTGCTTGGTGTGCTTGTGCAAACAGTAGGGGTAACGTTTATGATTGTGTTTTTTGGGGAGTTAATTCCCAAGGTATGGGCCAATCAAAACAACCTTCGGTTTCTCAAAATTACTGCCCCCATTATTCAATTTGCTCAAACTATTTTTCGCCCAATTTCGATTCCACTGCTCGGCATTAGTAACATTATTGAGAAAAGGGTACAACGCAAAAGTTATTCGATTTCGGTAGATGAGTTAAATCATGCGCTCGAAATTACTACAGGCAAAGAAACATCAGACGAACAACGAGAGATTTTGAGGGGAATCGTTAATTTTAGTAGTATTTCGGCTCGGCAGATTATGCACTCTCGCATGGATATTACGGCTTTTGACGTATCGCTTGATTTCCATGAATTGATGGACAAAATCAATAAGTCAGGTTATAGCCGAGTGCCAATATACCGAGAAACAATTGATAAAATTGACGGAATTTTGTATATCAAAGACCTACTGCCTCATATTGAGAAAGATGAGCATTTTAAGTGGCAGGCTCTTATTCGTCAGCCCTATTTTATTCCTGAAAGCAAAAAAATTGATGACTTATTGCACGACTTTCAAGAAAAACGAGTCCACATGGCTATTGTGGTAAACGAATATGGCGAAACAGAAGGGTTGGTCACACTCGAAGATATTATCGAAGAAATAGTGGGAGACATCAAAGACGAATACGATGAAGAAGAACTGGGCTATACCAAGTTAGATAATTATAACTTTGTTTTTGAAGGAAAAACCTCACTAACAGATGTTTGCAAGGCATTGGATATTGACCTGCCTATTTTTGATAAAGTGCGTGGCGATAGTGAGTCGTTGGGAGGTTTGTTGCTCGAATTGTTTGGTCGGCTACCCAAGTCAAACGAAGAAGTAACATTTGAAGATTTTACATTTAGGGTGCTATCTGCTGACCAAAAGCGAATCAAGAAAGTGCGCATTACGCTAAAAGCTGATGAAGACGAAAATAGTGATGTCTAACAAATTATCGCAAAATAGTTTTCTATGAGTAAATAATTGATTTTCAACAAACTGCAACACTAATGTTCTTGTTTTAATGCACTATTTTTGAAGCCCACGAACCAACTTCGTGGGCTTTTGTGTATTTTCAAACGCAAATTTTCTAAACCTTATTTATTCATGAAAAGCACTACCTATTGCTGCAAGCGTAGCATCCTGTTCATCTTACTGTCAATCAGTGTGCTGGTGGGGCAGGCACAACCAACTGAAAAGTTAATTAAGGTGGTGGTAGCACCCGACCACGCCGATTGGACTTATAAGGTGGGAGAGCCTGCCAAGTTCACGATTTCGGTTTTGCAAAACGGCAATTTATTGAAAAATGCCAAAGTACGTTACGAAATTGGGCCAGAAAAAATGGATCCAACCAAAAAAGAAAGCCTCGCACTACCCAATGGCACTATTACTATTGAGGGCGGAACAATGAAAACAGGAGGTTTTTTACGCTGCATTGCCATCGCCGAAGTGGACGGCAAAGAGTACCGAAACCTCGGTACGGCGGGCTTTGACCCACTCAGCATTGCCCCTACGGTGGCGAATCCTACCGACTTTGATGTGTTTTGGACAAAAGCCAAGGAAGACCTTGCCAAAGTGCCAATGGATGCTAAAATGACGCTTTTGCCAGAGCGTTGTACCGAAAAAACAAATGTCTATCACCTAAATCTGCAAGGGTTTCGGACAGGTGCAAGAGTTTATGGTATTTTGTGTGTACCCAAAAAAGAAGGCAAATACCCAGCGTTGCTACGGGTACCTGGGGCTGGGGCTCGTCCTTATAATGGTGATATTGCTACCGCCGAAAAAGGAGTTATTACGCTCGAAATCGGTATTCATGGTGTGCCAGTCACCATGGAAACCAGTGTTTATAATGACTTGATGGCTGGGGCGTTTAGTGGGTATTGGGGTTACAATATGGATGATCGTGACCGTTTTTACTACAAAAGGGTGTATTTGGGTTGTGTGCGAGCCAACGATTTTTTGGTGAGTTTACCTCAGTTTGATGGTGCTAATCTGGCTGTAACGGGTGGTAGCCAGGGCGGGGCGTTGAGCATTATTACAGCAGGCTTAGATACACGAGTAAAGTGGCTGGGGGCATACTATCCAGCTATTTCGGACGTAACAGGATACCTCAATGGCAGGGCTGGTGGCTGGCCACATTACTTTGATAAAAATGGGCTGCTGTTCAATAACAAAAAAGAAAAAATTGAAACCATTGGTTATTATGATGTAGTTAATTTTGCCCGTCGGGTGAAAGTTCCGGGTATTTATACGTGGGGATTTAACGACGAAACCTGTCCGCCTACTTCTATGTATGCTTCGTATAATGTACTAACCGCCCCCAAAGAGCTTTATTTAGCTTTAGAAACAGGGCACTGGACATACCCCGAGCAGACCGAAAAAATAAACACTTGGCTGGTTGATAAGCTTAAAGGCAAATAAGAAACTTAGTAAAACCTGTAAACTTACTTAATATGAATCGCCGTAAATTTGTAGAAAAAACATCGGTTGCCATTGCTGCAACCGCCGCTGTTATGAGCAATACCCAAGCCGCCGAACGACCCAAAGTATCGTTTGTACACCATGTTTTCTTTTGGTTAAAGAACCCCAATAGCCAAGAAGATGCCGCTAAATTGGAGAAAGCCCTGAAAGATTTAGGTAAAATTAAAGAGATTAAGATGGCCCACGTAGGCAAACCTGTAGTAACAGATTTTGACAAATCGGTTACAGATGGAAGCTATGCGTTTTCGGTAATGTTGGTGTTTGATAATGCCAAGGACGAAGAAACGTACCTCTATCATCCGCTTCACAAAAAATTTATTGATGACAACAAGCATTTGTTTGGCAAAGTAATCGTTTATGATTCAATTGCGTCGTAGGTAAAGCAACTTTCGAGCGTAATTGTGTGTCGTGTCAATGTGTATAACCCTTAACGCTCCTTTACCATGAAACCATTACTTACTTGCTTAATTGCAGTGCTTTTATTGTCTTGCCAAAGTTCAGAAACATCGTTACCTAAAGGAACATGGGGAGGGCAAGGCATTAGTATGGTGGTTGAAGACGCTCAAGTTGGTTTTGAATTTGATTGCGCCTTGGGCGAAATTGCCCAAACTGTTCAGTTAAAAGATAATAAATTTACTGTTGAAGGCACGTTTAGTAAACTGCGAGGCGGGGCTATTCCGGTTGGTTGGCAACCTACGCCCGAACCCGCTGTATTTGAAGGGGTTTTAAGCGGAAACACACTCACATTGGGTATTAAACTCAAAACAGATAATCAGGGCGTAGGTACGTTTCAGCTTACCAAAGATACCCAAGGTCAATTACATCGTTGTTTGTAGGTTAGCTTTATAATGCAAAAGCCCATGTACGCTCAAATGTGCATGGGCTTTTGTTTGTTGAAAAAGGGTCAAACCCTTACAGCCATCAGTCCATGATATTTTTCCCCTGATAAAAGTCCAAGACTTTTGTCCGATAAAACGATTCGTATTTAGCTTGAATCAAATTCAGTTTGGCTCGGTCGAGGTTGGTTTTTGAAATGTTGTAGTCCAATACATTGAGCAAACCTGCATTATAGCGATTCTCGACGGATTGAAACGTTTCTTCTAACATTTTGACCTGATTTTCAAGGGCTTTGTAACGTTCTATGGCAACTTCGGCATTCACATGAGCGGTTTCTACACCTTGACGTAACTGCAAACGAGTATTTTGGGAAGTAACCTCCGCCAATTTTTTGTTCACTACGGCCGTTTGCCAACGTGCCCTATTCTGGAAACCATTGAAAATAGGAATTCTGACATCCACACTCACGTATTTAAACAAATTAGCTTCCAATTGTCGTCCATACTCCAAAGGCGACGTGTTAGAATATCGAGTACTCAAATAGCCATTTAAGGTAAAAGTGGGGTACATTCGTCCTTTGGCCGTTAATATACCTTTGTCGGCACTTTGAATGCGCAGATCAGCTGCTTTGATGGCTGCAAATTGTTGTTGAGCCTGCCCAAATATCTGTTCTGACGATGCTTCATACATTCTTACCGCCTGCTGCGAAATATCATTGCGTTCTAACTGAACATCAGCTCGGTACGGTACATTCATGGTTTGTAACAACTGCAATCGAGCGACACGCAGGTTGTTCTGAGCACTGGTGATAGAGAGTTCGTCGTTGGCTAATTGACTTTTGAGTTCTATAAGATTATTCGGTGAAAGTGTTCCGATTTCGACCAAGGCAGCGGTACGTTCAACTTGCTGACGAGTTACGTCAGCTTGTTTGCGGGTAGCTTCCAGTTGGTCTTCTACACCCAATACTTGTAAGTAGGCTAAGGTGACATTTAGCGTGAGTAGGTCTTTGGCTTGCTGGATGTCTTGCTGGGCTGCTTGCGCCGACAGCGCATTTTGTCGGATATTGTTCTGTGCCGAAAACCCACTAAAAAGATTCAAACTGGCACCTGCATCTATACTCTGAAACTCAAGCTGCTGGGTTACAAATTGATTGGTAGTAGGGTCAATGCTGCGCCCCCAATTAGCCCCTTGCGAAAGGCTGGCAGAGGTGTTGGGTATCAGACTCATGCGGGCTTGTGTGAGTAAAATCTGACTTTGCTGGGCTTGCAATTGATTTTGCTGAACAGTCAGGCTATTTTTAATAGCC
Source organism: Spirosomataceae bacterium (assembly GCA_044228045.1). Classification (GTDB taxonomy): domain Bacteria; phylum Bacteroidota; class Bacteroidia; order Cytophagales; family Spirosomataceae; genus JAXLVB01. The sequence goes on from JBGAVQ010000030.1 coordinate 22,910, forward strand.
ATCTGTACACATTCTCGAAGCGTCCATTTATCTTGGGCAAAACAACTAAGTGGCAGACAAAGTATAATGAAAAAACGAATCATTCTGTATTAAGTTTTGAGTGATTGCGGGTGAGTTACTCGCTCGCTACACACATTAACACAAGCCACGTGCCATCAAACAAAAAAGGGCTTTTCTGTGCAGAAAAAGCCCTTTTTGTTTGTTATGTCTGTACGGAGGCGTACAGGAAGTGTACGAAATCGAACAGTTTGTGGCGGCCAGACAAATCTGTTTACTTGACTTATTCTCCTTTTGAAAGTTTGAGTTTGAACTTGCCTTCGCTTAGTACAATCTCGTCTTTTTTATCGGTTTTTTTATAGCCATTTCCTTCGGGGTCAATGTCGTAGTCATAGCCAGTGGCACTGGTTTTGGCTTTATCGGTCATTTTGTTCATTAGGCGGCCTGCCCCGCCAAACACTGTAGCTGTTGCTTTTTCTTTGTAGTAAAGGCCTTCTAATTTAGCCGAAAACTTAGCTTCGAGAAAGCCCGGTTCTGATTTGAGGACTTCTATCACACCTACTTCGTTTTTCATGGCTTTGCCTACGTGAAATTCCATGCGGGGTTCTTTCACTTCTTCTACGTATTTGATAACTGCTACGCCTTTGTAAGCTCCACCAGCCATTAACTTTTTAGAAGCGGCTTCTCCTGAGTCATCTTCACCGATGAGTAAATACAAGCCCGGCATGGGTACTACGTCTTGGTTATTTACATCCACAAACCAAAACCGCAAGGACTTGTCGGGTTTGGTGGCATTGGCTGTTACCCACCAATACTGCCCAATACGAATACGCCGAGGTTGCGTTTTGAATTCCTTGCCGTCCACCATCACGCTAAACGTATTGTCATTCGCAATTACTTGTTGAGCCATGGTCATACTACTGTACAACAAGCTCACAATCAATAGTTTCGCTTTCATTTTTGGGTTTAAATTAGTGTTTCGCTACGTTTTACTAAGTAGTCATGGCGAATGTACTAATTTTGATTTTCTCCACACGGTGCAAGCCTAAAAATTTATTAAACGGTAAGAGATTCTTTGTAAGTGGCAAACGCCTCACTCCGTTCGTAAGCTCTTGATGGGGTTCATTACGGCGGCTTTGAGGGCTTGTGTACCTACCGTTATGAGCGCAATCAGGCCAGCAAGTACGCCTGCTCCAGCAAAAATCCACCAACTGAGCTCGGTTTTGTAGGCAAAGTCTTCGAGCCAGCGGCTCATGGCAATCCATACCAGCGGCACAGCAATAACAAACGCAATGGCTACTAATTTCAGGAAGTCTGTTGAGAGTAAGCCCACAATGCTCGACACACTGGCTCCCATTACTTTTCGCACGCCTATTTCTTTGGTGCGCTGCTCGGCTGTAAATGCTGCTAAACCAAACAACCCCAAACAAGCAATAAAAATAGCTAATAATGAGGCTGTTGTAAAAATTTCACCATACTGATATTCGGTCTGATATTGGCGGTTGTATTGCTCATCGGCAAAGAAATATTCAAACGGATTGCCAGGAAAGCTTTGTTTGTAGAGGCGTTCTAACTCACTCATTTTAGACTGCATTTGGTCGGTGGTTAGTCGCAAAGAATAATACGAACTACCCGTTTGGGGAAAGAAAATGATGGGTTTGATGGCTTCTTTCAAGCCTCCATGATGATAGTCTTTGATAACACCAATGAGTTCGTAAGTTTGGCCGTTGCCCCACTTAATCTGTTGACCTATGGCTTCTTGCGCCGAAGTAAAACCCATTTGGCTAATAGCAGTTTCATTCAGCACCAGTTTGTTTACCTCATTCCATTCTCGTGAGCAGTCAATGGTAGTGAAGCCCTTACCTGCGGCTAATTGGATGCCATATGTATCAAAATAACGCTCACCAACAATGGCTATGTGATAGTTCTTCTTGTCGTCGTTGGGCATAGGGTTGAGTTTAGTAATGCCATCGGTTTCAAAATTATACCAACCACTTGGAACGCTGTTTGATGTAGCTAACTTTTTAACATAAGAAAGTTGCTCTAAGGCATTTTTGTAGGTGTTGTTACGGTTTTTGAAGGTACTGTCTCGCCCAATATCGGCACCCTTTATGACCAAGACTTGTTCGAGGTTCATGCCTAACGATTTGTTTTGCATAAATTGTAACTGCCTAAACAACACCAATGTAGCAGCAATAAGCGCAATTGAAATGCTAAACTGAAACACTACGAGCGACTTCCGCAACCAAACACCCTTGCTCGACTTTGCAAAAGCGCCTTTCAATGTTTCGGTTGGCTTAAAGCCTGACAACGCAAAGGCGGTATAGGCTCCCGATGCCAATGAGCCTATCACTAACAGCCCAATGCCCATCAACCAAAAGTAGTTATTACCTAATGTATTAAATGATAACTCTTTGCCAATGAGCGTGTTAAATGACTTTTGAAGCAACTCAACTAACAATATTGCCAACAAAAATCCACTGACATTGAGCAGCAACGATTCACCCAAAAACTGCCCAATGAGTTGCTCACGGCTTGCCCCAATCACTTTGCGAACGCCTACTTCTTTGGCTCGCTTGAGAGAACCAACCGTAGAAAGGTTGATGTAATTGAACCACGCAATGAGCAAAATAAGTACGGCTACACCTCCTAACAAATACACAAAAGCCAGATTACCAGAGGTTTGGTAAGGGTCGTCTATGGATTTTCCCAGATGGATGTTGCTCATTGCCTGAAGTGCAAAGGTTTTTTCCCATTGTGGCTTAATTCTCTTGGTGAAGGCATTAAACTTTTGAGTCAATTGTTGTGAGTTTGTATTGTCTTCTACTTGCAGATAGGTGCTTAGGTATTCGCTATCGAGGTTGTCTAAGGCTGCCCATGTGTTTTGGTTAAGGTTGGCAGGGCTTGCCAAGGTTTGTAGCGAAAAGAGCATATCATACTGAATATCAGAGTTTTTAGGGAAATCCTGATAAACGGCGGCAATAGTATAAGGATGTTCGCCAAACTGATTGTAGAGCATCAGGCTTTTGCCAATGGGAGACACTTGTCCAATGTATTTGCGTGCATATTGCTCCGAAATGGCCACATAATCTGGCTTTTTGAGCAGGGTAGAGTTACCTTGTTTGATAGGAAAGCTGAACAATTCAAAGAAATTACCATCCACATAAGCGATGTTGTCTTCTCGAAACGACTTGACTTCTGAGGCCGAAGCACTATATTTCACAATACCTCTGGTAATGCCATCCGCCACTCGGCAATAGGCTTTGATTTCGCCCAGTTGATTCTTTGCCATGGGTACTAATCCTGCCGAAACATAAGGGTAGTTGCTGGTTTTGGTTTGGGTCAAGAGGCGATAGAGTTGCGGGAGGTTTGTATGAAATTTATTGACACTTTGCTCAAAACTAATGTATTGCAAAATGAACACAAAGGCGGCTATACCCAATGCCAAACCCAGTATATTGATAAAAGAAAATACCTTGTTCCGGTTTAGATTCCGAAGGGCAATTTTGAAGTAATTACGAATCATAAATAAGTTGGTTTGGGGTGTAAAATAGGCAAACTATTTAATATCTCTCAACTGATATGCCAATTAAGCAAAAAGGGCTTTTTTGTTGAGAAAAAGCCCTTTTGGGGTACTTGTATTGTCCGTTTTCGGACAGCAACTATACAAAACCGTACAGCCGATTTATTCCATTTTCAAGGATTTAACTGGGTTTATTAACGCCGCTTTAAAAGCCTGATAACTTACTGTTAATATAGCAATTGACAAAGCACCAACACCAGCAGCCACAAATATCCACCATGAGATTTCTGTTCGGTAAGTATATTTTTGTAGCCAATTATGCATAGAATAATAAGCAATTGGGGTGGCAATAAGGCATGAAATCACAACCAAAATCACAAAATCTTTGCTTAGTAATTGCCATAGATTAGTAACCGAAGCACCTAGCACTTTGCGAACGCCGATTTCTTTGGTGCGTTGTTCGGCTACAAAAGATGCTAAACCAAATAAGCCGAGGCATGAAATGAAAATGGCGAGAAGGGCGAATATATTTATTAAACTTGCCATGCGTTGTTCTCTAAAAAATTTGCTATTAAAATCTCTGTCGGCAAAAAGATAATTGAAGTTACCAGCGGGGTCATATTTTTTCAGGACTTTTTCCATTATTGCAATGGATTTTGAGGCACTCATTTCTGGTTTGAGTTTGATGGTTATAAAAGGTGCATTGGCTCTTATCATTTCAAAAACCGTAGGACGAACGGGGTCGAAAGGAGAATCCATTAATATGTTTTTTACAACGCCAATTACCGTAAGTGGCTTTCCATCTCTTCTAATTAATTGATTGATAGGGTTTTTTAGTCCCATCAATTTTACGGCAGCTTCATTTAGAATAATGGCGGTGGAATCAGTACCGAATCCTCTCGAAAAATCTCGACCATCTACTATTTGCCACGCTATAGTTTTTCCAAATTCGGGGGTAACACTTAGCGAAACCAAATCTTCGGCAGTTGAAGATTTACCCGGCCAAGTATAGCTACTCGAATAATGCCAAGACTCCGACATAGGGCTATTGATTTCAGCCATTTCTACTACAGCACCTGAGTTAAGTAAATCTTGCCGCATCGAAAAAAAATGACCACGCAACTCGGCAGTATTTTTTCTGATTTGCACCAAACCTTTTGTTTCATAGCCCAGCGGTCGATTTTTAGTAAACTGAATTTGCTTATAAATTACAGTTGTAGCAATAATTAAAACGGTAGAAATGCAAAACTGAAAAACTACTAAGGTCTTTCGTGAATTTAATTCTAAAAAACTGCTTTGTGGTTTGCCTTTCAACACTTCAACAGGCCGAAAAGAAGATAAATACAATGCTGGGTAGCTTCCCGAAATCAAAATCAATGTAGTAGAAAATAGGGCAATTATTAACCAGAAGTTAGGATTTGACCAAAGAAAACCAATTTCTTTTGCTGCTATTTCATTGAAAAAAGGCATTGCAATTTGTACCAAAAGCAAAGCCAGAAAAGTCGCTAAAATCACGATTAAAACTGTTTCTATATAAAATTGCCCAATAATTTGACCTCTATTTGAACCAATAGCCTTACGAACACCAATTTCTTTAGAGCGTTTTTCGGAGCGTGCGGTACTCAAATTCATAAAATTGATAGAAGCCAGTAGCACCGTAAGGATTCCGATTAAACCGAAAATCATAATATTGTCTTTTCCGGTAGAAACTGGCAAGCCGTTTTTAAATTCTGGGTACAAATGCCAATCGTCCATCGAGTATAAATACAAACTGGGCTTTGATGGGTCTTTGGTTACTTTATAGATTTCATCTTTTATCAATGAATTAACCTGAGCAGCTGTTACATTTTTTGCCAATTTTACATAAATGGGAAAAGAATTTTCGTCCCAGCGATTTTTTGCATCACGCACCCATTCTTCCATTTGGACAAATGAATCGAAAGAGGCATAAAAGGCTGTACTGCGGTAAGTAGAATTTTTGGGTAAAGATTTAAAAATCCCGACGATTTTGAAAGCTGTATTTTTATCTAAATCAATGCTCTGATTCATAGCATTTTTTTGTCCAAACAAAGCTTCCTTTGTCTTTTCAGAAATCAAAATTTCGAAAGGTTTTAAGGGAAATTTGGGAGACCCTTCCAGTATTTCCAAATCCAGAATTTTCTCACCCCCCTTTTCCATAAACAAGCCCCGTTTGATGATGGTTTTTTCTCCGATTGACAAACTCCTTTCACCACCATAACTTGATGCCACCACTTCCTCAAAATAATTTCCATAAGACTCTCTCAGGGTGGCTGCCAATGGTAATGATTGAGATTGTTCGGTGATAATATTGCCATTGAAATTGCGATTTTTCTGCAAAAGGGCAATTCTATCATGCTCTTGATGGTATTTATCAAAACTCAATTCATCATAAATCCACAGCCCAATAAGCATAGCGACAGCCATGCCAACGGCCAGTCCACCAATGTTGATGAACGAATAAACCTTGTTTTTTAAGAGGTTTCGGAAGGCAATTTTGAGGTAGTTGCGTATCATATTAGGGTTCAATGAATAGGTTGAGGGATAGGTATTAGATTTTCTTTTGACGTAACGGGGTTTAATAAAGCCCAGTACTTCCCACACATATAGCCACCGAGCACGCTGCTCACCGATGCGCTCTACCTGAAAAGTAAATTCTTCGTGTAGGTCACCTTGGATGCTTTCTAACAAGTGAGGAGCGCAAAACCATTCAAGCAAAAGGTCAGCCCAGCGGGGAGGAGAGTTTTTTTTCATAGGGCAATCGCAGGATTTTCAGGTTTAGGCATTAAATTCCATAGCTGGTTACGCACCTCTTGGATTTCTTGCAAGGTGCGTTGCCCATACGCCGTGATGCTCACCATGCGCTTACGTCGTCCGCCTCGCTCGTTGGTAGCACCACCCAAGTAGGTAGTCACCATGCCCTTTTCTTCTAAGCGATACAAGGCCGAGTGAATCTGATTGAGCCGAACGGTTCGCCCGGTTTGTTCGGTGATTTCGTGCAATAAGGTTATACCGTAAGCTTGTCCGTCCAAAACGGCTACTGTCAGTAGGACAATCTCTTCAAACTCGCCTAAGTAATTTCTTTTCATGGTCTATAATTAGTTCTATTTTTGCTGAACAAATACTTTGCCATTATTCATATAAATCAACCAATTGGCTGATTACCGATGATTTACAAAAAAGGAAAGGATAGAAAATGTTCAGTAATGGACATTCATTGTTCGCTTCTGAACTGGGCTTTAGCATCGGGCGAGGGGGCAAAATATGCCCCCCACCCATTACTCCGTTTTCAAACTCTTCACAGGGTTTACCACTGCGGCTTTAATAGCCTGAAAACTTACGGTCAATAACGTAATAACCAACGCACCAAGGG
>JBGAVQ010000388.1:0-3875 GCA_044228045.1 Spirosomataceae bacterium
TACAGAACAGACATCCTTACAATTAGGTGCAGATGTGGGATACACCAAGTTTTTGAGTGACATAATTATTAATGGTGCAATGTTCGAAAAAAATACATGGAGTGGGGGGATAGGCTTATTAGTAAAAGGAAAAACTTGGGGCATAGGGCTTGCTGTTCCTAATTTTAAAAATGACGATTTTTATTCCTTTATATCTGTTGGAGGAAGGGCTGCTTTTGTACACACTGAAAAATCTCTAAACATTTTTCCTACTGTTAGTTTACAGACCAAAGCAATCTATAAATATTTTCAAAATAGTTTTTATAATGGTCTTGACCTTCATACAATGCTATTGATCAAACACAGAATCGGGATAGGAGTATGGAGTCAAAACTTATTTTCGGGAAATTATACAAATAATTGGCTTTGGATGCTGGAAGTCAAACCCATAAAGTCTATGAGTATTGGGTATAGCTTTAGCCACTATTTACCTGAGATATTTGGCATACCAAGCCATCAATTTGTATTTCGATACGATTTCATAACGAAGCAATAACACAATATAGAACATCTTTTATACCTTTACTTTTATATTCAAAATCAGCAAAATCGTGAAAAAAACCTTATCAACTCTTATTTTATTACTAAGTTTTTACACAATCTTCACAAACGAAGTATTTGCCCAGCAAGACCAATTGTATTATACCTATATGTTTAATCCCTTGGCCTTGAACCCAGCCTATGCGGGTAGTAGCGAAATCACAAACCTCTCCATTGTAAGGCGAATGAGATCCATTGCCATACAAAATACACCTTCATCATCTTACTTCTCAATGGACTTTCCAGTTAGCCCCAGTAGTTTGTCGGGTATTGGATTGCAAGCGTTTTACGATAACTATTCAGTAGGCTCGGCAGGGGTATATTTAAGCTATGCGTATCGTATGAATGTGGGCGAAACAGGCACAGTTTCGATAGGTCTGCAAAGTGGATTTACCCAAGTTCGATCTACTAACTACTTGTCTGTCAATGAATTCAAAATTAATTTGGGTACAGGAGTTTATTACCGAAACCAAAATGCCTACATCGGAATCGGCATCCCTTCGTTGCTTAAAACTACGTCGTCGGCAAGTGGAACAGGTGGAGCGACATATCGGTACGAGTTTTCTCAGCCCGTTTTTGTATCTGCAGGCTATACCTATCCTATAAACGACCGAGTTGATTTAAAAGCTGGAATTGTGATTCGTAACTACCTCAATACCAATGTTTCTGGCAAAAAAACAGTGTTTGATTACAATGCTATGGCTTGGTTCAAAAACAAATTCGGCATAGGGCTTTGGTATCAAAATACAGGTTCTGAGTTCAGTGATACGGCTCTTCAACTCTCTGCCGAAGTTAATTTGGGCTCATTCCGCTTTGGCTATGCCTACGATTTTAAAGCCAACGACGGACAGCGCACCATCACTGGTACAAACCCCATTACTGGTGGTGTTTCTACCGCCAACGGACTACACACCTTGCTCATTCGCTATGGCTGGGACTCAGGCAATGGCAAGATGGCGACACCTCGTTATTTTTAATTGATACATTGATTTAAGACAAACATCACAAGTGTTAGCCGTGCCTAAAATATGAATCCTAATCAAAGTTATGCAAGCGGCATTAGCAGCAAACCGCTTTTGGGCATCACCATTGGCGAACTTTTAGATGGTATATCGGCACAATTTGCCGATAATGATGCCCTTATTTGCCGCCATCAGGCAATTCGGTTTTCTTACCAAGCATTTAACCAACTTGTCAATCAATGTGCCAAAGCATTGATGACAATTGGTGTGCAGAAACTCGACCGAGTTGGTATTTGGTCGCCCAATCGCCATGAATGGACGGTCGTGCAGTTTGCAACCGCCAAAATTGGAGCTATTTTGGTGAATATAAATCCGAATTATCGCCTAAATGAGTTGGAATATGTGTTGAACCAATCGGGCTGCTCGGTGCTGGTTACAGCGGCAAAGTCTAAGTTTTCAGATTTTACGTCAATGCTCCAAACCTTAGCTCCCGAACTCAACAAATGTGCGATTGGTCAGTTAAATGCTACTAAAATTCCAACCTTAAAAACAATTATCAGATTAGGCGAAGATGCCCAAAACGGAATGTGGCGTTGGGATCATTTTTTACAACAAAACATTCATACAACAGACCAAGATTTTGCTGCCCGGCAAGCTACTTTAACAGCCGACGATGCCATCAATATTCAGTACACAAGTGGTACAACAGGTTTCCCCAAAGGAGCAACGTTGAGTCACCATAATATCTTGAATAATGGCTATTTTGTGGGAGAATTGATGAATTTTACACAAAATGACCGCCTGGTTATTCCTGTTCCTTTGTACCATTGCTTTGGCATGGTAATGGGGAATCTGGCTTGTGTTTCGCATGGGGCAGCTATGATTTACCCAGCCGAAAGTTTTGAACCAGATGCCACCTTACGAGCAGTTGAAGAAGAAAAAGCGACTGCTCTTTTTGGTGTTCCAACCATGTTTATTGCTGAATTAGACTTGCCAAATTTTGATAAATTTGACCTTACTTCGTTGCGAACGGGCATCATGGCTGGCTCGCCTTGCCCAATAGAAGTTATGAAAAAAGTGCAAAGCCTCATGCACATTTCAGAGATGGAAATTGCCTACGGCATGACCGAAACCAGCCCCGTAAGCACCCAAACACGCATAGGCACACCCTTAGCAAAACAAGTAAGTACGGTGGGGCAAGTTCACCCGCATCTCGAAATCAAAATCATTGACCCCGTGAGTGGGCTGGTGGTAAAAAAAGGAGAATCTGGGGAATTTTGTACACGAGGATACAGTGTCATGCTTGAATATTGGAAAGATGAAAAAGCCACCAATAACGCCATTGACAAAGCAGGCTGGATGCACACTGGCGATTTAGCCACAATGGACGAAGAAGGCTATGTGAAAATTGTTGGACGTATAAAAGACATGATTGTAAGGGGTGGTGAAAACATTTACCCCAGAGAAATTGAGGAGTTTTTATACACAAATCCTAAAATTAGCGATGTGCAAGTCATTGGTGTACCTGATGCAAAATATGGCGAAGCAGTAATGGCTTGGGTAAAACTCAAAGAAGGTTCAACATCTTCGGCTGCTGAAATTCAAGATTTTTGTAAAGACCAAATTGCACATTACAAAATACCGCAATATGTAAAATTTACGGAAGCTTTTCCGATGACTGTTACGGGCAAAATAAGAAAAGTAGAAATGCGAGAGGTGAGTATTAGAGAGTTGGGGTTAGAAGCCCTAAAACAAATCCAGACTGCTTAATTTTCACTTTTGCAAATAGATAGCATTTTTTAGCCCTTGGGTGGAGTACTGCACCTATTACTTTGCGTAAGCAAGATGCAAAAAGTATGCTTTACTTGTTGCAAACATTCTGCCCTTATTTATACACATACAAAGCTACTCGCTGAATTTCGAATTGATTTGTTCCGATGGTCACATGACGCCCTTGATGCGTTTGGTCGCCGTTGAGGTGTCGTTTTACTTTCCAAGTATTGTTCTCAAAACTACCCTCATCTACTTTCAAAAGTCCTACATTGAGGTCTTTGTTATCACGGTGTTTGAGGGTAATCACAATGCCTGTACCTGCCACAAAAAATTCATCTTCACCCTTTTGAATAATCATTGCGCTGCCCAACGGCCAGCTTTCTGTTCTTGCTCCAGGAGTCCAACTGAGCGTGTAGTCGTGCTTGCAAGTGAGTTCGTACTTACCCATTCTGACGATGGTTTCTGCTTCATTTTTACTCAACAGTACACCTCTTATTTTACCTTGTCCTTGGTGCGTGGTTATCATTGGGCTAAGTTCTTTGATTAACCCGTACATTTTTC
>JBGAVQ010000389.1:0-3848 GCA_044228045.1 Spirosomataceae bacterium
CCATCATTATTCCAGTCCACGTCGTAGTTGTAGCCTGTGCCTGTGGTGGGTATGGTGATAGAAGTGCTGTTGGAGGTGCCTGCATTATCGGTTTTCCATTTAGTAATAAAAGGAGCAGCAAAAGCAAGATGGTTTATCATCAAAGCCACTATTAGGTAGATGAGTCTTTTCATTTAGGTAATTTGTTTAATATGGGTTCAATAATTAAAATCAACACCCCTATTTCCACATTCTTTGTCAAACCCAAAGCTCCAACCTTACCAATCCCTCTAACTTCTTTACGAAACCAGCTATTTTCTTTATGAAGGTTTCTTAAAACTTTTTATTCACAGAATCCACAGAAAGACACTTGCAATGGAGATTGAGAAATTTCTTTTTACTCAAACAAAATTGGTTTGTAAATCCATAGCATAGAGTTTGCAAACCCTATGCTATGGAATCATAGAGATCGAACCGACCATTTTCTTTCAAGTATAAAATGCAACCACTCATTGAGAAAAAATCAAGTACAATTACCTAATTGACATTCCCACCCCCACCAAAACCCTCAATTTCTTTATGAACCCTACTATTTTCTTTACCAATAAATTTGGTGGTGGAGATATGCTCGTTATTTTTTATTTTTGGAAACCATTACTCCACACGTTCATGAAATCTATTCTTGCTTTTACTTGCTGGCTGGGGCTATGTTGGAGCAGTGTGTCAATGGCCCAAACCCAAAGACCCCTAAAACTGCAAGCCCACAAAATGAAGCAAGCGGATAGCCTGTACCGCCTCGGTATAGCTACCCACGATTCCATCAAGTTGGCCGAGGCGTATTATGTGTATGGACGGGCGTACTATTTGGCCAATGATTTCCTAACCTCGGTGCGGTATTTTCAGCAAGCCATCCGTATCCGAGAAAAAAGGGGAGATTCGTATGAGTTGGGTTTACTTTATGTGAGGTTGGCAGATAATGCGCTGGCTCAAAACCAACGGCCTGAAACCAAAAAGCATTTTCATCACGCATTATCAATATTTACACGAATTGGCTCGATGAGAGGGAAATTACGTGCATATTCAGGCTTACACGTGTCGCATGAATCAGTTACGCCAACTATCATTAACGACAGTTCCTATTATTACCTCAAAAAAGCAGAAAGCTTGGCGTATCAACTCAAAGACAGTCTTGAAATAGCGGCCATCAACATCAGATTAGGAGACAGGCTGATGCGTTTGAATAATCGTGAGTGTATCTCTAACTTCCAAAAAGCAGTGGCCATCCATAAATTGCACCATGTGGACATAGACAGGGTAAGTGCTATGAATTTTTTGTTTAGTGCCTATTTACGTTTCCATCAATTCCCATTAGCGTTCAAGACGCTTACCGAAGCAAAACAGTTTTATGAGGAATGTAAATTAAATGAATTGCGTGTTGAGGCTGGTTTGGAGGGTAATTTTGCCGATTATTACAAGGCAGTAGGTAACTATAAAAAAGGATTAGAATATCGTGAAAAATGGCATGAACTAGTTGAAAATAGACACCAAGCCGACCGTGATGGGGCTGTTACTCGCCTTAACATTGAATACGAAACCGAGAAAAAAGAAGCGCAAATCAAGAGTCAGCAACAAGAATTAGTCTTGCTAAAAGAGAACGAAGCGGTTCAACAACGATTTTTAATAGCATTTGCGGCCTTGTTGCTACTCATGGTGGTGGCAAGTGTGGTGTTTTTTAGGCTTTCTCGCAAAAACAAGCGCATTAGTCAACGCAACGCCGAGTTGGTGAAAGAACAAAACCACCGAGTCAAAAACAACTTGCAGGTGCTGTCGAGTTTGTTGAGTTTGCAGTCGAACCGCTTAACCGACCAAGCCGCCAAAACTGCAGTAGAAGAAAGTCAGCTCCGGGTAGAAACCATGGCCATTTTGCAACGCCGCCTCTATGACGGCGACCAACTTGCCGAAGTTCCGCTTGCTGATTTTGTGCAAGAATTAGTAGAAATGGTACTACAAACCTTTGGGATGGATCATGTAGAAACCACCTACGGCATCCCTCCCATCGAACTCACGGCAGATCATGCAGTTCGGTTGGGTTTGATTATTACCGAACTCACAACCAATGCTTGCAAATACGCTTTTGTGGATAATCCGCAACCTATTTTCAAGATAAATGTTACCAAAACGGGTCGAGTGGTATCAATGCAAGTAATTGACAATGGGCTGGGCCTGCCGGAACATTTAGCGCAACAATCGGCACAAAGTTTTGGCATGAAGTTGATACAAATGCAATCGGCGCAATTGTACGGAACGCATCATTTTGAGTCGAATAATGGCACATGGTTTTATTTAACTTTTAAGGTATAACCACAAACCCCTCCCTACCCTCCCCAACAGGGAGGGCTTTTAAAGTCCCTTTCCCTGTTGGGTCGGACCGCCGATGCGGAAAGGGATTTAGGGATAGGGGTGAAGCAACTTTAAGACAACCCCACTTCCTATGAATTCACTAAAAATCCTTATTGTAGAAGACGAAATTATTACGGCCACCGACATCAAAGAAACATTAGAAAAAGTAGGACATGAAATAACGGCCATGGCCCGCAACTTTAATGACGCTGTTACGGCCATCAAGCGACAAATTCCAGACATTGCCCTGATAGACATTCACTTAGGCGTGGGCAATTCGGATGGTATTTCAGTCGCCAAAGAACTATTGGCGCATCATCCAATTCCTATTATTTACCTAACGGCTCATTCAGAAGACCCTACTTTTCAGCGAGCCAAAGAAACCCTACCAGCGGCTTACTTGCTCAAGCCCTTTCGCCAGCAAGAATTAGCCATGCAGGTAGAGCTGGCTTATTATCACTTTCAGGCCAACCGAAAAGGCGTGAGTCACCCAGCTGCCTCTGAGGAATTGTACTTGCCGATAGACAAAAAAGGGTATGAAAAAATAGTCAAGAATGATGTAGTTTGCTTGAAAGCAGAGGGAGCGTATGTGAAGATATTTTTGTGTTACGACAAAAAGACCCCAACTGTAGCCATGAATATAGGATATTTGATGCAGTTTTTTCCGACTCCTAATTTTTATCGTTTGTCAAGGACATACCTTGTCAATATCAACCATATAGAGCGCATGATAAGCAATGAGCTACATTTGAAAAACTATCCCACACCTATTACAATTCCAGAAGGCAGTCGTAAAGATTTCTTAAACAAGCTGCCCGTTGTGCGCTCGCCGCAGTAGGAGGTAAAGGTATTGGATTGATTAGAATGGCTAATTAACTCAAGTTGCTTAACATTAGCTTGCCACCTGCTTTTGATTTGCCACCTGCTTTAGCTGGTGGATACTAAGCAAAATACCGATGAAGTATAGTCATCTAATGAGTAATAAATCCTCCATTTTTGAAATCAATTGAATACCTTCTTTCTGGCAGGCTTTGAAGAAGTCAGAATCATCAGAAGCTAAAACAGGGATATTTTCAAGTTTGCAAGTAGCTAAAATGAGTGCATCATTGGGCAGAAGATTGTAGGCTTTCATAAAACTAATACTTTGGATCATTGCCACTTTTGAGATATTTAGATAAACAAAATTGGATAAAAAGCCAACTGTATCATGCAATTCAAGAGTAGCCTCTATCTGCCTACTTTTGCAAACACTCATTGGGGATTTCCCTGCAATAATGCCTAAAAGTTTATAGAGAATGCGACAGAACATATTGGAACATTTTCTGAAACTTTTCCTTAGCGAAGGGTTTGCAAACCCTTCGCTAAGGAAAAGTTTATTCTATAAAGATATGTCGCACTCTATATACAAATTCGCTTACCACGACACTGTTAATTTACAATTCGTGTGGCGAAGCCAAAAGTGCATCGAA
>JBGAVQ010000390.1:0-3846 GCA_044228045.1 Spirosomataceae bacterium
CCAGCGTCGAGGGCATCTATGATTTGTGGAAATTTATCGTTTAAGATACGCATGGCGTTCATTCTGACCGAAAAAACATTAGGAATCGCCATCGGTGACCCCAGCACGAAAGGTACTACGCCGTCCCAAACACCTTCGGTATTTTCGATGCCACCAATGGTGCGATATGCTCCACCGCTTCCGCCAAAAGCATAGCCATAAGTTCGGTGTTTACCGAAAATCTCTGACGCAACAATTTTTGAAAATTGGGCTGTTGCGGCATTGGCACGAAAAGCACCAATTGATGGGTCTGAGTTTGGACTTGGTTTGGAAAAATCAACCGCTCCGCCACCGTTGGTTTCTATAAAATAAGCTCCGCTACTTATCGAAAAGCCAATTTGGTCTTCTTCACCAGTTGCTCCTTGCGAAAGAAATTCGTTGTCAGGAAAGGGCGTAATGTATTGAAAAAAATGACCTTTATAGGCTTCTTTTTCAGGAAAATAGAGTGAAAACCGAGTATTGGTGTTACTAAATCCACCATGCACATAACGGTGTTTGACGGGTACTGAACGCCATTCGTCTTGGTCTATGTAGGGTGATTTAAAGAGGGTGTCTTTTATAGAAAATGCTTTTGCCAATTCTTGACTTTGCTGGGGCAATGTGTTTTGGGCAAATGTTTCTACCAAAGAAAACCCAAAAACAAGGCAGAAAATCCCCAAAAGTTTTGTTGTTGCTTTCATACAATAATTGCTTTAAAATAAGATTGATAGGTAGCATTACCTATCAATCTAATGTAATGAAAAATCAAAAATTATAACTCAATGTAAAGAAAAATGAACGTGGCGGTGTAGTCCTTGCACTCCAAATGGCAGCAGATTGAGACTTTAATCTTTCAGGTGTAAAACTATTCGGCGATAGGTTTGGTACTGAAATTTTTGGAAGCCCTGGAGCCAAAGTAACTGGGTCGCCTGGTGGCGGATTCCAAGCGGTTATGCCTAATTGGTTAAACACATTATTCACGTTAAAAGACAGCCTCATTCTTGGAATAAATTTATAGCCCATCGTGAAATCTACTTGATTGTAGGCAGGGAAACTAAAAGCATTTAGTTCATTGGCTGGAGCACTACCGATAAATCTATAATTCAACAGCACATTTAATTTTTTTGTATTGTAGCTTGGCATTATCGAAGCCATCACTCGTGGAGTTAAAGCGATAAATCGGTCTGAATATTCCACTAATTTATCATCTGCCTTGCCATTTACGCCAACGAACCACTCTCTTTTGATGGTGTATTTAGGGTTTTGTAAGGTAAGAGAGCCTAAAAGATTAAAGTGAGAACTTAGGTCAATATTACCTTCAAGCTCAATACCATAAATTTTTTGCTCGCTATAAGCTGGCGGAAGATTATAAATCACATCCTTTTCATCGGTAGCAAAAGAGATGTCAGCAAGGTTTGATATTTTGGTATAAAATGGCGTTACATTCAATCTTAACTTTTCTTTTTGAAGTTTGAAGCCTGCTTCAATCTGAGATAAAAGAGTTGATTCTAATTTAGCTCCGCTCCCAGCTAAGGTGTTGAGATTTGAAGTGATGTCTGGGGCTTTTGTTCCACCCGAATAACGAAGATAGATAGCTTGATTATCGCTAAACTTATAATTCAACGCACCTGAGTAAGATATGCTTTTACCACTCAAATCAAAATTTACGATATTCCCAAGCGGACGCACTCTATTATCATACAAAGTAAGGGGGTCATTATCTGCTCCGCCTTTACTACTTGGTGCAGTACCCACATTGTTTTGAGTTGTCCCTTTAAAATTTGTAGTGTTATACCTTACTCCATAGTCAAGGGTTAGCTTATCAGTGAGTGGTGTTGTTTGGGCAAAAAACAAATCCAAACGGTTGTTTACCCATTTTTCATCCGTGTAAGTCTGGTCGCCGAGACCAAAAAAGCCATATTGATTTGTAAGCTGCTCAAGGGCCAAATTTGCCGTTGGGTTTTTAAAAGTGGCTATGATAGGATGTGGGTTGTCTTGCACGGTAGCAACAGACAGCCCCATCAAACCACCCTGTCCTGCGTAGTCAGTTCTTCCGTAATATGCACCTAAGGTAAAACTCGACTTACCAATGACTTTTTGAATGATAAACTGCTCCATAATTTCATTGACATCTCTATCATTTTTTTGACCAAAACTTAGCAATAGAGGGCTATTTACATCAACTGTAGCTCCTGTAACTGCATCCGTCAGGGTTGCAAGACTTTTTGCGTATGCGGCAGTAGGTTGTGTTTGGAGAAAAAACAAGTTTGCATCGCCTATGTGGGCAGGAAACTGAGTGTTGTTATCGCTGATTTTTGAAGAAACCTTTAATTTATTATCTATTTTCCACCCTTTAGCAAAGCTATGATTCCAATTCAAGCCAAAACTTAGGTCTTTGCTATTATTTAATTTTTTAGGGTTAAAATTGCGATTTGAGCTACCTGTATAGGGTAAAAAATCGAATGGATTTTCGCCACTACTTGCCAAATTATCTGTATTCTTAAATCCCGGTGCAATGGTCGGATTGTTAAAATCGGTATATGGTAACAAATCAAACCTACCATTTCGGTCATTTAGGTATTTTGCATAAAATTTAAGACTACCGCCATTGTATTTTTTTACAATATTGGCTCTAATCTGTCCTCCATCGTTCAAGGCAAAGCCGGGGTTTCTTGCACCATCACTTTTTCTGTAAAAGCCACCTACATAGTAAGTTACATCACCTTTTTTACTTAACGGACCACCAAATCCTAAATCAGCTCGGTAAAAAGGATTAGCATCGCCTTCTAAACCGTATTTCAAAATTGCATCCCCCGAAAACTTGTTGCCACCTTCTTTGGATACATAATTAAACAAACCACCAGGAGAATCAGAACCTGTTATAGAAGAAGAACCACCTCTTACAGCTTCAATTCTTTTTACATTTATATCGGCTCTTAAAAAATAATCAGGACCAAAACCACTTCCATTAATATTTGTAACAGGAAGCCCATCTTCTTGCATGGTTACATAAAGATACCCATTAGCATTGGAGTTGGTAATACTTACATTTGTAGTAGGTGTACCTCTTACAGTTACTTGATTACCTACTTCGCCAACCGATGAGTTTACATAAACGCCTGGAATATTTTTTAATAAATCTGCTGCACTTGCGGGTGCTTGCATTCGGATTTGACTTTCTGAAATAGTACTGATAGCTACCGAAGCATCTATACGTTTGCGTTCGTCGAATACGCCTGTTACGATGACTTCTTCAAGTGCTGCTGTTGACTCACTCAATACTACTTTTAAAATTTTACTACTTGGGATTGTTTCTTCTACCTCTTTGGTATCATAACCTATAAATGAAATAGATATAGTATAATTTCCATTTGCAAGGTTATCAAAAACAAATTCACCCGTAGCATTTGTGGTTGTACCTTTGGTAGTACCCTTAATAATGGCAGACGCTCCTACTATGGCTTCGCCTTTGGTGTCGGTTACTTTACCACGAATTTGTTGGCCAATAGCAGCGTAGCTTAACATAAATAGCAGAAGTATCAGTTTGTACTTCTGACTTGTACCCATGATGGGCAGCGAGTGATAGTTGTTTTTCATGATGATACAGAGATTAAATTTGAAGAATTACACTATTTTAAGACAAAGTTATAAAAAAAATATTTATTGTATATTATTTAATACAATATATTTTATAATTTTACATACATAATGTTTAGGAGCAGAAATCAAGGATTTGATTGGCTCTAATCCATGAAGCATATTTGTAGGGATAAGGGTATTAAAGATGCAAGTAATTGTATCTTTGCAGGGAGGCTAACAAGCCTCATT
>JBGAVQ010000391.1:0-3845 GCA_044228045.1 Spirosomataceae bacterium
CTAAGGTCAGGAACATGGAGCTGGTTAGGCCACCGATAATCACCCACGCCATGCCGTTTTTTACTTCTGCTCCTGAGCCAGAAGCCAGCGCAATGGGCAACATACCCGTAATCATGGCGATGGTGGTCATCAAAATGGGGCGCAAACGCTCTTTGCCTGCTTCTACCAAAGCTTCTTTTACAGATAGTCCCTGTGCTTTTAAGTGATTGGTAAAATCCACGATCAAGATACCATTTTTTGCCACCAAACCAAGCAACATAATCAAACCAACAATGGCAAAAATAGTCAGCGACTCCATGGTTAAGGCCAAAGCCAATAAAGCCCCAATCAATGCCACAGGAATTGAGAACAAGACTACAAACGGATAAACCACGCTTTCGTAAAGGGCAACCATAATGAGATACACTAACAAAATCCCCAGTAACATGGCCAAACCTAAGCTACCGAAAGAATCTTTTTGGCGTTGGGCTTCGCCTTGATAATCAAGCACTATGCCTTCTGGAATTTTGATTTTTGCAATTTCTTTTTGAATATCGGCTACGATTGTTCCCGTGGGGCGACCTACCGATGAGGCCGTTACTTTGATAGAATTCATGCGATCGGAACGTTCCAAAACGGCTTGACCCACTATTTCTGACACATTAGCTACGTCTTTGAGTTTTACAATCGCTCCCCGACTGTTGCGCAGGGTAAGTTCCCGAATGTTTTCGATAGAGCGTTTGTCTGATTTTTCCAATGAAATATTAATCGGATACTCCTCCCCTGCTTGCTTAAACTTCGATTGGTCGTTTCCTCTGAATGCCAATTGGATTGCTCCGCCTACTTCTGGAATACTCAAACCTGCGTTGGCAATTTTGTCACGGTCAAGCTGAACGGCTATTTCTGTTTTTAAACTTTTGGTGCTGAACTCCACGTAATCTGTCCCTGGGGTTTTGCGGACAATCGCTTTTATCTGATTGGCTACTTCTTGCACCACTGCCATGTCCACACCTTTCACGGCAATCTGAATGGGAGCTTCGCTGCTTCCTGTAATGGAGGTCGGGCGAATCACCACTTTTATGCCTGGAATTTTGGCTATTTCGTCTCTCATTCCTGTACTAAAAGCATCGGTAGATACTTTGCGTTTTGCTTTTTCAACCAAGGTGACTGATATTTCTGAGATATTTGAGTTGGAAGTTCCCGTACTCATTGCCCCTGTTTGCGTGCCGATGTTGGCAAATACTTTTTCTACTTCTGGTTTTTGCAATAGAAGTTGCTCTACTTGTTTGGTCATCAAGTTGGTTTGTGCCAAAGGTGTTTGCGGCGCCATTTCAAGCTGAATCGCAAACTCACCACGGTCGCCCGAACCCGTAAATGCCGTACCGATGAATCCCGTTGCCAATAAAGAAACAGAACCCACAAACATTACAATGATACTAATCAATACCCATCTTTTATGGTTAAGCGACCATGTCAATAATTTTCCGTATTCATCTTTGAGGCTATTCAAAAACCGTTCAAAAGCCAAGTTGATTTTACCCCAGAGGCTCGATTCGCTCAAAACTTCAATTTTCCCCCAGCGTGAAGCCAACAAAGGAGTCAAAGTAAATGAAACGAACAAGCTCATTAAGGTAGAGAAAACCACAACCAATGAAAACTCACGTAAGATATTTCCGATGATACCGCCGCTCATGGAAAGCGGTAAAAACACCACCACGTCCACCAAGGTGATGGCAATGGCAGTGAAACCAATTTCCTGTCGCCCTTCAATGGCTGCTTCTATTTTGCTTTTACCCATTTCGAGGTAACGATAGATGTTTTCTAACACCACAATACTATCGTCCACCAAAATACCCACCACCAGCGAAAGCCCCATCAATGTCATCAGATTGAGCGAAAACCCAAAAATATACATTAAAATAAAGGTCGGAATCATGGCCGATGGAATGGCAACCAATACAAAAAGCGAACTTCTGAAACTATGCAAAAAGAACAACATAACTGCCCCTACGATAATAATTGCCAAGAACAAATCGTGGATTACGGCATCGGCAGAAGCCAACGTATAGACAGATTGGTCAGCGGCAATATCGTAAGTGAAGTTTTTGGAAGCATAAGCTGCTTTAATCGTTTGTAGTTTTTCTTTGACCGACTTACTTACGTTCACCGCATTGGCATCGGCTTGTTTTACGATTTCGATACCAATTCCTGCTTTACCATTGTTACGATTCAGCGTTTTTGTTTCGGTTTGTCCGTCCGTAATTACTGCCAAGTCTTTCAATAATACTCGGCTACCATCGGCATTTTGGCGGATAATGAGGTTCCTTAATTCTTCTACTTTCACCAATTTGGCATCCAAACGAATAGAGGTACGACTGTTGTTGCTCAACACACTTCCCGCAGGATACGAGCTATTGCTGTTGGCAATCATTTGGTTGACCTGTGCCGAAGAAATATTATATGCCTGCAACTTGTCATTATCTAAGTTTACTTGTATTTCACGCTCGTTGCCTCCAATCAAACGCACTGTACCTACTCCTGCCACATTCGACAAAATAGGCTTGATTTTTTGGTCAATCAAATCATACAATTCAGGTTCAGACATTTTTGCTGAGGCACTGATTCTCAACACAGGAATTTCGTCTGTATTGAAGCGATTCACGACGGGGTCTTCGGCATCGTCAGGCAAAGTAGATTTTATCTGATTGATTTTTCGTTCCGCATCTCGTTGTGCATCAAGTGTATTGATACCTGATTTTAGTTGTACGGTTACTAACGAAAGCCCCTCCGAAGAAGTAGAAGAAATTTTATCAATGCCTTCGATAGCCGAGACGGCTTCTTCAATAGGTTTGGTAACAACGTTCTGGATTTCATCGGACGACGCCCCACGGTAGGTCGTCTGTACCATGATGATGTTCGCTTCAAATTTTGGTAATAAGTTATAATTCAGCTGTTTATAGCTTACAAAACCAAACAAAATCAGCGTTACGAAAATTACTGTAATCAGCAATGGTCGTTTGATGGATATTTCGGTAATTGACATGGTTTTTATTTTTTAGTAACTGGTTACTGGAAATTGGTTATTGGAAAATTAGTTATCAGTTAAGAGGAAGATTGAAAATTAGTTTTTGATGTGTAAAACCAATGCTCTTTTCAAGTAATCAATTCCCCAATAACCAGTAACAAATAACCAATTACTGACCAATAGTTTTAGTGATTTTGCTGCCGTTGGTCAAGTTGATTTGACCGCTGGTTACTACTTCTTGTCCTGCTTGCAAGCCAGAAACCACTTCAATATTTTCTCCGATTTCACGGCCAACCGTGATTTTCTGAATGGTAGCTACATTGCCTTCCACCACATAGACGTAAGGATTTTTTGTGCCTTCTACCAAAGCTAATTTTGGAATTTGTAACACACTCGCTTTGCGTCCCAAATCAAAACCAACCATCACATACGTACCTGCTCTTAATTGGTTGGTATTCAGTTGTAATTCCACTCGGTAATTGTGGTTTTCGTCGCCTTTGGGCGAGATAAATTTCACTTGTCCTACAAAGTTTTTATTCGGGAAAACATCCGAAGAAATCGCCGCTGCCTGCCCTAACTTCAACTGATACACGTCCTTTTCGTTGACAAACACAACGGCTTTCAGATGAACATCGTCAACAACGGTGGCAATCACCGTTCCAGGACTCACAAATTCGCCCGCCATCAATTTGCGAGAAGTAACGATTCCGCTGATGGGTGAAATAATTTTGCCGTCCTCAATTTGCTGTTTTACTTGCTCAATTTGAATGCGGGTATTTTCCACATCGTATTTTGAATTGATGACGCTCAACTCTGTGCCCGCATTTCCTTTGAACAAATC
>JBGAVQ010000392.1:0-3832 GCA_044228045.1 Spirosomataceae bacterium
CAAAAAAAACACGACGCTACCCAATATTGTGTGTTGATTTGTTCTAATTCTTTTCCAGCTGCCAAGGGGTTGGCTTGCACATAAGTAGTAATTGATGCATCGGCAATGGCGGTGCTTGTGCCGTAGCTTGCCAACTGCTGCATGTGGGCTTTTATGCCATTTGAGTATAAAGCAGCGGCATCGCCAGTAGTCCATTTTCTAAACACGGCTTCGGCCAGCAAAAGCTGTGTTTGGGCGTAAGTAACCAAAAAACTCGGGGCGGTGAGGTTGGCCATACGTGTGCGATCGAGTTGGCTATAATCCCACAAACTGGCTAATTTTTTGGCGGTTACGGCTGCACTTATGGTGGTATTATCATAGCCTAACGGTGCACCAATCTGAACAGCGGCAGTACGGTTTGCTCTTGACTCTACTTGTTGTGCACCACTGGTAGCTCCCACATACCGAACAGCGATAGAAGCCAAACGAGGATCATTATTTTTGCTCAAAAAATCAACAAAATCTTCGGCCAAATAAAAGAAAGCCGACTGACCACCATTGAGTTGCGAACCCACAGGGTTGGTAAAACTCGCATTATGGCGAATAATGGCATTGTCAGCATTAGATTGCATAAGGCCTCCAGCCACGGCTTTACCTACATACTCAGCGGCTTTGGTCGGATTCACCTTCGATAAACGCATGGCAGCCCTTAACAAAAGCGAGTACCCCAAGCGTTTCCATTTAGGAATATCACCGTCGTATAATACATCACTGGTTACTTTGGCTTTTGAGGCATCTAATGCTGCTGAGGCAGCATCCAACTCGCTCAAAATCGCACTATATACAGATTCTTGTGTGTCATAAATAGGGGTGGCAATGCCTTCTAAATAATTTTTGCCTGCCTGAGTATAAGGAATATCACCGTAGGTGTCGGTTAACAACATAAAAGAATAGGCAGCCCAAATTCTGGTCATGTTGTAGAGGTTAGAACGAGCCGGAACGTCTTTGGTTTTGGCAATCACATCTACTAACTCTTTAATATTGGTTTGGTAGAAGGTATTCCAATTACCATTAGATACTGACCTGTTGTCTTGATTGAAATTAGCAGCCGAACCCGAGCCACTGAATGGCGTAATCATTTGCTTGACTATGGTGGTTTCGTAGCTCAGGTTACCGTAGGCTGGGGCACTATTCACAATGGCGGTATTTAATTGATAAGCAGGCTCAACAGCAGTCAAGGCAATTGGGTTAACATTCATCTCATCAAAGCCTTTGTCGCAGCTTATAATGCCCCAAAGGGGGAGGAAGAGCAAAATTCTTTTGATTATATTTTTCATGTTGAAGTTCGATTTTTGGTGAAAATGTTTTTAAAATCCTCTTAATGAGGTTATTAGATTAAAATCTAACATTCAAATTGAATCCGAGACTTCGGGTAACGGGCAAACCAGTAGCTTCAAGCCCGATAAGGTTATCTGACGGGAATCCGAATTGCTCTGGGTGAATATTGGGTACCCACTTTTTGAGTACAGCTACATTGTTGGCTACTACATTTAATTTTATTCCTTTGATAAACGGAATTTTTGATGGTAACAGTTTGGTGAAGTCGTAGCCGAGGGTGATTTGACGCAATTGCCACAAACCTGCATTATAAACAAACTCTTCGGCAATGTTCTGTGACCGCACTGTTTCATAATAAGCCTGCACGCCCGATTTTGTTGCGTTGATTTCGCCATTGGGATTAACACCCTGGCCAATGACAAAGTTATCAGCCCGCCCTACCAAAGTGGCTTTGTGTAAACCATGTCGCCAAGCATTGTGGTTGGTGCCAGAAATCATTTTATGACCGAGTTTGAAATCAATCAAGAACGAAAAACTGATGCCTTTGTAGCTAATGCTATTGGTAATACCACCAACCCATAATGGTAAAGCACTACCAAAGGCAATTTGGGTGGGTGTACGCAAGGGGCGGCCATTGCCTGCATCAAACACTTGCCGACCTTGGGCATCACGCAAGTAACCAAAGCCAAACAACTGGCCCATCGGCAAACCCACTACTTGCCGAAGCTCGCCCGTAAAGTCAGCAGTGCCAACAGTAATCATATTATCACTTACACCACTACCCAAATCAAGAACTTCTGTAATGTTGTAGGCAGCATTAAAAATGGTATTCCAGTTGAAATCTTGTTTTTTGATGGGCGTTAAGCTCACCAACATCTCTAAGCCTTGGTTTCGGCTCTTACCAACGTTAATCAGCTGCGTTAAGTAACCACCTGCATTAGAAGTTTGCGCCCTGAGAATTTGGTCAGACGATAACTTGTCGTAATAGGTCAAATCAAGCCCTATTTTGTTGTTGAACAGTTTTAGTTCTAAGCCAAATTCTTTTTCAGAAACCCGCATTGGGCGCAAATTAGCATTCGGAACCGTAGATCCGTTGATGTTTGCTAAGGGTTGAGCCGCACCGCTTGGTGAAGGGAACTGTTGCGCACCAATGCTATAGAAGAGGTTGTTGGCATAAGGTGATACATCGGTATCGCTACCAACTTCGGCGTATGCGGCTCTTATTTTGCCAAAGCTAATCCAGTCAGGCAAAGAAGTTGCAAATGCTTGTGAAAATACAAAACTGGCTGTAACAGAAGGATAGAGGATGCTTCGGTTAGCAGGAGATAGGGTAGAAAACCAGTCGTTCCGAACGGTTCCATTCAAGAATATAAAATCTTTGTAAGAAACCTCAGCAGAAGCATAAAGTGAATTTACTTGTCGTTCCGAGAACTCATAGGTAGCGTCACGTTGGCGGCCATTACCAATGGTGTAGAGGTCTCGGGTATAAAAGTCTTGCACAAACACATTATGTCGGCTGATTCTGCGATACATTTGGTTACCACCTACATTGACATTTACGCCTATGTCGCCAAAGGTATGGTTAGCACCTATCAGAAAATCGGCATTGAGTTCACGTACATTACGAGAATCCTGCACAAACTGGCCATTGACAAATCCAGCGGGCGCAGCAGGCTGCCGTTGTGTACCTGTGGGTAGGTTGTAATCTTGCTCCCGAGAGTAATAGTCTTGGCCTATCCGGGCTTGCAAAAACAACCAATTCGTAAAGTTGTAACGAGCTGTTAGGTTACCAAAAATACGGTCATTGGTAATGTTATCGAATCGTCTGAGGGCAAAGTAAGGGTTGGTACGGTTAGTAAACCTCGACCAGACCGTTTCGTTACCGTTGGCATCGGCAGCATATTTTTCCAACAAATCTAAGGGCATCGAATTGGCCATGTTGAAAATAACCACTGGGCTATAATCTTGCTCTGCAATATTAGGAGGGTTTTTGCGGTATTCGTTTGAGTAATTGACGTTACCAGATACTGTCAACTTTTTAGATAATGTTTGTGTGAAGCCAAGATTAACCGTTCTGCGGTTGTAGCCTGAGCTCCTAAGTATAGTGCGGTTGTCTAAGTTGGCAACAGAAAGGCTAAAACCGCCATTTTCGTTGCCAGACGAAAGGGTTAAGGTGTTAGTCCAAGTATAGCCATTTTGATAATACTTGTTGATAATGCCTCGTTGGGGCTCATAAGGTGCTATTACGCCGTCAAATAAGGTTTGGGTCATGCCGGGCTGAAATTTTTCACCAAAGCTCCATTGTCCCGAGGTCGGAAAAGCGGCAGTTGGGCGAAGTCCATTTTCACCTTGCCCGTATTCATACTGATAGTCCGTATAATCTAAGGGGGTTTCGGTTGTAAAATTAGAGTTATATGCCAACGAAATGCCTGCACCTGTTGCCCGGTTTTTTGTGGTAATCATAATGACCCCGTCTTTGGCACGTGAGCCATACAAGGCAGAGGCCGCTGCTCCT
>JBGAVQ010000393.1:0-3792 GCA_044228045.1 Spirosomataceae bacterium
ACGGTGTCACGCATTCGTTCCATGGCATCGTGGCTCATGGCACTGATTTCATTCAAAGACGCTTTCTGTTCTTCCTTGGCCGTAAAAGCCATCATCTGCGACTGCATGGCCAACCCCGACAAAATAGACCCCACGTCGTCGTGAAGGTCACTGGAAATTTTGACTCGTATTGTCTCCAAGGCTTTGATTTTCTCTACTCCTTGGGCAATTCGGTACTGGATAAAACCATAAATCATTCCCCCAGCAATCACCGCATAGATTAAATAGCACCACCAGGTTTTCCACCAGGGCGGGCGTATTCTAAAATCATAGCGTAGTTCTTTACTCCAAAGCCCTTCGCCGTTCATGGCTTTGAGCTTGAAGGTATAGCTACCCGAAGGCAAACTCCCATAAGAAGCCTCAGAACGAGAAGTAACCGCACTCCAAGTGGCATCTACGCCTTCCAGTTGATACTGATACCGCACAGCTTTGGGAGTGTGGGTGTTGATGCCAACAAAATCGAAGGTAATGAAATTGTTGTTGTAAGGCAGGCTCAATCCCTCTGGAATGTTGTAGTTTTGAGACAGTCGGTCAAAGTCAAAATCACCTACACGGATGCCATTTTTTAAGACAAAGCTGCTATCTTTTTTCCAAATGATGGGTTCGTTGAACAGGTTTACGTGCGTCAATTGTACCATTGGAGCGTCGGTTTCGGCATGGTCTTTTTTAGGGTCAAACACCGTAAGCCTATCCATCATCGGAATCCAAATAAGCCCCTTCTGGTCTTCTAAAAGGTAATATCTTCCTTCGGCAAAGCCTGAATAACCATTTTCGGGGGTATATTTTTTAAATAAAACTGGCGGTAAGACTGTTTGGTGGGTATCTAATGCCTGCAATGTTGCTTTGGACAGTTTATTCAAACCCATACGGCTCGAAATCCAAAGATTCCCCGCAAGGTCTTCCAACATTCCGAAAACGGTATTATTGCTCAATCCTTCTCGTTCGGTGAAATTTATGTAGGTATGCTTCTGCACATCGAGGCGACTGATGCCATCGCCCAAGGTGCTAAACCAAAAATCACCCCGTTGGTCTTCGATGATGCTCTCAACGATACTCAGATTTAGTCCTTCTTTTTCGGTGTAGTTCGTAAAGGTTTTACCGTCTTTGTCCAGTCGAGATACGCCTCCAAACGTCCCAAACCACATATTCCCTGCTTTGTCTTGAAAAATTTGGATGACTTGGTCGTGGCAAAGTCCTTGTTGTACAGTGAAATGCGTGGAAGTATTATTGGTTAAATTGAGGCGAAATACCCCCCCTTTACCTCGTGTGCTGTACCAAATAGTACCCGCTTTGTCTTGAAAGATGCAGGTAATAAAAAGGCCACTATCCGTAAAATGTGTGAATGTTTTGCGATCAGCATTCAAACGAACCAATGAGCCATACAGCGAGCCAAACCATAGATTGCCTGCTGTATCTTCTAAGACACTAATGACGTTTCCGTCGCTGAGGCCCTCTTTGGGTGTATAATTTGAAATTGTTTTTTTGTCAAAATCAAGATAAGAAACG
Organism: Spirosomataceae bacterium; assembly: GCA_044228045.1. Lineage (GTDB taxonomy): Bacteria > Bacteroidota > Bacteroidia > Cytophagales > Spirosomataceae > JAXLVB01. Next base: position 1,546 of record JBGAVQ010000393.1, read on the forward strand.
CCGCCGTTTGTTTCAGCTCCTACCCAAATGTTGTGCTGGTGGTCTTCTAATACACAACGAACGCTACTGCTCACCAAGCCGTCTTGCTGGGTAAGGGTACTAAACATGCCACTGTATTTGACGGCCCCCTTGTTGGTTCCAAACCAAATATTACCCGTTTTATCTTCTAAGAGCGTGATTACTTCATTGTCGGCCAAACCTTCGTCAGCAGTGAAATGGGTGATAAATTGCCCCGTTTTATCCAAGTGATAAACCCCTCCTGGCAACATACTAAACCAAATATTGCCTGATTTGTCCTCAATGATGCCACTTGCCCAGCCATACGCCAGCCCCGTAATGTGGTGAAAACGCTGGCCGTCAAATTTGGTGACCCCACTCCACGTAGCCAGCCAAATATTGCCTACTTTGTCTTCTAACAGCCCTAAAATGCCATTATAAGCAAGCCCTTCTTTTTGGGTATAGCGGGTCAAACTTTTGCCATCGTATTTTACAAGCCCTCTGTCTTGTGTCCCAAACCAAATATTACCTTTTCGGTCTTCTATTATTGAGAGTACGATGTTAGCCAAGCCTTCTTTTTCGGAAAAATGGGTGAAAGTCTTCTTGGTTTTATCTAATTTCGATACACCGTTTTCACGAGTAGCAAACCAGATATTTCCTTGACTATCTTCCAAAATTTTCGTAATGTGATTGTTACTCAACCCCTCGCTGACGGTGTAGTTGGTAAAAGTGCTACCATCATACATAGACACACCCCCACGAAGCCCAAACCACATATTTCCTGCTTTGTCTTGCGTAATATGTTCTGTGAAATTATCGAGCAAACCTTGCTGTTTGGTGAAGTTTTCAAAGGTTTTGCCGTTGTATTTCGAGATACCATTGAACGTCCCAAACCAGATATTGCCCGCTCGGTCTTGGTACATGGTATGGATTTGACTTTCGACCAGCCCTTGTAAAAGTCCAAAAGTAGTAAGGTTGTAAGGATTGTAATCTTTGGTGTAAGCTGCTTGTGCCAGCACCACCTGCGGAAGCCCCGCAGGGATGATTTTGGGAGTGGCGGGAATAACTTTGGGCAACAAAAACGAGTCTCGCCCAGGCACTACTACCGTAGGTACACCCGCCGCTACTCCGGCAATGGTGGTAGGTTTGGTGCGCTCTTTCATCGGGAGCACCTTAGGCTTGCCTACGGGTACTTCTTTCTGCGTTCCCAGCGGCAATACTTGCGGCGCAGGCATGGTATCGGTAGAGATGACTTTGCCTTTGGTGTGAATTACGATTGGCCCTGAAAAAGAAGCGGTTTGTTTATCTGGCTGACTACACGACCCAAACAACCCAAGCAAAGCACCCACTATGCTGTATAAAACAATGCCATCATGTTTTCCATTTCTGAGCATAAAGAGCAGCTAAGGTGGTAACGCTATTCTTTCAAAGATAGGAAATGTTTTGAAAGGTTGTGGATTTTGAGGAGTTTATTGAGTTCGATGTAGTCGTGGTCTTTTAGGTGGAAGGTGGTCATGTTGGGGGGCAGTTATATCAATTCTGTTTACAATCACTAAGAATTTGGCTATGGTCGTGAAATTTGTATCGGTGCGTTTTTGCTCTGGGGTTCTCAGTTGCTTGGAGTCTCAAACTACGAGCGAGATGCTCTCCCTGCATACTTGGTCGTAGGAGAACCTACGACGAGGGGGTATTATTTTTTTCTTTCGAAGTGTACCACTTCTGATACCCCCTCAGTATTTTAGCAGTTTGGAAGCTACAAAGCTGTATAATAAATACCTGCTCCTTTTCCATATTGTCCTACAAGGTTTTGTGCAATTAAATCGGCTAATATCCTTTTTACAGTTGCTTTGGACATACCTAATGCTATTGTAATGTCTTTTGACTTACACTTTGGATGCTCGTTAACATAGATATAAACAGATTTCTCTTTTGGTGATAGGGTATTTGCTTGTTCGGTAGATTCTAATTTTTTCTGTAATTTATACTGCACATTTTTCAATGATTCAAGAAAGAAATCAATCCATTCCGTTATATCTTCATTCGGTCTTTGAGCCTGACAACTTCGCAATACTCGGTAATAATTTTTCTTATTTCGTTCGATTTCATGCTCAAAACTGACATACTGTATCCAACTATAACCCGATTTCATTAAAAACAGTGTTGTTAATAGTCTACTCAATCTGCCATTCCCATCTTGAAAAGGGTGTATGCTCAAAAACTCATATACAAATGCTGCCCCTCTAACCAATG
>JBGAVQ010000394.1:0-3769 GCA_044228045.1 Spirosomataceae bacterium
ATTCGGGCGATGGCCGTGTTCAAGAAAAAGTAACATGGATAGAAAATGGCATTGTCAAAAACCTGACTTACTCACGCTTTTGGGCTGACAAAAAGGGGGTTAAAGCCGTTCCACCTCCATCTGGCTTTATCATGCAAGGTGGTAATAAATCGCTGGCAGAGTTGATTAAAAGCACCGAAAAAGGTATTTTGGTTACTCGCTTGTGGTACATCCGTGCTGTTGACCCACAAACTTTGCTTTACACAGGCTTGACTCGTGACGGAACTTTTTACATTGAAAACGGGCAAATTAAATTTCCTGTGAAGAACTTCCGTTTCAACGAAAGTCCAGTGATTATGCTTAATAACTTGGAGGCAATGGGCATACCAAGTCGGGTGAATGGCAACCTAATTCCACCGCTGAAAATCCGAGACTTTACGTTTTCGAGTTTATCGGATGCAGTTTAATAAAAAGGTTGACGAGGTTAAACCCATCGTGGAATTATTCGCCGACCTTTAAAATTCCCCCATTTCGGGGGAGGGTAAGCAATAGAAAGATTTTAGAATTTTACCGACTCGTAACAAAGGTCGGCGAAGATAAACCCATAGTGGAACAGCTCGCCGACCTTAATCCGACCTTTAATTCGTAATATTACCAACTAACACTTTAACTATAAAAGCCTTGAAAAGAAGAGATTTTATTCAACTATCGGGCATGGGCATGGGCGCTATGATGTTGCCCAATATCCCTATCATCGGGAATCACGTTTCGCCTGAGTCCTTCCTACAAAATGGCATGGACGTTGCCATCAAAAAACGCCTTGCTGATGCGGCCCTCAACGCCGCCAAAGCCAAAGGAGCTACCTACACAGATGTTCGTATTGGTCGGTATCTTAATCAGTTTGTAGTAACTCGTGAAGACAAAGTACAGAACATCGTAAACACAGAGTCTTACGGCGTGGGCGTGCGTGTAATTGCCAATGGCTGCTGGGGTTTTGCTGCCGTAGTAGATGCCAAAAGCGAAGCCGAAACCGCCAAAGCTGCAGAAGAAGCCGTGGCCATTGCCAAAGCCAATGCTCGCTTGATGAAACAACCCGTGCAATTAGCCCCTCAAAATGGCTATGGTGAGGTAAGCTGGAAAGCACCTATCCAGAAAAACTCCTTTGAAGTACCCATCAAAGAAAAAGTGGATTTGCTGCTGGGAGTAAACGATGCCGCCTTGAAAAACGGAGCTAACTACGTGAATTCCATTATGTTTAGCGTGAATGAGCAAAAATATTTTGCTTCATCAGATGGCTCTTATGTTGATCAAGATGTGCACCGCATTTGGCCCGTGTTTTTTGTAACTACCATTGACCCCAAAACAGGCAAATTTGAAACAAGAAACTCATTAAGTGCACCCATGGGCATGGGTTACGAATACCTACAAACCAATCCAGCCGATAAAGTGTCGGGTATCACTACCCGCTACAACAAAGGCTACGATATGTTGGAAGACGTAATTGCAGCCTCAAAACAAGCCAAAGAAAAACTCAGTGCCAAATCGGTAGAAGCCGGCAAGTACGACTTGGTGCTTGACCCTTCGCACTTGTGGCTTACCATTCACGAGTCGGTAGGTCACCCACTCGAATTAGACCGGGTGTTGGGTTACGAAGCTAATTTTGCAGGAACTTCATTTGCTACGTTGGACAAATGGCAGTCCAAAAACTTCAATTATGGTAGCAAACAAGTCAATTTGTTTGCGGATAAAACCCAAGTAGGTTCACTTGGGGCAGTAGGTTGGGACGACGAAGGTGTAAAAACCAAGCGTTGGGACTTAGTAAAAGAAGGGACTTTGGTGAATTATCAGGCTATTCGTGACCAAGCGCATATCATTGGTGAAAAAGAATCGCATGGCTGTTGCTATGCCGATGCTTGGGGGTCGGTGCAGTTTCAGCGCATGGCAAACGTTTCGCTTGCCGCAGGCAAAGAGCCGCTTTCGGTAAGCGATATGATTAAGGATGTTAAGAAAGGGATTTATATTATTGGCGATGGTTCGTTTTCGATTGACCAGCAACGTTACAATTTTCAGTTTGGTGGTCAATTGTACTATGAGATTAAAGATGGACAAATTGCTGGGATGCTCAAAGATGTGGCGTATCAGTCGAATACACAAGAGTTTTGGAATTCGTGCGTGAAAATTTGTGACGAGCGTGACTATCGCTTAGGTGGCTCTTTCTTTGATGGAAAAGGGCAACCACAACAAGTAAGTGCAGTCTCGCACGGTAGCGCAACGACTCGCTTCAACGGGGTAAACGTCATCAACACCGCACGGAAGATTTAAAAACTAATAGACAAGAGATTGTTAGACAAGAGACTGCAAGACAAGCGCATTTCATAGTTCAAGATCAGTATTCTCTGTATTTTCTCTTGTCTCATATCTAAAAATCTCGTGTCTTATGTCTTCTCATGTCTAAAATCATTCATTGAACTTAACATCGAACAAAATGGCCATCATATTAACAGAATCCGAAGCAAAAGCCTTGTTGCAGAAGATACTAAGCTATTCAAAAGCAGACGAATGCGAGGTAAACATCTTGGGGGAAGTCAGAGGCAACCTCCGTTACGCTCGCAACGAAGTGTCCACCAGTGGGTCACTTATCAATAAAAATATTGCGGTTCAATCGGCTTTTGGCAAGAAAGTCGGCGTAGCCACCGTAGATGAATTTGACGATGCTTCACTCGAAAAAGTAGTGCGTCGCTCCGAAGAATTAGCACGATTAGCCCCCGAAAACCCCGAATACATGGGGGTATTGGGGCCTCAGCAGTATATCAAATCAAGCGGTTATTTTGAATCAACTGCCAATATTACCCCTGCCTCTCGTGCAGAAGCTGTTGCCAAAAGCCTTGAGCTCTCAAGTGGACAGAAGTTAACCGCCGCTGGTTTTTGGGAAGATCAAAAAGGCTACAATGCCATGATGAACTCCAAAGGGCTGTTTGCGTATTATTTGAATACAAATGTTAATTTTTCGTTGACTGTCCGAACCGACGACGGCACAGGCTCAGGATATATTGCCAGAGGATACAACGATGTCAAAAAATTAGATACGGCAGCAGCTACCAAGATTGCCGTTCAGAAATCACTCGGTTCGGTCAATGCCAAGGCACTCGAGCCGGGCAAATACACTGTGATTTTGGAACCAACGGCGGCAGTAGTTTTGCTTGAAAACATCTACTTTGGTATGGATGCCCGCAGTGCCGACGAAGGACGCTCGTTTTTTAGTAAACCCGGTGGCAAAACCAAATTAGGCGAAAAAATTGTAGATGAGCGAGTTACGTTCTACTCAGACCCAACGCATCCAGAACTCCCCGCACCCGCATGGTCAGGTGATGGGCAGTCTCAACAAAAAATGACTTGGATTGAAAAGGGCGTGGTCAAGAATCTGTCTTATTCTCGCTTTTGGGCGCAGAAAAAAGGCGTAAAGCCTGTACCCGGCCCCAACAACATGATTATGGAAGGCGGCACTGCCACCTTAGACGAGATGATCAAAAGTACCAAACGTGGCATTTTGGTGACTAAACTTTGGTACATCCGCACGGTTGACCCGCAAACACTACTTTTGACTGGGCTTACCCGTGACGGGACTTTTTACATAGAAGACGGTAAAATCAAATACCCCATTAAGAACTTCCGTTTCAACGAGAGCCCAATTATCATGCTCAACAACCTCGAAACCTTGGGCAAACCTGAGCGGGTGGTCAGCACCGAATCGAACCAAAATTACATGGTTCCTCCCATGAAAATCAGGGAG
>JBGAVQ010000395.1:0-3767 GCA_044228045.1 Spirosomataceae bacterium
GGAATGTTCTGCTTGTCGGTATAATTGAGCAGATTATCTACACCTGCTTGCACCCTAAACAGACTACCAAACTCCTTGGCTACGGAGGCATTGATAGTGACATAACCCTTCACGTATTCGTTATCAGCATCCAAAATGGCGTTGCCGTTCAAATCTCCCAGCCCGTAACGACTTCTGTAAACCCCTCTGAGCGAGGCAGATAAGCCTGTTTTGGGGTTCTCAAAAAACAGCTTTGCATTAACTGAATGCCGAGAGCGATTGAACAAACCACCGTAATCAGATGGCTTCAAGCGTTGCGTAACGAGCGTGATAGGGTCACGGCGGAACACATTTCCTACTTTGATTTCGTCCACTACGGCTTTGTCTTTGGCATCTAAATATTGATAACCTGTCGAAATGGTCATGCGTGAACTGCTAATGCTTACTTGTTTTTGGGCATCTATTTCTACGCCTTGGGTGAATACTCTGCTCAGATTTCGATAGCTGAACACGTTTTGTCCGTTGGTTTTTCGGGCAACAACGGCGGTTTCAATTAGGTCTTTAATGTCGTTGCGGAAGGCATTGAAGCTAATTTTGACCTCGTTTGACAAAGATGCCTTAAAGCCCAAATTGTAGGCTACCGAACTCTCGGGGCGGATGTTGCCAAAGGTATTGGGGTCAATCAAGATGTCAGAGATTTGCCCTGTTTTCTGGAATTCAGACACCAAACGAGCTACTTCGTTGGCACCAAATACGCTGTAACCAGCTACGGCGTTGGTGAAATTGAGGTACAATTGCCTGAAATCTGGTGCTTTGAAGCCCACCCCTGCCGAACCTCGCAGGGTAAGCCATTTGTTGAGTTCGTAAGAAGCCGAAACCTTTGGACTAAACTGACTTTGATAAGCACTGTGGGCATCGAACCGCCCACCGAAGATGACGTGTAAGCGACGGTTAGGAAAATATTCGTGCTGAACAAAGGCGTATTTGGTGTTGAACCGCTTGGTGTCGTCGTAGCGGGTGGCTTCTACTGACTCGGCAATGTAACCTACCCCAGTCGTTAGGATATTACGTTCATTGATGATGTAATCTACCTGAATTTCAGGCCGTTGGAAACGTTGATTAAAAAAACTCTCGTCGTAAATCTTCTCATCCGTTTCGTATTTCAATACTGCATTAGTGCGGTATTGCATGGTATAAAACCGGAGCGTTGTTTTGAGTTTGTCTGAAAATTTGTGCGTCAGTGACGGGTTCAGGTTCCAGTCGTTCACCTGACCTGTTCCCGTCACGACGGCTTGACCTACCAAGAATCCATTGTCTTGATTCTCACTGAAATAACGACTCGAAATGCTCAATTTTGTTCGGTTTGATATGTCGTAAGTAAACTTGGGCGAAAACGTATAATTGACAAAAGGCGAAACGGTTTTGCCGAATGTTTCGGGCGAGAGGTCATACCCGCCTGAGCTATACCGATTGGCAAAGAGTGTTAGCCCTACTTTGTTGCGTCTAAAACTGGCATTTACCGACAAATCCGCTGTTTGGTTGGTGCCATATCGCACACCAACCCCACCCCTTGCCCCTCCCCTGTTGGGAGGGGTTTCTGTTATAATATTGATAACCCCAGCCAGGGCTTCGGAACCATAAAGGCTTGATGACGGGCCTTTCACAATTTCAATTTGTTTGATGTTGCCTATGGCTAATCGAGACAATTCTAATGTACCAGCCGTGCGGCCCACAATAGGTTCACCGTCCACTAATATTAAGGTATAGTCGGGGTTGAAGCCTTGTATTTGTACCCCGTTGCCGTGGTCGTTGGTAATGAAAAGTCCCGTTTGTTCGGCCAGCACGTCGTTGAGTCGCAACGAACCCATCTGTTTTATTTGCTTTTGAGTCACCACCGTAACGGGCATGGGCAAAGCACCCATTTGCCGCTCAGAGCGAGTAGCAGTTACTACTACTTCATCTAATTTCTTCGACGACAGGCTATCTATCGTACCCCAATTTTGGGCATAAACGCTTGTCAGACAAAGACTTAAAAGTATGTAGAGTAGATTCTTCAATTATTTTTATTTGGACTAATTCTAATAATAGAGGCAAAAAAAATTAACATTTTAAATTGATGAAGGGATAATTGGGTATCCCCTCATCAATGCGAGGCTAATTACAGGCCTATTGTACTTATTTTAATGCTATTCAAGTTGTTGGCTTGCTTGATTTCGTAAGCCATAATAAGCTGATTGTCAACCACTAAACCGCTAGCATTCATGCCGTTCATGGAGTCAGCCACCAACATTGTTTCTGACACTTTGTTGGCCTCAATTTTCCGATAAGCGATTTGCGAGAATGTAGCTTCACTCTCTTTTTTAGTTTGCTCCCACAGCAGCACTCCATGCGTGGCAGTGCTTGTTACATAGGCATTTTTGGCAGTAGCATCGCTAATTACACTTAGTAGTTTCCCTTCTTGTGTGGTCAGACGCAAACCGGGCTGATTTGTGCCGCTCGAAAACCATGAGATTAGATTGGTCTTGCCAAATACGCTTGATATTGCTCCTGTGTGTGGACAACCCTTGATTACCCAATTGTCGTTGTGCAAAATTTGGGATTTAGAAAAGGTGGCTGCGTTGTCTGTTGAGGTCATCAGGGCAATGTCCCTAATGTCATCGTTGTTGTCTCGGTAGTAGATGTTCAACGTGCCTTTTGAATCTACCAATAGGCTGATGTTGCAGCAATCGCACACGACGGCATCTATCAGTTTCTCGGGTTGAAACACGCCGTTCTTTGTAACGGCCAAGCGTAAATCTCGTTCTTCGTGCTTAGTGCTTCCTTTTACATCTTTGAGATAGGCTACGGCTATTTCGTCGTTTGGCAGCACAACCGCATCAAAAAAGCCCCTGACAATTCCTTTAATTGGCTCTATGTCAACAGGTTGCGGGGCAGTCCAAGTAGCCCCTTGGTCTTTGGACGAACAATACATGATTTGCAAATCACGCTTGGGTTTTGCTTCTGCTGATGGAGTAGCAGCAGGCTTCTCGTGGGCGTGGGCATCGCCGTGTCCACCTTCATGCGTAGCAGGGGCGGGTGTTGCAGCAGTTGCGGGTACATCGGTGCGGTTAGAGAAAACCGCTACCATTGTGCCGTCTTTTTTGAAAATCAATTTAGGTCGCATCAGGCGGCTACTGCCAATGCCTGTTGCTGAGTAAATCAATTTTTTGTCTGAAAAAGTAGTGCCTTTATCTTTTGATATTGCACAGTAAAAATAAACCATGCCTTGTTGGTCTTTTTCAGTCCAAGATAGCACTACTTCGCCTTTAGGATTCTTGGCAAGGGTAGGGATGGCATATACTCTTGTTTTGTCATCAAAAAGCGGGGTCGGATTTGCCAACGCCTTAGTTCCTATTAGCCCCAATAGAACGAAGGCCACTACTAACTTGATTTGCTTGGTCATGGTGTTAGAATTTATAAGTAACGGTTGCTGAAAAATTACGAGGAGCAATAGGGTTTACACTGTTGTCGTCGTGGATATTATAGCTCAATTTGTCCAACAAGTTCGCCATTTTTACTCGAATTGAAAAATTGTTGACACTATAACCCAACGAAGCATCAAATTGCATATAGTTTGGCACACTCATTAGCTTGTAGGTATCGTTGGCGACTTGTACCCGATACGAACGCCCAGCTACTCGCTCGCCCACGTACAACGACGTGAAACCTACTTGCAGACCTTTCAAGGTTTTTTCTTGGAAAGTATAGAAAACACTGGCGTTGGCCGTATGCTGTGGATTGTAACGCAG
>JBGAVQ010000031.1:0-29220 GCA_044228045.1 Spirosomataceae bacterium
GTGTGGGTAAAAGGTGAACGAGTAGAAGCGTGGGTTCCTTCGCAAGGGCCTGATTTGGTGCGTGATGCCATTTCACAACATCTCAATTTGAAGCCAGAAAATATCACCACAAACATCTGTTTTTCAGGTGGTGGCTTTGGGCGACGTTTGTTTCCAGATGTAGCGGTAGAGGCAGCCCAGCTTTCTCAAAAACTCAATGCTCCTGTCAAAGTAATTTGGACTCGTGAAGACGACACCTCTCAAGGGCCGTTCCGTCCACCAACTTATAGTGTGTTTAAGGGAGCATTGGATGCTGAGGGCAAGCCCGTGGCCTTTCAGCACAAAGTGGTATCACCATCTATTGCTGATTTTTTGTGGATAGGTGCTTACCAACCCGGCAAACCTGCCGACGAAATGATGGAGGCTATTGCGGATATGTCGTACAACATTCCGAACACTGGCCATGAATACGTGAATGTTGAAAACCACGTGCCGCTGGGTTGGTGGCGAGCGGTTACTTCTACAACTACTGCCTTTGGCCATGAGTGTTTTATAGACGAAATGGCACTCAAAGCTGGCAAAGACCCCATTGATTTTCGTTTGTCATTACTAACTGATAATCACCGCATTTTGCGAGATATTTTGGTGGCACTCAAAGAAAAATCGGGTTGGTCAAAGCCACTTCCCAAAACTTGGGGCAGAGGTGTGGCCGTGTGGGAATTCTTTGCAGGTTCAGCAGGTCATGTAGTAGAAGTTTCTAAAAAAGCGGACGGTAAAATCAAGATTGAGCGGGTGTTTGTTGCCATTCACCTTGGTACAGTGGTGAACCCCGAAACCGTAAAATCGCAAGTAGAAGGGGCTGTAGTGATGGGCCTAACTGCCGCAATCAAAGACGGTATAACCTTTGAAAACGGGCGTTCGACTCAACAGAATTTTGACACCTACCGCATGATTCGCATTGAAGAAATGCCAAAGGTAGAAACCTTAATTTTGACAGATAATGAGCCTAAAATCAACGGTGTAGGCGAGCCTGGCTTGCCGCCTTTGGCTCCGGCCTTGGCCAATGCAATTTTTAACCTAACAGGCAAGCGGATTCGCAAACTGCCGTTTGAGTTGGGGAGTGTGTAGGCTGTTTTATATATTTTGGGGGTAGGTTTATACGAAAAATTGCCAGTGAAGACACTGACAATGACTTCCAAAGTATTTTAAAGCCGTAGCCAGTGTTCTCTACCACTCTTATAAGTTTTAGAAGAACCAATTTTTTTCATACAAGATAGTCAGGTGGAAACACCTGACTTCACCTATAAAATACGGCTGGTCTCTTGACAAACGATTATATGAACTTTCAACAACTCATAGAACAACTCCAAAACGACAAGCTGATTCCGTTTGCTTTGCCTGTTTTCTTTGTTTCTATATTGGTTGAAGCGTTTATTGACCGTCAAAAACACCTCAGCCTCTATAAAGGAAAAGATACGTTGGTCTCACTTTCGATGGGTTTGTTTTCAGGAATCGTAGAGTTTATTCCGAAGGTTTTGGCGTTTTTGGCTTTCTTTTACTTGCACCAAATCAGCCCTTTACGTGATGTGGTTGACCGCCAAGCTTGGGCTTGGGTGCTGTTGTTTTTTCTGGATGATTTTACTTACTACTGGTTTCATCGACTCAATCACGAGGTACGTTTGTTTTGGGCTGGGCACGTGCCGCATCATTCGTCGGTGCAAATGAACTTCGGCACTGCCCTGCGGCAAGGCGTAGGTGAGCGCATTCATAAATTTGTGTTCTGGTTGTGGTTGCCCCTGCTGGGTTTTGACCCACTTATGATTTTTACCATGATTTCGGTGAGTTTGTTGTATCAGTTTTTTGTGCATACCGAGTTGGTTCACAAACTACCTACTTGGATTGAGTTTGTGTTCAATACTCCCTCGCATCACAGAGTGCATCATGCCTCCAACATCCGCTACCTCGACTGCAATCATGCGGGTATGCTCATCATTTGGGATAGAATATTTGGTACTTTTTCGCAGGAAAAAGAGAGCGAAAAGCCAGTTTATGGCCTCACTGTCAATGTTGACACATACAATCCAGCCCTTGTTGCCACGCATGAATATGTGGCTATTTTGAAAGATGTGCAACGGGCTAAACTCCTATCGGACAAGCTGAAATACATTTTTTATGCCCCCGGTTGGAGCCATGATGGCCCCGACAAGCGAGCAAAAACTTTGCGAAAGCAATTATCTTAAGCCATAAATGAGCCTAAAAATATGTGCTGGCATTAGACTTTTGATAATTATTTGGCTTGTGCTGGTCAGTATTTCGGCAACTGTTATATATGTTGGACATGATGGCTTCACTACCTTCGATTCGTTTGTTTATCTGCACAATGCCAAAAATCTTGTTTCGTTAACAGGTAACTTTTACACCCATCCATTCAAAGGCAATGTCCAATTCAATACGGTTTGGCCGCTTGGTTATCCATTAGCGATTGGGATTATTTCCAAAATCACGACCATCAACTTTTTTTTGAGCAGCAAAATAGCCAATTGGTTGGCTTGGGCTGCTTGTCTTATATTGATGTATCGCATCAACCCTAATAAATCGTGGTTTTTGAGCCTATTTTTGCTCAATGGCACGTACATTAAGTTATTTAGTTATACGTGGTCTGAGGCTTTGTTTGTTACCACTGAATTGTATTTTCTTTACATACTGTATTTATCCTATATACGAGCCTTCAACTGGCGTTATTTTGTTGCGCTTTCGGTGGTGATGATACTCCTTTTTCTGTTTAGATACATTGGCGTATTTAGCATTTTTACAAGTATCATTGTAAGTGTATGGTGCTTGTATAGAGGCAGTTATACCAAGATGAAAGCGTATTTAGCGGTTAGTTTAACTACTTCGGCATTTGTAGCCTGCTACTTCGTGTGGAACTATTCGGTTTCGGGTTATTTTACAGGACACGCAGGGCGGCTGACTGAGTTACCCACTACCGCAAAGTTTATAAACATTGCAGAAGCCCTCTTTAATGAGCTACTCATTATCAAGGATTTAGACCGAGAAACCTATTCGTTAGACGTACTTTTTGTGGTGGGTTTGGTGTTTCAAATAGCAGTAATAGTCTATTGCATCTACCAGTGGCGTAAGTCTTTTGTCAATACAACTGAAAATATATTTCTAAAATTAGGAGCATTGTTATCAACTTGTTACCTTTTTGTCATGTTGGGCATATGGCTTTTTTCAGACCTTGAATCGCTGTATTTTCGGTATATGGCTCCTTTTTCTTTCCCACTGTTTTTGGCTATTTTGAATTGGATTGCACAGCCTCAAAACCATCTTTTTTTCAAAAAAGTCAAGTATTACCTCATAGCCTTATTTTTATTGGGTTTGCTCAATTTGTTGCCTGGCAAAAATTGGATAGAACGAACGCCGAAAATGGTTGAGAAATTACTAAAGGGTTGAATTGTAAGCCACTTCTCCAGCGTGTGCTATCTGAGAACATTTCCTATTGTTTAGCCTTGATTTCGTTCAATAGCGTAATGATTTCGCCTCTTATTTCAGGATCCATTTTGTCTTTTTCTGTTTCGAGCAAGGCAATAGCTTTTTGCTTGTTTTGCTGCTGCACATAGGCTTTGGCTAAGGCAATTAGGTACAGGTGCGTATGTCGAGATTTATAAAAATAATCAAAATATTGAATGGCATCTTTCCCCTTTTGTTGGCTTACAAGATTTTCTCCTATTTTTATAATATTTCCGTGATTAAAATACGTAATTTCATAATCGTAATAGGCTTGTTCTGTTTTGAGGAGTGCATCAAATTGTTTCAATGCTTTTTTGACTTTCACTCTTTGCAGAAGCGAATCTAAATACACTGAAACGGGGCGTTTATTTACATTGAGTGGCTTTGTACCCGCCAAGACTTTCTTCAAATAGTCGGTAGCGTTAATGACGTAATACTGTTGCCCTGTTTGGTCATCTTTTCGGCTATTGGAGAAAATGCCCAGTACGTGTCCGTTTTCATCTACCAGTGGAGAGCCACTTGCTCCACCCAAAAAAGCCTTTTCCATGCCATCTAATTTCACAAAAAGGAGCTGTCCTTCTCGCTTAAAAAGTTGCCCCGAGGCAATAAGCGTTTGCTCAAAACGATATGGATTTCCGATAAGATAGACCTTTTCACCTATTACAGGGGCAGTTTCTCGCAAGGTTAAAGGCTGCAAATTGGGTGAGGTGTATCGAGTAGAAAACACAAGCCAGTCTCGTTGAAGTACGCCATTGTCCCAGCCATCAAATAGTTTTTCGGCAGGGTCTTCATTAAGGAGTTTATCTATGACAACTGAATCTTTGAGGTTGTTTTTGGGGTACATTTTCCATGATTGCAGGTGCTCATTCACAGCCACATACTTTGACGCTTTGTTGCGAGCAACCCATAGCACGTGCTTCACGGTAACGGCGTAGGTAGTGCCGTTATGTTTCAACAAAAAACCACTGCCAGCATAAGTAATAGTGGGGTCTTCGTACTTGTTGCCATTTTTGTACAAAACATCGTTTACCAAAGCTATTTTTTGCCAATTTTCTTTGGGTTGCAACATCCACGGCTCTTGATTTTGTGCAAAGACTAAAAATGGAGCGAGTATCAAAAAGGCAAGTGTTTTTTTCACGGCAGGTTTATTTTATCAAACACCAAACTCATCGAAATCTTAATATCATTGGAAATAAAATTATTGACAATAGGACCAAAAAAAGTGGGCATATTAGCTTTGTAGTTAATGCCCCAAAACGTGCGATTTATCGTAGTTTCTGCTTTGGCAGTCATCTGCTCTTGGGAGGCAATCCGTTTGTTGCTTATGATAATTGCCAGAAAACTAATGGCATTACTAACACCTTTGATTGTGAGGTTGCCTGTTACGGTAAACTCATTAGCTTTGGCGGTGGGGATAATCTTGGTGCAAACAAAATATGCCTTCGGAAAGCGAGTTACCGAGAAGAAATCGTCTGATTTGAGGTGGTCTGCTAATTCCTTTCGGCTCGCTTCTTGTTTTCCGTCAGTGCAGGCAATGCTTGTCATATCTATTACAAAACTTCCACCCTTGGGCTTATCATTTGCTGTTACTATAAAACCAGAAGCCAGTTGGAGTGTGCCTTCGTGGCTTTCACATTTCCAAACCATTTGACTTTCTTTGGGCGATAACTCAAATTTGGATTCGGCAATTTTTGCTTGTGCCAACACAAGCATGGGCATAAGGATTAGCAATAAAATGGATTTGAACATGAAGTGTGATGGTTGCTTTATTATTTAGTGAATGAATTGGCTGCCTTTAATCTTGTTTTGACAGTGTAGTAATTATTTTTATTCCGAAAAACTGGTGAAGGTTTTTCCATCATATCGGTACAAGCCCGTACCCCTTGTGCCTATCCAGAGGTTTCCAGTTTTGTCTTCTAAAACACACCAAGTGCCATGATTACGCAAATCATCTTTCTTGGATATATTTTGAAAACTTTTCCCATCATATCGCCAAACACCGCCTTCGGTTTCTCGTTTTGACACCTCACCAGCTTCCGTAGCAAACCAAATATTTCCCAATTTGTCCTGCGTTATTGCGACCACCGTACAAGCATCAAATATCCCATTTTGTAATACATTGGTAAACGTTTTTCCGTCATAACGACAAACTCCCTTGTACCTTCTGCCAATCCAAATGTTTCCGTCTTTATCTTCTAAAAGTCCACGAAACCATCCTTCGTTATTGGGTTTGTAATTGAATAAAGTTGTGCCATCAAAACGATAAATACCTTCGGCTCTGGTCGTAAACCAAATATTTCCTTTTTTGTCTTCTATCATGCACAGCACCAGTTTAGGGTCAAATTTATTGGGATTGACAATAGTTGGGTTGTCTATAAAACGGGTAAATGTTTTGCCATCATAACAGTAAACACCATTTTCGGCCCCAAACCAAAATTTTCCATTTTTATCTTCTAAAATGCTATTCACAAAAACAGTTGTAGCTGGCTGATTGGTAAAATGGTCTATATAATTAGTATTGACCATTGATATTGGAATATCGGTAAAGGTTTTTCCATCAAAACGAGATACCCCCTTATCGGTTCCGAACCAAATGTTCCCTTTTTTATCTTCGTAAATCGCAAAAATCCCATTACTATTCAGTCCATCTTTGGTTGTGTAGTTGGTGAAAGTCTTGCCGTTATAGCGAAAAACACCATCGGCTGTGGTGGCAAACCAGAGATTGCCCTTTCTGTCTTGCAAACTGCAATGTACATTGTCACCTGAGTTTTTGCTTTGTGATTTAATGAGGCCCAACTGACCTGGGTTTAAGTTGGTTTTTACTTGTCCGTGGCCAGCGGAAGACAAGAAGATTAATCCTTGTAATAGAATGAAAATGTATTGTATTCGTTTCATTTTTTATGTGTTTATTCTGTCGTCTCTTTTGTTTATCTACCAAGGGCCATTTTGTTTTACTTGATAAAAGCGTTTGCCGTTAAACCGAAAAAGACCTGACCCTGCACCCCACCACATATTTCCTGATCTGTCTTGAAACATACTTTGAACACAACAATTAAGTCCGTTAGCAGATGTAAATACAGTAAATGCTTTTGGATTGGGTAAGGGAACAGAAGGATCAAATCTCGTAGTAGCACCTCGGGCTGTAATCCAAATGATGCCCGACTGCTCTATAATGATTCCCCAAAACTCCGTTCCACCTAATCCGTCTTTGGAGGTATATTCTGTAAATGTCTTACTGTCATACTTGCAAATACCGTTTCTCATGGTAAACCACATATTTCCATCTTTATCCTCTGCCATACCTCCCGCATAGTTCTCACCCAAATCTTCTTTTTCTGCAATATGGGTTATTGATTTTTCACCTGCCGTGAGCGAATCGGACCGCCGAGCGACCGAAGGGTCATAGCGAAAGACACCTTGATTAGACGAAGCAAACCAAATATTACCAGTTTTGTCTTCTATAATGCCTGCCACATTGATAGGCGGGAGTAATGGAAACAGTGCGAAGCATTGAGTGCCTTTGCTGTCTGCCGATGGATTATATTGGTAAACACCGCCGTGTGTACCTACCCAAATGTTACCCAATTTGTCAACAAGGATGCCTTTTCGAGTTATATCAAGATGGTTTAACCCATCTTTTTGATTATAATTTCTAAATGTTTTCCCATCATACTTATACACGCCTTGGTCTGTTCCAAACCACATATTTCCATCTTTATCTTCATTAATGGCATAAACAGAGTTGTTAACAAAACCATCGGGGTTGGAAAAATAGGTCAAGGTTTTTTCATCGTACCGAACTACCCCTTCGCCTATGGTACCAAACCACAAATTTCCTTTTGAATCCTGAAAAATACTTCGGATATATTGGCTAACCAGAGTCGTATCAAAATCAGGAGCCAAAGCGGCGGACTTAAAGTTTTTGATAACTGTTGGACTTGGTTTGGAAGTAGTTGTACCTATTTGTGTATTTGTTTTTTCTTGTCCGTTGCAGGAACTACAAAAAATAAACATTAAGACCAACATATAAAGCTGTACGTATTTCATCATTTTTCTTTTGCTACGATTTTCATGTAGAGTTCAATCTTGTCCGAAACAGCTTGATTACTGATAATTGACAAACGATTTGAAACTCAGCAATACACATCATTGCTGAGTTTGAGGTTTTTCAACATCCTTTATATGGCATGACATAGATCACGTTGCCCGAAACTGATAAATTGAAGCCAAAATTTTGATTAGGCGGAAGTGACAGTTGTTGCCATGTTTTGCCCATGTCAGGTGACCGGAAATAACCATCTGGGCGGCCACATATTAAATATTTACCCATTTGTTTGATTGATAAAATATCAGATGACGATTTAAGCAAGCCTATTTTTCTCATCACTAAACTACTCCAGGAAGGTTGAAGGTCTTCGCCTATGGCATTCCAGGTTTTTCCACTATCCATTGAAATATGTACGCTGTTTGTTTGGGTTGTTGTGTTGTTTACTATAGCTGCAAATCCTCCATCAATACGTTCTACAGCGATGCCAACGCCCCCTTCACTGATTACACGATTCCAGGTTTGACCATTGTCGGTGGATCTTAATATTCCATCGTTGCTGGTACTTAGGAGTACCCCGTTTGACTCTACTAATTTCATTCTACCGTCTCCAACGTGTACTTGTTCCCAAGTTTTTCCACTGTTAGTGGATCTAAAAAGACTGCTGTTAGAGCTAATGAAGACTGTGCCTCCGGCAGTTTCAAAAACGGTGCGTACTTCTTTCTCATTATAATTCTTGACCATCCAATCTATCGTTTTGTCTAATCGTACGGCTTGCTCTTGAAAATTCGTGTACAGGGGCGACCAATCACTCGTTCCGTTAATTTTTTGTAAAAATTGACCCCTGAAATCATAAGCAAGTATCCCATTATTGATAGGGGCAATGTTTCTTTGTTTACCAGGAAAAATCTCTTTTGTCCAAAAAAAAGTTGTAGAATTTGGTTCGCTATGATAAACCCCATTTCCAGCACGTAAATAGAACCCATGGTCATTTGTAAAGAAACCATTACTCCACACACCTGATCTCTGCAAAATTTCAGGCAGTCCTTTGCTAATGTCCTGCCAAGTTTGTCCGCCATCAGTAGATTTAAAAATGATGTTGGCAATCCCCGCTGATTTGTCCTCTTTTATTGGTTTCTTTTTTGCTCCATTTTCTTTTAGCACAAAAGAATTTAGTAGAAACACCACCAGGAGGATAACCGGAATAAATACAAATAACTTTTTCATTTTTTTAAAATTTAAAGTAAAACCATACTAATGTACCTCTCTGAAATTAGTCTATAGTATTCCTTCCACCCCCTACCCCCGCCAGCGGGGGAGAAAACCTTGTCCTCCGCTGGCGGAGGTGTCCGAAGGACAGAGGTGGACAGCCCAAATAGATTCAACTAATTTTGAACAACTACTTAATGTTTAGTAATTAGCGGAAAGTAGCAGGCAAGACAATACACATTATTGCTGAGCCTCTTTACTCATAAAGTCCGTACTTTTAGTTAATATTTTCGTTCAAAAGACTTGCCATTGAAGCGATACACGCCATTGGGGCCTCCGCCAAACCACAACTCACCCGCTTTGCTTTTGTAAATAATCCAAGTAAAGTCACCATCGAGGCCATCTTTTTGGGTAAAATTTTTCATGGTATGGCCATCATATCTCCATACACCTGATTCCGAAGTCCCAAACCAAATATTGCCTGAAGCATCCTCTCCAATCGAAAAAACGCTGTTCAGGGAATTACCTTTGGTGTCTTCTTTTCTTAATTGATGTTGTTTTGTAAAATTGATGAATGCTTTACCATCATATTTTACTACGCCGTTACCCCCAATTGGGCTGCCGCCACAATTATTTCCGATCCATAGATTACCCTTGCTGTCTTCCATTATGCTTCGAATATGCAAAAATTCGGTTGTGCCATTAAAACCTAATGAGCCATTATCAAATATTTTAAATTGCTTACCATCATAGCCAATCAATGCACCATAAGTTCCAAACCAAACCGTTCCACTTTTGCTTTTTACAAAAGATGTTGAAACCGGATAGGGAAATTCATTCCCTAATTTTGGTGTAACAGGAAATGTGCGATACGAAAGCTGTTGTCCGTCATATTGGTACACCCCTGCATAGCCTTCCAGTTTATTGTAGCCAGTAGTTTCATCGCCTTTAAACCAAAGGTCATTATCCGTTAATTTCCACCCGTTTTTTGAATCATACTTTCTTTCATTGTAAACGGTCATTTTTTGCCCATCATATCTACTTAACCCAATTCCACACTCAAACCAGATGATACCATTTTTATCTTCATAAATACTCCTCACCTGATTGTTACTTAATCCGTTTTCTGTTGTGAAATATTGGAGCTCCCCCTTATGAAGCAAACACACTCCTTCGTTGTGACTACCAAACCAAATATTTCCTTTGCTATCTTCTAAAATTGATCGAACCCCTGTGGTGTATTTCAACAATTTGCTGTCAGTTTTAGAATGAACTATCTGATTTTGCTTGTTTGAGTCGCTTTGACTGTTGCAAGCTATTGTTACAGCCATCAAAAATGTCCAACAAAGAATAAAAATGGTTTGATTATCTGATTTCACTTTCATTGTAAGGGTGTCTTTTAGTATGACGCACAACAGAAATGATATTGAATAATAATTGACAAATGATTTTAAAATCAGCAATACAAATTATTGATGACCCGCTGCACTTTTAAAGCCCTCAAACGTTTTTACGTTATACCCTTCTGGATATGATTCGCTGCATCCACTATATAAATCAAATAAATCAATCCCGGACACAACGAACAGATTCTGCGTAAGAAACAGAGGCAGGGAAACGGAACGCTTTTGTTTTAAGTGGTTTTTCCCCTGGGCCACCATAACTGAAGTTCCATCCCCAGGCTTTACCCTCCGCACCTGAGGGTGTGGATGTCCACCAGAAACCCATAACACTCATCACCTCATAATGATTATTTCTGTGAATACCTCCAGGAAGAGCGTCAAACCCGCTGCTGTTAGTACCGTTGCCGTCTTCGGCCCAACCTTTGACGCTTTTCAGGGCTTCGCCAGCCTTGTCAGTTCCGCCAAATTTAGTCACCAGCATAGACCATTCGCTATCCGTTGCTAAATGCCAACCGCTGGGGCAAGCTTTTTTCGCTGCTTCCCAGGTGTAAAGCAAGCCGAGCTCTTTTCGATTGCTCTCTTTGTCATCATAAGCGTAACTCCCCTGCACTTTGTAGTTCAGGTTTTGGGCCATCCAAGTAACCGTGGTGTCAGTCAAAGCATTTTTAAAGCTGAGCGTTTTATATGTTTGTCCATCCCGCAAGTCAGTAAAGGTGTCAGTAGATTGGGCATTTCCAGTCTGTGTAAAAAACAAGGTTGCAAGTAGGGTAAAGATGTACTGTTTTATCATATTTGGTTCGGTTTGTATAAATGTGTTGTTAAAACTTCGGGTTCTCGCTATGTTTCTTTCAAATTGTGTTTAACGAGGGACACGGCAAGCGAAGAACAAAGGAGCACTCATTAAAATCAAGTAAGTGATTGATCGCTTGTTGTTCATACTACAGAAATAATATTGATTACTAATAATTCAATGTTGGTTACTTAAGCATGCGGTGAGAAAAGCAGAACCGAACATCTGCAAGTACAAGTGAGTGACACAACGATACTAAATAGAATTCCGGCGCTGGCCCCAAAAAATATTCTTAGTTAAACGGCACTGAATAATTGACAATGATTTTAAAATCAGCAGTGCACATTATTGCTGACCGTCTTTAAAGCTCGTGATGGTTTTCCATCATAACGATTATAGTAATGACACCACGCCCAATTTAGCGTGTCATTTAACAACAAATTTTGTAAAGGATAAGCCATTGAATTTACAGATGCCGTCGCCGTCTGTTCCAAACCAGAGTTCTCCTTTTTTATCCTTATAAATCGTATTTACAGCATTGCTTGTAAGTCCGTCTTTGGTGGTATAGTTAGTTAAGTTATTACCGCCTGCCCTGAGCTGTTCCCCTGAGCGGGTCGAAGGGGCATATCGCCAAACTCCTGCGTCAACAGTTCCTATCCAAAGCACACCATTATTGTCTTCATTGATTGCATAAATACGAGCTAAGGTGCCTGGGCTCGGTTTGCCTGCTGTTCTAAATTCTTTGTTGCCCAGCCCTTTTTCTTCGGTAAAATTGGTTAGGTTTATTCCGTCGTACCGAAATAACCCGCCGCCATTATTGCCAAACCAGATGTTTCCGTTTTTGTCTTCAAACAGGCCGAGAACCGCCGGGCCAGCTAATCCTTTGTCAGTGAACCAAGTAAATGACCTCCCGTCGTAACGACACACGCCCATGGCCTGTGTGCCAAACCACAGATTTCCTTTTTTATCTTTCAAGGTGCAATAAACAGCATAGCGGCTCAGGCGGTCAGGTGGGTTTGGCACATACTTAGTATCAAAATCAGGTTTGGGAAAAGGTAAATAGGTCAACGAATTGCCAACTTCCCGTTTGGGATTGTAGCGATAAACTCCACCTCCTGCATAAAACCATAGGTCGTTTGGTTCTACATTCCACTCTTTGTCTGAACTGCTGCTTACTTGCAAACTTTCTTTCGTTGTCAATGTGGTGAAAGTGCGTCCATCGTAGCGACTAACTCCGAATCCTCCCGTGCCAAACCAAATATTGCCCGAGTTATCTTCCTGAATGGATTGAACTTGGTTATTAGCCAAGCCATCTTTCTCCGTAAATTGGGTCAGGGCTTTTCCAACAGGTTGGTTGGGGTCATAACGATACACCCCTGCCCCATTCGTACCAAACCAATAGTTGCCCTTTGTATCCTGAAAAATACTGCGTATGTTATTATCAATCTCGGTTGACGGGTTCGTGCCGAAAATAGCAAGGTCTGTCGCTCCTTTTGGAACTGCCGTCTGTTCAGTCACACTACTTTTAAGTTTGTTTTGTCCATTACAAGACATAACAAAAACTAATAATAGCAGTAAAGGGTTGATTCGAGTCGGTAACAAATACGCTTTCATATATCAACTTTACACTTCATGGCTGTTTCTTCCTTGCTGAATGTTTCGTATCCTTAATAATTAAAGACAGCCCCTAACACCCATTGCCTACTTTTGTTTTTGTAAAGAATGGACTTAAAAACATGTACATATAGTCAACTTTGGTTAGATTAATGACACGCTTGGTCTGCGAATCGCTTTTTCTGGCAGGTTCAATCACCAATTCGTCGCCAGAAAGAGCCAATGCCAAGATGGGGGCAACTTCTACTTCGTACTGTTCTCGTGTTTCAGAAGACAAGCCGTTATTGACTATTTTCCCTTCGTGTTTGAGATAAATTCTGAAAGGAACCTTGGTGGCATCTTTTGAATTTGGGTTTCCTTTGACCAAAGCTAATTTGCCTTTACTCCCTTTCCAAAACGTGTCTTCATTCAGCAACTTTCCATTCAAAATCAATGAATTAGCAGAAAAACTACTTTCTCCACCATTAGAAAAAGTGTTGGTAATACTCATCAAAGCTACTATTAACGTGGTGAGTAGATACTTTGTTGATTTTTTCATAATTATGATTTTATTGGTAGTTTAATTTTTACAAATAAGACCCGTTTACTGCACCAATATCTCGTTATGTGGCAAGGCATACTCATCGCTTGTGGTGAGCAATACAATGTGGTCGCCTTTTTTACATTTAGACAGTACTTTCTGAATATCAACTTGCTTGTAATTTTCGTTTGAGAACATCACCATTGTTTTAGTAGATTTGTCTCGGATGGCTACTTTAAACATAAGTTTATCTACTGGAATACACTGTTTGGGCGAAAGGTTGGCCGTGCAAACACTCAATTGGCCCTTAGCAGCAGTCGAAATCATACACTTGCCTTTGTCGGTATATTCATTAACCACCATTTTGTTGTCTAAAAAAGCAGCAGAACAGCTGCTAAACTTATGTTGAGCAAGGCTAAGAGTTGACACGACTAAACTCAGTAAAAGTGATGCGAGCAGATTTGACTTTTTCATGTGTTTTTTGTTTAAGATGAACAACTGACACAAATGTATAGTTGACTATTGAAAGACTTGGTAAAGCAACTGTAAAACAATGTAAAACAAGTGTAAATTTTGGCATTTTAGAGGTATTTTCAACTGTTAATTAAGAAAAACGAGTAGATAATTATGTTATCTTTGTTTCAAAATAACAAGCTGCAAAATTCTGATAACCAGCAGAATTTTGCTTTGTAATACCATGAAATCAAGTTTTTTTCTCATTGCGCTTATTACCTTCATCGTTTCGGCGGGTCTTTGGGCGTTTACTCAACCCAGTCAACCAGAGCAACTCGAAAAAAGAGCCGAGTTGGTGATGCGGCAAATTGGGCATAAAGTGTTGTTGTATTCGGGCGATTCTACGTCGAGGGTGTTGCCTGTCAAAAAAATAAATAGTAATACATTTTTGATTACGTTTCAGAGCCAGTTCACCTTTGTGCCTGACACGCTCGTGAAGGTGGTTCACGAAAACCTGGCATCTGGGCATTTGCCCTTGCAATACACCGTAAATGTGCTGAGTTGCAAAGCCGATGAGTTGATTTACGGCTACGAAATGAAGCCCGATAGTAACAATACCATAGCGTGTTTGGGGAGGTCGCAGCCAGAGGGTTGCTACAAAATACAAATCTCGTTTGCAGAGGTAACTACCCTCAACAAATACATGAATCCGTATTCGTTAATGTTTTTCCTGTCGGGCATTGTGATAGGCGTTTTCTTAATTGGAAAAAAAGCTAAACCCAAAGCCCCACAAACACCACTCTTGACAAATGATTCTTATGTTGGTATTGGACATTTTGCTTTTTGTATAGAAAATCGAACCTTGAAAAGCGGTACCGAAACCATAGAACTCTCCGATAAAGAAACAAAACTGCTCAGTATTTTTGCCAACAACCCCAACCAAGTAATTGAACGAGAACGCCTCTTAAAAGAAGTATGGGAAGACGACGGCGTGTTTGTAGTAGGGCGTAGTTTGGATGTGTTTGTATCAAAACTACGCAAAAAATTACAAAAAGATACCTCTATCAAAATTGTTAATATTCATGGCAAGGGGTATAAATTGGAGGTAGAATATTAAGACAAGAGAAACTGAGATTTGAGCCGCAATGGACATTGACAAGAGAAGGTGAGATTTGAGACATGAGAAAATCCATAATATACTGATAATCAAACAAAAACCCTACTCGACTGAGTAGGGTTTTTGTTTGTACTTGTGGAGATGGAGGGATTCGAACCCTCGTCCAGAGCAAGGCAACCTGAGGCTTTCTACATGCTTAGTGGCTGTTGAATTGTCGAGAAATTGTTAGGTCAGCAACGCACCTTGGGCAACTTCCGTAGGTTTTGGGTACTAACCTTGCTCAAAACCATCGGCAAAGTCGGTTCTGCGAGTCGTCACTCCAAAGCCTACCCGGCAGAACTTGGGGTCGGTAGAGTGTGGCGAGTAGCGGCATCATCCCGATGCGGGTACTCATAACTTAATTCTTCTCAGAATTAGGCTGCCATTGCATAAGTAGGTTCGCCACTTATAGCGTAGGTGAATTGATTAAGGAAGGTTCGCCCAACTCCCTGCATGCTTACACTCGGCAACTCAAGCTGTCAAAACCAGTCATCCCCAATTCTGTGTAGGTATTTCTACCAGTAGGCTATTAACTATGTATTTCTCTTATTAGTTCCTGTTGTCAGCAGAAAATATTTTTCATACCAAGGCACTCAAAGGTTGTAAAAACGATTTTTTCTTTGCGTATCAGAAAAAAGTAAAATAGCTGCTAAGGCCACCAATGCCACGTTTTTGACAATATACTGTCCAGTAAGCGTGAGTACCATTGAGTTGGTCCAGGTATCGCCCGTAAGAAATAATAAAGGCAGAAAAGTAGCAAACATTTGGGCTATAAATACAATAAAAGCAAGCTTAGTGAGCTTTGGAAACAGCCACAAGATGCCTATGCCGCACTCAACTACACCTAATAGTATCAGAAAATGGTCAGAGGTAATTAGGTGCGATAGGGTTATCTCGTGAAGTCGCCTTACGAGTCCTTCGGCAGGAGACAATGACAACAATTTGAGCAGACCGAACCAAAAAAAGATAATAAAGAGCGAAATCCGCCCCATCCAGAGTAGTTTTGTTGGCGTTTGCATAGTTAAGCAGGTATAGAATTGCTGCGAAACTATGTGGTTTACTCTACTAAAAAAATGACAATTATCATGTAACAAACTGCTTACCGTAGCTCTATTAAGCTCCTAAAACCCCAGCTCACTCAATTCATCTTTCCGAATCATCATCAAAACAGCTGATTGTGGAATGATGACATATTTTTCGCCATCAATCTCTACATCAAATCCGTTACGGCGCAAAAACAACACTTGGTCTTCTTCTTTCACTTGCAGCGGCACATATTTTACATCTTCTTTCTTCTCTTTCCATGGCTCGTCGTTATCTTGAAGGGCCGGAATCGGAAAACCAGGGCCTACTTTCATGACCAAGCCACTCTGAATGTCTTCTTTTTCGGTAACAGTAGGTGGCAGGTACAAGCCCGAGCGTGTCTGCTGTCCTCCATCGGAGGGACGCACCAACAATTTGTCACCGAGCATGATTACTTTTCGTAAGGTATTTATTCCGTCAATGGTACTCATTGGTCGTTAAAATTAGCTGATAGTTGGCTAAAAAAACGGTTCTGCCAAGTATTTTGTTCCCAGTTTGGGCATCTTTGTCTTGCTTAAAAATGCAATTCTATGTTTTTTGTCGAATTTTTTTGAAAGCAAATCCCTCCAAATGCTTAATAAAATCAGTAAGAGGCGGCGTGGTCAAATCTGCTAAATCAACCTCATAGGTATCATCGCTAAATCGAAATTTTGACCCGTCTCTTCGGGTTCTATACGTGCCTGCTCTATACAGTTTGCCGATAATTCCTGTTTTTATCTCCTCTTTACTGGCATATCCCACAAACGAGCCTACAAATCCATTTTCAACCTTAGAATGAATATTGATGTGAAAATAATAGTCTGTCAGTGAATCAGGCTTATTAAGTTGCGACGACGGGATGTTTAACACATAGTCGGAGTAGAAATTATTACTAACTCGCCGCATGGACTTTATGTCAAAACTTTTTAGCTGGCCATCAACCAACAATTCAAAATCTTTGCCTAAATCTTGTCCATCGCTTGCCCCAAACGAACGAGTCGGACGTGGCAATTGGTAGGTATCGGCAAACAAAATCTCACCCAGTGAACCTGTAAACCGTAGCTCAACGGCAAGTTACATTTGTGCTACTCTGATATTCGAATGCAGGCGTTGCATCGAATACGCTACCAAGTCTTTGGCGTAGGGTTACTTGCTTCATCAGTAACTGCAAAATTCTAAAAAATGAATGCAACAAACCCAAATTTCAGGTCGTTTTTCACAACGCCCCAGCCTTAATGTCTTCCACCACACCTGGATCAAGTAAGGTAGTGGTATCGCCGAGGTTAGAAGTTTCGCCTTCGGCTATTTTACGGAGAATGCGCCGCATAATTTTACCAGAGCGTGTTTTGGGAAGCCCCGTTACAAATTGCATTTTGTCAGGCTTGGCAATGGGGCCAATAATGCGAGAAACCGTAGCCGTGATGTCTTTTCGCATCATTTCGGGGTCGTGGGGAGCATTTTCACAAATAATGTACGCATAGATCCCTTGCCCCTTGATGTCGTGTGGATAGCCGACCACGGCACTTTCTACCACACCGAGGTGCATATTGATGGCGTTTTCTACTTCGGCAGTGCCAATGCGATGACCCGATACATTCAGTACGTCGTCAACCCGTCCGGTGATGCGATAAAAGCCATTTTCGTCACGCAAACAGCCGTCACCTGTAAAATACAAGTTCGGGTATGCCGAAAAATAAGTGGTACGGCAACGCTCATGGTCACCCCAAGTGGTGCGTAAAATAGACGGCCACGGATGCTTGATGCACAAGTTGCCACTTACGCTATTACCTTCTATTTCGTTCCCGTTTTCGTCCACCAATAAGGGTTGTACACCTGGGAAGGGCAATGTAGCATAAGTTGGTTTGGCTGGGGTAATCCCCGCTAAGTTAGAAATCAACACCCCACCCGTTTCGGTTTGCCACCAAGTATCTACTATCGGGCAACGCCCTTTGCCGATGTGTTCGTTGTACCAGTTCCATGCCTCTTCGTTGATAGGCTCGCCTACTGTACCGAGTTTTTTGAGGCTACTAAGGTCATTGTCTTTTACATATTGTAAGCCAAAGCCCATCAGTGAGCGTATGGCTGTTGGGGCCGTGTAGAGAATGTCCACTTTGTGTTTGTCCACAATGTCCCAGAACCGCCCCGCATCGGGGTAAGTTGGTATGCCTTCAAAAAGCAAGGTAGTAGCCCCATAGCATAGCGGGCCATATACGATGTAGCTGTGGCCTGTAATCCAACCAATATCGGCAGTGCAGAAGTGGATTTCGCCGGGTTGGTATTGAAATACGTTGGCAAAGGTATATGTGGCATACACCATGTAGCCGCCGCAGGTGTGCACTACGCCCTTAGGCTTGCCCGTAGAGCCAGAAGTATAGAGGATAAACAGCGGGTCTTCGGCATCCATTTCTTCGGCGGGGCAGTCGCTCGACACGTGCTTTTCTTCTTCTTCCCACCAGTGGTCAAGTCCTTTGAGCATCGAAACGGGCGTGCGGGTGCGGGTGGTTACTATCACAGCATTGACCGTAGGGCAGGTTTTGAGAGCATCGTCCACAGTGGCTTTCATCGGAATTTCTTTGTTACCTCTAAATGCCCCATCTGAGGTAATGACTACACTACACGCTGCGTCGTTGATGCGGTCGGCAATGGAATTAGCCGAAAATCCCCCAAATACTACTGAATGAATAGCCCCAATGCGAGCACAGGCGAGTACAGCAATGGCCAATTCGGGAATCATGGGCAGATAGATACACACCCTGTCGCCCTTTTTAACGCCTAATTTTTTGAGTACATTAGCAAAACGGCACACTCGCTCGTGCAACACTCGGTAGGTAAGTGTAACGGGTTTGTCGCCCGGCTCGTTGGGTTCCCAAATGATAGCAGGTTGATCAGCTTTGTCTTTTAAATGGCGATCGAGGGCATTTTCGGTAATGTTCATTTTGCCACCTACGTACCATTTTACATTGGGTTCGGCAAAATTCCATTGCAAAACTTTTTTCCAAGGTTTACGCCATTGAAAATACTGCCCTACCTCTGCCCAAAACCCTTCGGGGTCTTCTACACTGTATTGGTAGGTTTGTTGATAGTCGTCGTACGAATTGATTTGGAAATTCATAGGTTTAGTTTTTTGATGTGGCAAGCCACAGGTATTAGTTATTTATTTAATTCTGAGCAAGTTATTGCCCACTTATTATTTCTTCTCAATCGAATTTTCACCCACCCCTACCCCTCCTTAGAGGGGAATCCTACAATGAAGATTTTATTTTGACTTGCCACTCACTGTCATCCTCCTCGCCGAATCGTTGGGCCGCCCCCCTTCCCTACGCATCTTTCCACCACACAAGGGGGGACTTTAACACTGCACTGATTATCTACTACTGACTAATTCACCCCGTGATCCAGGAGCCTACTTTGGGGATTTTACGAATGGCCCAAATTAACACAAAAGAGATAATTACGCAAAGCACAAACTGAACAGTGATACCCAAGGCAGGGTGTATCCAAGTGTAATTGAGGTGGAATTTCCGAGATAAAATTCTGAGTATGCCTACATGAGCCAAGTACATTCCATAGCTCTGCACATCTAATTGGTTCATCAAGTTGGGTAAAAATGCTACGTTGCAGGCTTGTTTGAACAACAGGAAAATGCTAATGCTCATCAAAATAACATTAAACGACAGATAGTCAATGGCAAAACTATCAAATTTCCCTATGCTGTAAGACAACTCATAACTTAGATACAGTGTGGCCACCCAACCAATTATAAATAGCAAAATCAAGCCCCAAGTAGAAAACACCGTGGTTTTGTTACCCAACCAATAGCCCAGTACAAAATATCCAATGTAGCCCGAAAAATACCGCAACTCGTAAGCAATTTGAAACCCAAACAGGCGATTAACTAATGGATAAATTGTACTACTGACTATCCACAACACCAAAAAGAAACGAACTTCATTGTCAGGCACTTGGCTCAGCCATCGGCTCAACAAAGGTGTTATAGCATACAAGCCCAACAACATATACACAAACCACAAGTGATACGAAGCCCCACCCCCACCTGTGAGAATTTTCTGTATAATAATCCCCAAATCCCAAGGCGTTCGCTCTGCTTTTATACCATTATAATTGGCCCAAACGATGTAAAGTATGGTCCAGACCAAAAAAGGGATGAATACCCGAACCAAGCGTTTGCTCAAAAACTGCGATAAGTCGCTGTACTTACCCAATAACAAATAACCCGAAAGCATTACAAAAACGGGCACCGTAAACCGCCCAAAAGTATTTGGGATTTGGCAAATCCACCAATCAATCAGAGGGATTTTACCTACTTTTTCGGCACCATAAGAGCCAGCATGAAGCAGAATCACACTCAGTGTTGCCAGCACACGTAGGTTAGTAACCCATGAAAGTTTGTTCATGTCGGCTTATGAAATGTTAGATTTATCACTACACAGACTTAGGCGAACGGTTCACAATATAAACTCCAAGCAAAATGGCTGCCATGCCTACATAATGTTGAAAAAGGAGCTTTTCGCCGTCGGCTACGCCCCACATAACTGCCACAATTGGAATTAGGTACGTAACCGAACTCCCAAAAACCGGCGTGGTCATCTGTAATATCCTGTAAAACAACACTGTGGCCAAACCAGAACCTATAGCCCCCAAAACAAAAGTATATATGAGAGGCAACAAAGCTGCTGGCTGCATGGCTTTTGTAACAAAATCACCGCTGAACAAAACTATCGCCGCAAAAGGCCCCAATGTGGCTAACACTGTGGCACTCAGTGTCATTGGGTCTAAATCATTGAGTTTTTTCTTGACAAAATTGAGGTTTACCCCATACATCACCGTTGCGGCAATCACCAACAACACATACGGGTTAACGCTCATGTTACTGGTTTTGCCACTTCCAAAAATCAGCAGCAGAGAGCCTAAAAAGCCCAATATCATGCCTATCATCTGCTCACGGCTAATACCCTGTTGGTAAAAAACAACCCCAATAATTACAGTAAAAATAGGTGTCATAGAATTGAGCAAACCCGACAAGGAGCTGTCAATGTGTGCCCCTGCCACCGCATAAAAAAACGCAGGAAACAGGTTGCCCGTAAGCCCCGAAAAAAAGCAATAGAGCAAGATTTTACCCGTAGGCAATTGCTTAAAACGACTCAGCAAAACAGGCACAAAAAATAAAAACGCTGAGAACAAACGCAGCGAAGCCACCTGATTAGAAGTAAAAACTTCGAGGCTCTTTTTCATCAGGATAAACGAGCTACCCCAAATACAAGCCAAAAATGCCAATAATAACCAAGCAAGTGTATCGTTTTTTTTCATAGCTAAAAGCCCCGAAATCCCCAGAGGGGACTTTTTATAAAGTTGCTTAAACCGCCACCGGTGCTTTGATAGCAGGGTGTGGATGGTAATTTTCTAAGATGAAATCGTCGTACGTAAATCCAAAAATATCTCGAACAGCAGGGTTCAATTTCATGGTTGGTAGTGGCCTAATTTCTCGACTAAGTTGCGTTTCTACTTGCTCCAAGTGATTCACATACAGGTGTGTGTCACCACCTGTCCATACAAAGTCTCCCACCTCTAAATCACAAACTTGGGCTATCATCATCGTCAGTAAAGCATACGAAGCAATATTGAACGGCACACCCAAAAACACATCGGCACTACGCTGATACAATTGGCATGAGAGTTTATTGTCGGCTACATAAAACTGAAATAAAGCATGACAAGGCGACAATGCCATCTTATTCAAATCAGCTGGATTCCAAGCACTTACAATAATACGCCGAGAGTCTGGACTTTTTTTAATGGTATTGACTACCTCTGTAATCTGGTCAATTACTCGGCCATCAGGGGCTTCCCAGCTGCGCCATTGCTTGCCATAAACGGGACCTAAATTTCCTGCTTCATCGGCCCATTCGTTCCAAATGCTTACGCCATTGTCGGTGAGGTATTTTGTGTTGGTATCACCTTGCAAAAACCACAACAATTCATGAATAATAGACTTAGTATGCACTTTCTTGGTGGTCACTAACGGAAAACCTTCGGCCAAATCAAAGCGCATTTGGTAGCCAAACACACTAATTGTGCCCGTGCCGGTTCGGTCTGTTTTGTGCGTGCCTTTTTCGAGAATATATGTTAGGAGGTCGTGATATTGTTGCATGGGTAGTCAAGAATGGAATCGCAAGTTAGTAGTAGAATACAAAACAAAAAAGGCTTTCCGTCTGGAAAGCCCTCATGCGTTCAAAAACTACTGGCTATTACGCTGCTTTTTTTGCGGCGGTAGTTGCTTTTACAGCAGTCTTGGTGGTTTTAGCTGCTTTGTTGTCTTGGCAAGCAGTTTTGTCTTTGCAGCAAGAAGCCGAAGCCGTTGCTTTCTTTGAGCAACATCCTTTGCCGTCTTCCTTACCGTCGTGTGCCATTGCACCTGCGCCTACAAAAGCAAACAGGGCTACTGCCAATGCTAATTTTTTCATATTCTGTTTGGTTGAAATGGTTTGTTTTACTGTTTAACGGGAAAATTACACAGAAAGTCTTTTCCTTCCAATTTTCAGGCAAAAAAAATGCCAAACTCAGGCAATATATTCCACTTCAACCGAATGAGTAATGGTTGCCGAAGGCGATAATTGCGCCGTAGCCGAGCAATATTTTTCCATCGAAAGCTGCACGGCCCGTTCTGCTTTGGCAAGGTCAATCGCTCCTTTTAGCTTGAAATGAAGGTTTATACTACGAAATGGTTTCATTTCTGTGCCTTCTATTTTGATGCGCTCGCCCGATACACTAATGCGAAAATCGTCAATGCGTTGGCGTTGTTTTTTTAAGATTAAAATTACATCAATGGCCGTGCAACCACCAAGCCCCATCAAGAGTAGTTCCATGGGGCGTGCGCCAGCGTTGTGGCCACCAATATCAGTAGCACCATCAATATGCACAGGTACGCCCGACACGCCTGCGGCTTCAAAATGAAAATCATCGTCAATTCTTACGAGTTCTACTTGCATGAGTTATGTTATGGGATAATGCGTAATATTATTTAAAAACCCTGTTGCTAAGGAATTTAAGGCAAAAATCGGGTTATTTTTTTGATTCATACAAGGGTACAACAAAACTTATTGAAGAAAAATTCTCTAAAAAGTTTTTGTAAAACGAATCAAAACGTTATTTTTGCACCCACAATTGACCAACGTAATTGTTTTAGAGAGATGGCAGAGTGGTCGAATGCGGCGGTCTTGAAAACCGTTGAGGTGAAAGCCTCCGGGGGTTCGAATCCCTCTCTCTCTGCAAAAAGCCTCAAATCTCGCTGATTTGAGGCTTTTTCTTTTTAATTCATTATAATGCTTGTTTGTAGAGTTCAATTGTGAGGTAAGGAATTGTGTCAGACACTTCTAACTCAATTTTCATGGAAGTAAGGCTTTTATTGGCAAAACTAAGCTACTGGGTTTATTTCTTATTTTTATAGACACTTTTTCGGGCTTCTACTTGCAGGATTAGTATTTGCAAAGCACCATTGTTGACTGAATAAATAACACGATAGTTACCAACTCGTATTCGGTACGATTTGCCTTGGTTGGTTAGCTGAATGTACCCAAACGGAAAGGGGTCTTGCGCCAAGGCACTGATAGCAGAAAAGATGGCTTCACGGGTTTTGAGTGGTAACTTCAAAAAGGCTTTTTTAGCACTTTTTTCCCAAACAATTGTATAGCTCATTTGCCTTTTCGTTTTAGTTTTTCGTGCTCTTCTAATACGCTTTCGTGGCTCACAAATTCTCCATTTTTGAGTAGTTCATCAGCTTTGAGGCCGTCAAGGTAATCTTCTATAAAATCACCGTGTTTGGCTATGTCAAAGGTTACTTTCTTAACCTTACCTTTGGCATCGCTCTGAAAACTTACACCTGGTATCTTTGTCATGGCTATTTTTGTTTTGAGGGTTAGGCAAAACTATTTGTTTTTTGTGAATCCTGCAAGGGCTTAATGTGACTCCGCTTTATTGCTGCTTACCTGAACACTCACGGTTACGAAGTGATTCTCCCGAGCAAATAAGAGCCAGAAACGACACGGTTTGTGACTAATCGAGTGTGAATAGACATAGTACCTTCACAGCAGTTTATTCACCTAATTTACGCTTTTTTTTAAATGGGACAAGTCTGTAAAGTGCTGATTATTAAATATTTGAAAGCATTATCAGAATTGTAGTGCAAAACAAGCCACATATTTTGTCCTTTTTTCTTCGTAACTCATTGATTATCAGTTGGCTTGCCAATACTTTGTATGTAAATTTCTCTTCGACCAAGACTTTGAAGGTGCGTACGACGCAGGAGCAGACATTGACGCTACCGTTAAATGATTCTTTGAGTTGAAGAAACGGGGACTAATTAACATTTAAACCAAACTGACACAGTTACAAAAAAAACCAGCAATGAGGGCTTTTTGTTATTGGGCCTATGCTGAGAACTTCCAACAAGCAACAGTTTACCGAATAATAAATTGTTTTGCTAACTTGAAAATGTTTTTTTACGTTTGAGTACTGATTATCAGTGCAATACTCCATCCCAAGTAGCATCAACTGATTTCTGATACAAGGAATATAGCCGCCATAAGACTTAAAAAGTAAGTCGTTGTGGCTGTTATATCTTAATAGCCGCCATAGTGGCGGCTATACGCTCGTTAGCAGTAATTTTAATAGAGACTTCTCAATGACAAAAAAGACGACAATTTTAATAGGTTTCATTGGACTTAAATTCTTGCTGCAATTTTTATTGTTAAGCAGTGAGTATGATTTGCAACGAGACGAATATTTGCATCTTGACCAGGCAAATCATTTAGCCTGGGGTTATCTTTCTGTTCCACCCTTTACTTCTTGGACATCCTATATTATTCAATTACTCGGCAATTCAATTTTTTGGATTAAGTTCTTTCCTGCCTTGTTTGGTGCATTGACAATTTATATAGTCTGGAAAGCCATAAAAGAATTAAATGGAAACCTTTTTGCCTTGATTTTAGGTGCAACCTGTGTTTTATTCTCTGCACTTTTGCGACTAAACACTTTGTATCAACCCAATTCTTTTGATGTATTAAGTTGGACATTTTTATACTTCATACTGCTAAAATATATCAAAACTGATGATTTAAAATGGCTGTATGTAGGAGCGGCAGCATTTGCAATTGGCTTTTTAAACAAATACAATATTGTTTTTCTCTTAATTGGACTTTTACCTTCTTTATTGGTTACAGAACACAGGAAAATATTTTTAAAACCCACTCTGTATTTTGCCATTTTAGTGGGTTTAGTTTTAATCTTACCTAATCTTGTTTGGCAATACAATAACAATTTTCCAGTCTTTCACCACTTAAAACAATTAGCAGAAACTCAATTGATAAATGTAAATAGATTTGACTTTTTGAAGAATCAATTACTCTTTTTTATGGGTTCACTAATAGTAATATTCTCATCATTTTTTTCGTTGCTTTTTTACAAGCCTTTCCAAAAATACAGGCTTTTCTTTTTCTCTATTCTCTTTACTTTAACAGCCTTTCTTTACTTTAAGGCAAAAGACTATTATGCCATTGGTATTTACCCTATTTACATTGCCTTTGGTTCTGTTTATCTTGCAGATGTTTTAAAAGACGGTTGGAGAAAATATTTACAACCAGTTGCCATTGCACTTCCGTTATTATTATTTATTCCAATTTATAATGTTGCTTTTCCAAATAAAAGCCCGGAATACATTATTCAACATTCAGAAAACTACAAAAAATTAGGTTTGCTTCGTTGGGAAGATGGCAAAGATCATTTATTACCACAAGATTTTGCAGATATGCTTGGGTGGAAAGAATTAGCCTTAAAAGTGGATAGTGTTTATTTAAGATTGCCGAACAAGAATACTACACTTATTCTATGCGATAATTATGGACAGGCAGGGGCAATAAACTTTTATACAAGCCAAAAACTAAGAGCAGTTTCATTTAATGCAGACTATATAAATTGGTTTGACTTATCAGGAAAATACGAAAACCTGATTAGGGTTAAAGGGGAGGATGTAAATGCCGAACTTGAAACTACATCACCATTTTTTCAAAATTCATCAGTTGCTGGCTCAATAACAAACAGGTATGCAAGGGAATTTGGAACTACAATCTTTTCCTTTACAGGAGCAAAAATAGATATAAGACAACGAATTATAAATGAGATTGACGAGAAGAAAAACTACCGCTAACAAGGGGGGTTACATAAAGTTTGGCAGGACAATCAAATCTTCAGCAGTTATACGCAACTCAACTCTGGTTCCAGGCTGGACAAGCAATTTTGGGCATTTGTTCTTAACCCCCACTGGTCGTAGGTTTTCCTACGATCCAGCTTTCACAGAGCGTCTTGCTCGTTTGAGTGATGATATTTAAGCATTACTTCTTTGTC
Source organism: Spirosomataceae bacterium (assembly GCA_044228045.1). Taxonomy (GTDB): domain Bacteria; phylum Bacteroidota; class Bacteroidia; order Cytophagales; family Spirosomataceae; genus JAXLVB01. Next base: position 26,161 of record JBGAVQ010000031.1, read on the forward strand.
TTTTTTCGGTCTGATTGGCAACTCACACGCCGAGCGAGATGCTCTTACCATATAGTAGTAGGACATACAGGTCATTTCAGCTATAAACCAAAAAATCCCATCAGCAAAGCCAATGGGATTTCAACTTTTTAGCAACACTTACAGGTTCTTCAAAATAGGAAGTAGGAGTCCGGAGGTAAGAAGTATGAGTTTTATTTCTAACCCCATGAATCATTTTACTCTCGGACGAGGGCGTGGTGATGCTCCATGCGTGCGATCCCAGCGGTCTTCGGCACGGTCACGTACATCTTCTCGGCGATCTCGCACATCCTCTTGACGGTCACGGATATCTTCTTGGCGGTCTCTGATGTCTTCTAAACGGTCTCGCAAGCCTCCGTTATGGCGAGCGTCCCGAATGTCTTCTTGGCGGTCACGCACATCTTCACGACGGTCTCTGATGTCTTCGGCATGATCACGTCGGTCTTCACGGCGATCTCGCACGTCTTCGGCTCTATCTCGCACATAAGGGCGACGCTGCGCATTGGCACCGGTAGTGGCAAATGTTACAAAAGCAACTACTCCGATAGCAACTAATGTGATGGTTTTGAAAAATGACTTATTCATGGCTTTTTTGTTTTGAGGTTTATGCTCAACTTTGTCGGTTGGATGGTACTCGCCAGCCAAAGGTTTAATAGAATCGCTAAAAAATGTTTGAATTGTGCAAAACAACCTCATTTAAACACTAAATCTCCTGATAATCAAGTTAAAACACCAATGTATGTGGCACGAAGAAGATAATAAGCTAAAACGTACGTTTAAGTTCAAGGATTTTAACGAAGCGTTTGGATTTATGACAAGGGTGGCGTTGTTGGCCGACAAAATGGATCATCACCCTAATTGGTCAAATGTTTATAATACAGTGGTGATTGAACTTTGTACCCACGACAAAGGCAATATGGTAACAGACAAAGACAAAGCTTTGGCAAAAGCAATTGACCAACTTTTGAACTAATTGATGGATACAACTGAAACGAAGCTTTATTTGGTGCCGACTCCTATCGGAAACTTGGATGATATTACCCTTCGGGCTGTAAAAACATTGCAGTCAGTAGATTGTATTTTGGCAGAAGACACCCGCAATACAGGCCTGTTACTCAAACATTTAGGTATTCAAAAGCCGCTTTACTCACATCATGCACACAACGAGCATACGTCCGTAGCGGGGGTGGTCAAATTGCTAAAATCAGGCAAAAAAATAGCCTTGGTATCAGATGCGGGTACGCCAGGGATTTCGGATCCAGGCTTTTTGCTGGTGCGAGCTTGTGTCAAAGAGGGTATTGAATTAGCCTGTTTGCCTGGTGCTACGGCGTTTGTACCAGCCTTGGTCAATTCGGGTTTGCCCAATGACCGCTTTACTTTTGAAGGATTTTTGCCTCATAAAAAAGGACGACAGACACGTTTGCAAGCCTTGTCCACCGAAGAACGAACCATGATTTTCTACGAATCGCCTCACCGTTTGATGAAAACCTTAGAGCAATTTGCTGAATTCTTCGGAGCAGAACGCCAAGCGAGTGTGTCAAGAGAATTGACCAAAATCTATGAAGAAACAATTAGAGGAACTTTACAAGAAATCATTACTCATTATGCTGAACATCCAGACACTATCAAAGGAGAAATTGTCATCGTTGTGGGAGGGGCGTAGCCCAGTTATTGGTTACGGGATGCCGCCCAATCGGTTATTGGTTATTGGCTATTGGTTATTTGGTATCAAGTATCAAGCATCCAGCCCTTTATCTGGTATCAGGCATCCAGTATCAGGCATCCAGTATCAGGTATCGGGAATCCGGAATCGGGCAGCCAGTATCTGCTATCTGGTATTGTGCTATTCGCTATTCAATGTGGCTCAGGCTCAAACGCCACAACTATCTGATTATTCGTCAGTTAGCTTAATCACGGTATCGCCTGGCGAGGAGCTATACTCGGGCTTTGGGCATAGTGCCTTGTGGGTAGCCGACCCTTCTCAGGGTATTGATAGAATCTATAATTATGGTACGTTTGACTTTCGGACAGAGGGTTTTTATATCAAGTTTTTGCGTGGAACCTTGCCTTATCAGCTTTCGGTAGGGTCGCTCGAGGGCATTATATATGGTGCCAAAATGGAGCAACGGAGTGTAAAAGAACAAGCCTTGAACTTAACCAAAGCACAACGCCAGCAAGTTTTTGAGTTTTTGGAAACCAACTATCAGCCACAAAATCGGCAGTATCCTTACAAATTTTTCTACGACAACTGTTCGAGTCGTTTGCGGGATGTACTTATTAGTTCCTTAAAAGATAGTGTAGTTTTCAATAACTACCTCATTGAGAAGAACTTAGCCAAAGAAGCGGGCTTTGATGCCACTTTCCCAAAAACTTATCGTGGGTGGATTCATCGCTATGCCGCCGAAACAAAGCCTTGGGCAGATTTTGGGATGAGTTTGGCGATAGGCCAACCCGCCGACGACACTACGTCGTACTACAGTGCTATGTTTTTGCCCGATAACCTGAGTGGCGCATTTAGCTTTGCAGCAGTTCATGCGGGCGGCAATTGGATTCCGTTGGTGGCTCGCTCAACCAAGCTCTTTACCCCTTATAAAACACAAATGGAACGGGGTAGCTTGCTTACGCCCGAATTGTTGGCTTGGCTCTTGCTGTTTGGCGGTGTGTTGCTTACCATTTTTCAGGTTCGTGACAAAAAGAAAGGGCTTTTGTTTGACAAAATATTGTTTTCCTCTGCTGGATTAGCTGGCTGGCTTTTGACCTTTTTGTGGTTTGGTACCGACCACGGCGTTACACGCTACAACTGGAACTTGGCATGGGCCATTCCTCTGCATTTTCCTTTGATATTATTGGCTTCTACCAAAAACAAAAAGTATTGGTTATCAAGGCTTTATCTTTTTGTGGGGATAGCCATGTTGATACTATTGGCAGCATGGTCGTTTTTGCCACAAGAACTACCCGCCCCGGCTATTCCACTGGTGCTGTTGTTGTCTATTAGGGCATTTAGAGTGGCGAGTTTGGTGAAATAGCATAATTCACGTTTGT
>JBGAVQ010000396.1:0-3748 GCA_044228045.1 Spirosomataceae bacterium
AAAAGCCTTGGGCATTAAGCATGTCATCCGTCACGACAACAACAAAGGCTACGGCGGTAACCAAAAAACCTGCTACACCAAAGCCCTTGAGCTCGGTGGCGATATTGTAGTGATGCTTCACCCAGACTACCAATATACGCCTCTTTTGCTGACGGCAATTATTTCTATTATTGGCAATGATTTATACCCTGTGGTATTTGCCTCTCGGATTTTGGGCAAAGGTGCTCTCAAAGGCGGAATGCCCATGTACAAGTATGTAGCCAACCGCTTTTTGACTTTCACCCAGAATTTCTTGATGTGGCAAAAGCTATCGGAGTATCATACTGGGTATCGAGCTTTTTCGGGCGAAGTCTTACGAAGCGTTCCGTTCAAGAAATGTGATGATGATTTTGTGTATGACAACGAAATGATTGCCCAAATTTTCTGGAAAGGCTATGAGATTGGTGAAGTAACCTGCCCCACCAAGTATTTTGATGAAGCATCTTCTATCAATTTCAAACGAAGCATGAAATACGGCTTAGGCGTGTTACGGGTTTCGTTCCGTTATTGTTTTGCTAAGCTGGGTATCTGGAAATGGGATTTGTTGGAATAAACAAGAGACTTTGAGCGTTTAGACAAGAGATTTAATGGCAGATATGTTTCTTTGCAAATGCTTTATGTAATGATGCTTTGTAATTATTATCCACCAGCTGACGCAAGTGGCAAGTTACTATCACAGCATTATGCAACTTTTATGAATGACTACTAAAAAGAGGTTTGTGTGCTATACAAACCTCTTTTTAGTAGTCATTTCTTATGTCTCTTGTCGTCAGCCTCTCTCTCTTACCGAAACCCGTCTCTGGTAGGTCGAGCTTTTTTGGGGTCAATAATGGTTTGTAGCGAACTCACTGCCGATACTCCAAAAAAGCCCAATGCCTTCTTTCCTGTTTCTTTCACATTCTTTATATTGGTCGGAATATTGGATGGGGCAGTGGCAAATAGACCTTGGTTGGTGGACTCTTGCCTTACCTGAAACAAAAAATAGTACGCTTCTAACGACATAGAATACAAATCTACCTTCAAGGTATCTTTCTCAGCATAAAGGTCGAGTGTGTTGCCAGAAGTAATGGACTGGCGAATAGGCAAAATAAACATGAAGCCATCTGACGAACTACCTGGTGAAAAAGCACCGTCATAAGCAATCGTAATTTCATCTGCTTTATTGAAGATCTTGCCATTGCGTGAATGACGAATCCAGTAACAATCGCCAGAACCTGTGAGATCGTTAGCATAAAACTCTGCCAGATAGCCTTTTTTAGGCTTATCATCAGCCACAAGGGTTCGTTCTTTATACTCATAAGCAATAGAATCAACGGGAGGAACACGCTTCATAAGGGTTTCGGACGTATAGGTTTCGCCGCCATATTCTATCGTCAGTTTGTAACTATTACCTATCGAAGCGAGCGGCTTGGTGTCTTTGGGAGTCCAAACATAGTTTCCATCATTTTTAAGATCTTTGAACTCGTAAACATCTGTTCCATTAGCCGTTACAGTTACTTTGGCCCCCAACGCAGGCTTTGCAGCAGCATTGTCAAAATAAGAAGCAGACAAGCGCAATTTGATGTTTTGCGAACCTGCCAAGTTGGTCAGCCAACCATCTACTACTAATTGAGGTTCACCACCATCTGTCTGAAGGTCAATTACATCTTCACAACTTGTGAAGGCGAATAAACTTAGTGCTAATATACTGATTATGAGCTTTTTCATTTGTTTTTATGGTTGAACTGGGGTCTGTACCGAAGGTCTGACCTGTCAGTTGAAGCAAGCCTCTAACTTGCTTATCTTGAATACTTTCTGAGTAAGAAATCCTATTTAAAATTTAAAATTATATGTTACCGATGGAATAAACGAGCCAAATACCGAATAGCGAACGGCTTCGGTTTTGAGTGGGTCTGTCTCGTTTTGTCGTACAAAGACTGAGAACGGATTCCGACGATTGTAGGCATTATAGACCGAGAAAACCCATTCGGTTTCGCCTTTTTTGAACAATTTTTTCTTGTTTTTCTTGGTGGCCGACAAGTCAAGACGATGATAATTTGGAATCCGATAGGCATTGCGGCTATCATTTGCGTTATGTGGGAGCGCAAAGCCGTTCCATTCAAAGCGGTTGGTGGGGTACGTGCCGGGCGTGCCGCTACTAAAAGCAAAATTTACTGAAAACGACCACATTTTGTTGAGTTCGTACATCGTTACCAAGCTCAAGTTATGGGTTTTGTCAAATCGGGTCGGAAACCACTCATCATTATTTACTCCTTGCACCTGCCGTTCGGTTCGGGCTAAGGTGTAGCTCACCCAACCTGTTAGTTTTCCTTTGTTTTTCTTCACATAAAACTCAGCCCCGTAGGCTCGCCCATCGCCAAAAAGCAAGTCACCTTCTAAGTATTTGTTTAGTAGCAAATCTGAGTTACGAACATAGTCAATCTGGTTTTGCATCACTTTGTAGTAGGTCTCTACAGATGCCTCCCAAGCGTTGTCGTCGAAGTTTCTGAAATACCCCAAAGCTACTTGGTCGGCAATTTCGGGTTTGATGTTCTTGCTACTCAATGTCCATACATCAAGTGGCGAGCTTGCCGCAGTGTTAGAGAGCAAATGCAAGTATTGCGTAGTGCGGTTATAGCTCAGTTTTATTGAGCTGTTTTCGCCCGTTTCTATATTAGCCGAAAAACGGGGTTCCCAATTTGAGTAAGTGTTGATTACTTCGCCACTTTTGTAAACAGTACCCGGCAAAATGGGTAGCTTTCGCTCGCCTACTTGAATTGTCTGAAAGTCATAGGCTTCACCTGCTCCTAAACTACGGTACATTGAATATCGAATGCCGTATTGCAACGAAAGCCAATCCGACACTTTTTGGTCGTTGCCAATGTATAGAGCTGTTTCGTCGCCATAGCGGGCTTCGAGGCTAATGTCTCGTTTTTCGCCGCCCGAAATCGCCGTAGCAGAGCCTGGTTTTGATTGATAACTAATGTATTGCCCCCCAAACGTAATCATGTTGGTAGGCGTGAGATACCATGTAAAATCAGGCTTTATGCTTGTGCTGATGATGTTGGAGTTCCAACGGAAAGAATCTTTATCGTTTTTTTCCTTCAAATCTGACTGTAACGAATAGTCATAATTGCTGTAATAAGCCGTTAGGTTTAGGAACAATTTATCATTGAATACGTGATTCCAACGCCCTGTGGCCGTGGCATTGCCCCAGTTGAAACCAAAGTCAGCCCCAAACACATCTCGCCCAAAGTAACCCGAGGCATATATGGTATTTCGGTTATTGATTTTGTAATTGGCTTTGGCTGTAAGGTCATAAAAATAAAACTTAGCCCCTTTCAAATCGCCACTCAGAAATGGCTTGGCCAGCACATCGGCATACGAGCGGCGACCTGCCACAATGAATGAGCCTTTGCCACCAAACAAAGGACGTTCGTAGGTAATTCGGCTAAAAATAGCACCAATCCCACCATTAACTTCTGTTTTTTTAGAATTACCTTCTTTCATCCGAACATCCAGAATTGATGAAATACGGCCTCCATATTGGGCTGGAATACCACCCTTTATCAACTTTACGTCTTTAACCGCATCAGGATTAAACACCGAGAAGAACCCAAATAAATGCGACGAATTATAGACGGGAGCTTCGTCCATCAAGATAAGGTTTTGGCTTACGTCGCCTCCTCGCACGTTGAAGCCCGAGGCACCTTCGCCCACGGTACTTAAG
>JBGAVQ010000397.1:0-3745 GCA_044228045.1 Spirosomataceae bacterium
CCTTGTAAATCAAAAGCTTTGGCTTTGCCCACTTTGCTATTGGCTTGTTCGGCCATACGCATCAGTGTATCGGCATAGGATTGTGCCGACGATAAATCTTGCTCCTTGGCTTCCCGGGCGATTTGCTCGTAGAGGTCAATCTTCTTTTCGGCATTTTTCTCTTTCAGAAAAACGCTTCGTAAACTGTCAATCAGGCTTTTTTGGGCATATACAGGACTCCATTCCGCAATCACTAACACAACGACCCAACACAAAGGTAAAAAGTGCTTTTTCATACGCAGAAGAGGTTAGGAAAGGTAGTAAAGGTAAGCAAATTTCTAAAATACGCAAATCTGCGTAGTGATTTTACGCAAACCTGCCGATGATTTGTGGTGAGTGGATAAGATACCTTTGTATCAACAATTCAAATCAATCTTTTTAACCTAAAAACGCATTACAACAATGAAAAAACTTATTCTGTTCTCCGCTCTTTTCTGCTCTGTGTTGGCTGCTTCGGCTCAAACGCCTGCTCAAAACAAAGCCAAGCTCTTGAAAGCTTACGAAGCGTTTAACAACAACCACGACATGGCACCTTGGCTTGCCATTATGACCGACGATTATGCCGACTATGCCATGGGGCCAGAACCCGTAGTAGGCAAAAACGCGGTGTTAGAAATGTCGAAATCGTTTTTGGCTGCCTTCCCTGACCAAAAAGTAACCATTGACAAAGCCATTGCTGAAGGCAATACAATTATGCTCTTAGTGACGGTGACAGGTACTTGGAAAAATGACTTTTTTGGCCAAAAAGCAACGGGCAAAGCTTTCCAATACAAAGATGTGGACATTGTAGAGTTTGACGCTAATGGTAAAATGAAAGCCCACTGGGGCGTACAAGACCCTGCTACGTTTGCCAACCAAGTAGGTCTGAAAATGCAATAAATACGCAAATCTGCGTAGTGCGATTACGAAAATATACGGATGCTTCAAAAGACCCAATTTAAGTACTTTTGGGGCATCTTTATTACCTAAACACCCCCTACAACAATGAAAAAGATTCTCAAATGGGTAGGCATTGTTCTACTTTCGTTGGTAATTTTGGTGGGTATCGCCGCCTTTTATTTCTCCAATAGTTTTGATAGCCGCCTGACCAAAGCCTATGACGTAACACCCGCTGCGGTGCAAATTCCGACTGACTCTGTCTCAATGGCAGAGGGTAAACGCTTGGCTAACATCCATTGTACAGGCTGCCACGGGAAAAACTTGGAAGGTACGGCCTTTTTTGAAGACCCTTCATTGGGTTCCATTCCTGCTCCTAACTTGACAGCAGGTAAAGGAGGCAAAGGCAGCGTATATACCGAAGCGGATTTTGTACGAGCCATTCGGCACGGGGTCAAGAAAGATGGCAAACCCGCTTTCGTCATGCCTGCTAAGGAGTTTCAACACCTCAGCGATGCCGATTTAGGAGCAATCGTGGCGTACGTAAAATCAACCTCCCCCGTTGACAAATCATGGCCGATGCCAAATCTGACGTTTATGGCAAAAGCACTGGCAGGTGCAGGGCTGTTTGGCGACGTAATTAACGCCGAAAACATTGACCATGCCGCTATCACCAAAGTAAGCGCCCCTGCCAAAGCCGCCAATGTCGAATTTGGGGATTATTTGGTCAAAATTGGAGGGTGTAAAAGCTGCCACGGTGAACAACTCAACGGCTCACAGGGCAACGAACCTGGGGCACCCGTTGCCCCCAACCTCACACCTGGGGGGGCTTGGGGCCAATGGAACGAAGCACAGTTTATGCAAACCCTCCGCACGGGTACTACGCCCGACAATCGCAAGCTCGACCCTAAATTTATGCCCTACGAAGGTTTCGGACAAATGACCAACGAGGAACTAAGTGCCATTTTCAAGTACCTACAAGCGCAACCTAAATTAGCTGACGCTATCAAAAAATAAAACCATGACAAACACACTACAAAAAAATATAGGAATTGTTTCTCTGATTTTAGCACCTTTGTTCATTGTTATTTCGCAGTTTTTCTGGAACAACGGCGTGCTTACCATAACAGCGGGCGTTTTGCAAGTATTTGCCTACTTTTTCTGGATTTTCGCCTTTCAAGGTATGTTTCAGTTAGTCCAAGAATCAATGCCCCGCTATGCTGTTATTGGCTTCTTTATTGCCGTTTTGTCTTGCATTGGTGGCAACAATTTCGGCGTGGACGGCATCTACGGCGACCTGATGGGCGTAACTAACCAAGCCCAAATGGACGAAATGCACAGCAAATTAGGTGGGGCTGCGGTAGCTTATCTTTTTTTACCAGGGTTGTTGTTCCCACTGAGTTTATTGGTACTGGGTATCAACCTGATACGAACCAAATCGGTCACTTTGGGCATTGGCTTGCTACTGTGTATTGCGGCGGTAGGTTTTCCATTGAGTCGGGTTCCTCGCATAGATTGGATAGCCCACCTTGATAACTTCCTGTTGCTGATTTCACATATTTTGGTAGGATTAAGGGTAGCTCAAACCAAATAAATACGCAAAACTGCGTAGTACAATTACACAAACCTACTGATGTACTGACTATCAATCATGGGTAACTTTGCTTCAACAAAAGTCAATATCATTTTTAAACCTCTAAACTATTTTCAATCATGAACAAGAAAGTCATTCTCTCTGCACTCGGTGGTGGCCTTACACTCTTTGTAGTAGGTGGTATCTTATTTGAGTTTCTGCTCAAAGATACCATGTCCGATATGATTAAAGCCATGGGTAGTGTCTATAACCAAAACCCCAATTTTGCTACCATCGCTTTGGCCCAATTCATTTTGGGGCTAATTCTGGCCACTTTTATCTACAAATCCAACGTTAGCACTTTTGTTGGAGGACTCACCACAGGGGCTTGGATATGCTTCTTAATCATTTTTTGGTTTGATTTGTGGATGCTCACTACCTTCAATTTTATGACCGTTTCTATGGCGCTATTTGATACCATTAGCAACACTGCTATGGGAGCTGTGGCAAGTGGCGTTATCGGCTGGATTCAGGGGAAAATAAACTAAAAACAAGGTCGGCGAGCAGTTCCACTGGGGGTTAAACCTCGCCGACCTTTAAAAACTCCACTAAACCATGACAAACTTCTTTCTCTTGGCTACTGTCGTCGTGTTCAGTTTTCACTTGGCTGGTCACATTTTCGATAAAATCGCTGTTATTCCCAACTGGAACAGCGGTAGCATTGACGAAATGCAACGCAACAAAGCCTTCTTTCAGAAAGGGCAAATCCGCACCTTTTTTGGGTTAATGCACTTGTCTTGCTTTTTAGCTTCGTTGGCCAGTATGATTTTGTTATGGGGCAATGAAAACCCAGCCTATTTGTATGCTACCTTGGCGTTTGCACTCAATTTTGCTACCAGCATCTGGTCCATCGTTTATTTCATTCCCATGAACAAATACTTTGACGCTGGCGAATACGAAGCTGAAACCCTACAACAAATGGTGAAACGCTGGACAACAGCCAACCACTTCCGTTTTGTTTTGCTGACCATTGCCTTAGGTTTGGCAATTGCCGCTTTGAATGGTTTCCCAACAGCATCATAGAGTGAATCTCTACTAACTACATTCTAATCATCCTAACTCATTATGAAAAAGCCCATTGACCTTCATAAAATCGGTGAGAAACTCGAATTCAACCAGCTTCGTGAACAAACTTTTGGACAACGAAGTGAAGGAGTCTTAACATTGAGTGCAGGGAAAAAAGGCCCTCCTGCCCAC
>JBGAVQ010000398.1:0-3723 GCA_044228045.1 Spirosomataceae bacterium
ATTCGTTGTATTTCAACGAAATGCTAAGGGTCAATAACCAGTTTATCAACTTTTCGGCCATTATCTTGTTGGCGGGTTTCTTAGTGACAGCCCTTACACGAAGCTTTGGCGAGGACGAAGACCACACCCACCCTGGCGAATGGTATGCCATCATGCTGTTTTCGATGACTGGTGCCATGATGATGGTGGGTTACGAAAACCTTATTATGCTGTTTGTGGGGCTCGAAATCCTTTCGGTTTCTATGTACGTACTCACCGGCAGCGATAAGCGTAGTGTACGGTCTAACGAAGCAGCACTCAAATATTTTTTGATGGGTGCATTTGCAACAGGCATTCTTTTGTTTGGTATTGCATTAGTATATGGAGCCGTAGGTTCATTTGAAATTGGGGCGATTGGGGGTTATGTGAGGCAAAATCAATATGGTGTTTCGTCGCTGTTGTACGTGGGTTTGCTCCTGATTCTAATAGGTATGTTGTTTAAAGTATCGGCTGCACCTTTCCATTTTTGGACACCCGATGTGTATGATGGCGCACCTACTATTTTCACAACATTTATGTCAACGGTTGTTAAAGTAGCTGGTTTTGCGGCTATTTATCGCTTGTTATCTGTTTCATTTTCAGGAATTTACGGGTATTGGTGGAACACCCTCGCCATGCTGAGTATCCTGACCCTATTGATTGGGAACATCACGGCGGTTTACCAACAGAGTTTCAAACGGATGTTGGCCTATTCAAGTATTTCACACGCTGGCTATATGCTTATTGCGCTTGTTTCGCTGGGCAAACAAACTCAATCGGCCATTTTGTTTTACTCGCTTGCGTATGTATTAGCAACGGTTTCGGCGTTTGGCGTATTGATGTTGGTTGCCGAAAGTAAACTAAAAGACGGCCGCCCCGACGAACATTACAATGCATTTAATGGACTGAACAAACGGAGTCCTTTCTTGGCCTTTGTGTTGGCAGTTGCTATGTTTTCCTTAGCGGGTATTCCACTAACAGCAGGTTTTTGGGGTAAGTTCTTTGTGTTTGCCTCGGCCATTGAAAGAAAAATGATTTTTATGCTTGTGATAGCAGTGTTGATGTCTGCCGTAGGGATTTACTATTATTTCCGTGCCATAATAGCTTCATATTTTCGTGAAGGTAGCGGCGAAGCCATCCAAGTACGACCTCTTTATAAATTGATTCTTCTTCTTACTACCAGCCTAACAATCCTCTTGGGTGTAGCCCCAGACTTGGTGCGGAGTTTGTTTTAGCGGATACCAAATAACGAATTGATAGCCGACACCAGACAACCGATAACCTCTTTTTAGAAAAGTGCGTAGAAAAGCCTCAGAAAATAACGAGTTATTCAATCGGCGAGATGTACTTGCCTATTTCATGGTAGCAGGTACTGGCTATTTAGTGCAAGTTATTTCAGCTAAGTTATTGTACGAAAACGGCTATGTTTATGAAATGGCACTTGCTATTGGTTATTTCATTGCATTTGTAGTTGGTTTTTGGTTGACCAAAGTATTTGCATTTTCATCAAAGCAAGCCCAAAAAACCAGACGAGAAATGGTCAAATATATTGGTGTAAGCTCGTTTGCTGGCGGAGTAATGGTAGCATTTGCAAGTTTGACAATTGATATTATTAATTTTTATTTCCCAACAAAAGACTCTTTTCTGCCATTTCTAAAAATCGTAAGCGATAATCCCAAGCAGTTATTTTCACATCTTATTGGTGCTGGCTTTAGCTTTATTACCAACTACATAGGCCACAAAACTATTACTTTCAAAAGCACAGGCTTCTACGACCGTATTAAAGCCTATATCAAGTAAGGTGTCTTTTCTTTGATGATAAACCAAGGTATCACTGCTTTGGTACACAATCTATTGTACTTACCGTTTACTAAGTTTTTGCCCTTAACGAATACAAAATACTAAGAAAAATGTATTTTTGTTTTTTGAGGTTTATTGCTTTTCTCAACACCAGAAAAGTAAAAGAACCTTCATCCCTGGTTAATCTAAACTTTATGCACCTCCCATGAGTAAACGTAGTTTAGTTCTTTCTATCCTAAAAGATGCTGTTAGTGAGGGTACTATTATTCTCAACGACGTAGAAGGTACTGTAAAAATTGGGGCTAATGCACCTTCGGTTACGGTACAAATCAATAACCAAGACTTTTACGCCCGACTTTTAGGATTTGGCAACTTGGGCCTGGGCGAATCGTACATGAACCAATACTTTGAAGTAAAAGAAGGAACCTTAGAAGACTTTCTGTCTATTCTATTGCGTAACCGGTTCGATACCAAAGTTAAATTCAGCGTACCGCTTTTTATGCACTACTCACTCATCAAAATACAAGGCTGGATGCGTGGACAGTGGAAAAATGTACAACACCATTACGACGTAGGCAACGATTTGTTTGAGTCGTTTTTAGACAAATCCTTGTCGTATTCTTGTGGGTATGCCCTAAGTCCTGATGATGATAATGAACAACTTCAAGACAATAAATTTGAGCGAATTTGCCAAAAATTAGAACTCAAGCCCAACGAACACCTCTTAGACATTGGCTGTGGCTACGGCGGCATGCTCATATATGCAGCCAAGCACTATGGTGTAACAGGTGTGGGTATTACCAATAGCAAAGAACACTGTGCCTTGGCCAATCAGCGTATTAAAGAGCTTGGACTCAAAAATGTAGAAGTCAAATTGCTTGATTTTAAAGACATTACAGGCACATTTGACAAAATTGTGAGTATTGGTATGCTCGAGCACGTGCCTCGCTCGCAGTATGATATCTACTTCAAAAAGATAAAAGCCAACCTAAAACCCAACGGAAAAGGGCTGGTTCATGCTGTGGGAGCCAATAGCCATACCAACGAACACGACCCTTTTATACAGAAATACATTTTCCCGTCGTCTAACCAAGTGCGGTTATCAGAAGTTTCGCTTAGTCTCGAACAAAACAACTTGTTTATTCAAGATGTCGAAAACATGATTAGGCATTATGGCTATACCGCTCAGGCTTGGATTGACCGGTTCAGAATCAACAGAGACACCCTCAAAAACTATTCGGGGGAATTTCTGAGAATGTGGGAGTATTACCTGTGCTGTTGTAAGGCGGCAGCCAATTACAGCGACTCGGCATTGTATCAGGTATTGTTCACAAGCGACCACCGTGCCGAAATACCAATTAAAAGGGTATGATTATGATAAGTTTTGAAAAATAGGTATTTAACCAATTGTATTGGAATTGCGCTGCGCAACACCCTCCACGATTGGCACACCGCATAGCGGCTCCGTTTCAAATTTTAAATTTTCAAATTTCTTATGGCTACCTTTCATTCAGAAATTTCCCAACTCAAAAAAGAAATTAAACTCAACGGTTGGAACAAACGCTTGCCCGGACGCATGGCGTTTGAGTTGATTTTTCACCTCACGCTCATGACAGGAGGCATTTGGTGGTTTATTGAAACCCCCAACATTTTCCTCAAAATGCTGGCTATGCTGATTTCTACCATTGGGGCTATTGGCATTACTACACACACCCATTCGTCATCGCACCATACTACTTTTAATAGTCGGTGGTTCAACGATGCCCTCGTTTATTTTGGCTATACCTTTTTGTTTGGTACATCGGCCAATTATTGGTGGAACAAGCACATTGTGGTGCATCACCCCAACCCCAATGTTTATGACATTGACGACGACATTGACCTGAAACCCTTCTTGGCCTTTAC
>JBGAVQ010000399.1:0-3701 GCA_044228045.1 Spirosomataceae bacterium
TCTTAAATTCCTCTAAACTCTATTCTTATGAAATCGTTATTCCTCGCAGGACTGCTCCTGTGCCAATTGATGGTGCTTGCCCAAGCCCCCACCGAAACCTACCCCGACGACCCCGCCTCTGTGGAGCAAGTGGGTGTTCCTAAGGGTGAAGTGCTAAAATTCACTTTTGAGAACTCCAAAATATTCCCCGGCACGTGGCGAGAATATTGGGTGTATGTGCCCGCCCAATACCGCCCCGACAAACCCGCTTGTGTGTATGTGAACCAAGACGGTATTCAGTGGAAAGCCCCTACGGTGTTAGATAACCTCATTCATCGCAACGAAATGCCCATTACCATAGGCGTGTTTGTGATGCACGGGCGGGTGCGATCTGCCAACGGCGATGCTGCCCTCGACCGCTTCAATCGTAGTTTTGAGTACGACGGCTTGGGCGATGCCTATGCTCGCTTTATTTTGGACGAAATTCTGCCCGAAGTTGAAAAACAAAAAACCAGCGATGGTCGCCAAATTCGGCTCTCTAAAAATGGCAACGACCGAGCCATTGGCGGGTCGAGTAGCGGGGCCGTTTGTGCATTTACGGCTGCTTGGGAGCGTCCGGATGCATTTTCGAGGGTGTTTAGTGCCATCGGAACGTATGTGGGCTTGCGTGGGGCAGACCGTTACACCACGCTCCTGCGCAAATACGAACCTAAGCCGCTACGCATCTTTTTGCAAGACGGCAGCAACGACCTCAACATCTATGCTGGCGATTGGTGGAAAGCCAACGAAAGCATGGAACGCTCACTCACCTTTGCAGGCTACGATGTGAAGCACGTCTGGGGCGAAGGCGCACACAACGGCAAGCACGGCACGGCTATTTTTCCCGAAGCCATGCGTTGGCTATGGCGAGATTATCCAAAGCCGATTACGGCTGGACGCTCCAAAAATCAGTTCCTAAGCGATATTCTGCTCGAAAATCAAGACTGGGAGTTGGTTGGCGAGGGCTACACTTTCACCGAAGGCACAGCAGCTAATGCAGCAGGAGAGGTGTTTTTTCAAGATATTCCGAACGCTAAAATGTATAAAGTGGGCTTAGATGGTAAGGTGAATTTGCTCGGAATTGATACGAAACGAGCCAGCGGAACGACGATTCGGGATAATGGCGAAATCGTAACGATTACGAGTAGCTGGGGTGGCTACCCTGTCAAGCAGATCATCACATACAATAAAGACCTAAAAGCGAAGGTTTTTGTGGATAGTTTGGGCGGAAACGACATCATTGTAGCTAAAAATGGTAACATTTACCTTACGCAACCCGACGGCAGAGAACGCCCCAGTAAACTATATTTGATTCGCCCCAGCGGTGAAAAAGTGCTGGTGGACGAAGGCTTGAAGTTTGCCAACGGCCTCACGCTTTCGCCTGACCAAACGCAACTGTACGTAACCGAATCGGCATCGCATTGGGTGTGGGTGTATCAGGTTCAGGCTGATGGTAAATTGGTACACAAACAACGCTATGGCTGGCTACACGTGCGAGATACCGACGAAAACGCTTGGTCTGACGGGCTGAAATGCGACCGTGATGGGCGAATTTACGTAACTTCGCTCACCGGAATTCAGGTAATGGATCAATTGGGGCGAGTCAATGCCATTTTGCCCGTGCCTGTTACCAAAGGCCAAGTTTCAAATTTGTGTTTCGGTGGCCCCAATTTTGACACCATGTACATTACTTGTGTGGACAAGGTGTATCGCCGCAAAGTAAAAGTACGTGGCGCAAATGCTTTTGAAGCACCAAACAAACCAGCTACGCCAAGGCTTTGAGGAGGAGATGATAGGAAAACACAATGTTCATAAAGAAATAGTCAAATCCTTAATGTTCTTTGTCCTTTGTGGTTATTAACAACAAACAAAATATGCTTAAAACCGTACTCATTTATGGCTTATTGTTAGGGGCGTTGGTGCTACTATTACACGCCATAGAGTATTTCTTTTGGGTGCGTGTCCACGTTTTTGAAATCTATGGTGGACTCATTGCTTGTGTGTTTTTGGCTTTGGGCTTGTGGTTTGGAAGCAAACGAAGCCGCAAGAAAACACCAGTAGCGCTGCCGGTTCGTAATGAAGCTCAAATCACCCAATTGGGCATAAGCAAACGTGAATTGGAGGTGCTGCTGTTGCTTGGCAAAGGCCTGAGTAATCAAGAAATTGCAGATACACTTTTTGTGTCGCAGAATACCATCAAAACACATACGTCTCGTTTATTTGAGAAGTTAGACGTTAAAAACCGTACACAAGCCATGCTGAAAGCCCAAGAAATGGGCTTGATTACACCTGAAAACGTGTAAACTTTCGGGTGATTTTGGGATGAATGCTCAAAATCATCCGAAAGCATGACTGCTGTTTAGTTGAATTATGCCTGCTTTGTGGCATCTTTTCACCCTAATAAAACACAAAAATGAAACAGGTTATTACTAAGTACGGACTCATTTCGGGGGCAATATCGGCTATTTTACTTTTTGGCGTAACGCTTATTTTTAAGTACATCGGTTTCGATAATGTTGGCTTTGACAACTCGGCATACATTGGCTATGGCAGTATGTTGATTTCGATGTCGGTGGTGTTTTTTGCCATCAGAACCTATCGTGACCAGCAAAACGATGGCATGATTACCTTTGGCAAAGGCTTGCTTATAGGCTTGGGGATTACCGCCATTGCTTGCATAGTGTATTCGTTGGCGTGGTTAGTGATTTACTACAATTTTATCCCAACCTTCATGGACGATTACGCTGCTTATTGCGTTCAAAAAGCCGAAGCTACGGGTGCCAGCAAAGCCGAACTGACCAAAACATTGGCCGATGTTAACCAAATGAAGGAGTGGTACAAAAATCCTTTTCTCATTTTTGCGCTTACTTTGTTGGAACCTCTGCCTGTGGGCTTATTGATTTCGTTGGTATCGGCAGGTGTGTTGCGAAAGAAATAGTGATAAAAAGAAGTGTTGGTCATCAATAACCAACACTTCTTTTTATGAATTGGTCTCGTGCTTGATGGGCAGTTAATTGGTTAAGGCCAACCGAAGGCTAAACAGTGCTAACAAGGCTGTTAATGGCGTGAATATAATGGTTTCGAGGTTATTCAAGGCAAATAAGTTGGCTATGGTATTGAATAAAAACAAAACAAACATGCCCCAAAAGGCAATTTTAAGGATGTTTTGATGAAGCTTTATCTTCAAAAAACCAGCGTAAATAGCTACTATCGCTAACATCAATACATTGAGGGCAATTGAAATGCCTTCGAACCGACGCATTTCAGAAACATTTTTTAGCCTGCCGCCCCACACAATTTCAAATGGTATGATACTGAAAAGTATGAGCAAATGAAACACGATGACGAGTGACAAAATGGTCAATAAACCGTTAGTTGCTATACGAGGGGTAAAGAAGTCTTTCATTTTGTTATTCAAACTTTAATTTCTTGGTTCTTTTGTATTGAGAACTTGTATTACGCAGGTTTAAAATTTGGATAGATACACCAATAATTCTATTAATGCTAAGGCAGTGCTAAACTTGTCATGCTGTTGGCAGTTCAGACGGGGTCGCCTTTAGATTTGTATGATTGAACAAAACAAAGAAACCCGTAAGTTTACTTACTGGCTGTTAAGCAGGGTATAAGCACTTTATGGGGTCGCATGGGTAGAACCCAATCTGGGATTTAATCTTATACCCTGT
>JBGAVQ010000400.1:0-3700 GCA_044228045.1 Spirosomataceae bacterium
CCCAGCAAACTACGTGGAACTCCATCTTCTTTCTCCCGTTTTTCTAACGACTGTTGGTGTAGTTCTTCCTCTACCCGATGCACTGCATCGCTAAGGCGCTGTAATTCAACGGGTTTGAGCAAGTAGTCGAGCGCATTAAACTCAAAAGCTTTGATGGCGTATTCGTCGTAAGCAGTGGTGAAAATCACTTCTGGAACGTGTCCTTCTAAGGATTCTAATAATTCAAAACCATTTTTGCCCGGCATCTGAATATCCAAAAAAAGTATATCAGGTTGCAGCTCATCAATCAGCTGAATGGCTTCGTCGGCATTAGAGGCTTCGCCTACTACATGGATTTTTGGGAAATTATCCAGTAAGCGTTTTAGTTCGTTTCGAGCCAACCGCTCGTCATCTACAATAAGGGCTTTCATAGAGAATGGTCGTAAATCGTAAGTCAATTAGGGTAAGAAAATTATTAAATAATACCACCGAATGGCTTGACAGGTTTATTTTTTCAATAGCTGAAAACAGAAATATTTCGGTCGAAATTCTGTCAATTTGTTCCAAAATCAAGCTAATATTTTCTGAATGGTAAAATTAACTTCTCAAACGGTTTTTTTTTACTTCATCAAAAAAAGCATTGATTTAAACCAATGCTTTCTTATTGTTATTTTTTATCCTTTTACTTTACAAGCGAACAATATCTGCACCAATGGCATTGAGGCGAGTGTCAATGTTTTGGTAGCCTCGATCTATTTGTTCGATGTTGTCAATAATACTCGTCCCCCGAGCCGACATAGCAGCAATGAGTAGCGACACCCCTGCCCTGATGTCGGGCGAAGTCATGCGGATTCCTCGCAGTTGCAATTCACGATTCATGCCTACCACAGTAGCCCTGTGTGGGTCGCAGAGGATAATTTGAGCACCCATCTCAATGAGCTTATCCACAAAGAAGAGGCGGCTTTCAAACATTTTTTGGTGAATCAACACAGTGCCTTTGGCCTGAATAGCTGTGACCAATACAATACTCAGCAAGTCTGGGGTGAAGCCGGGCCAAGGCGAATCGGCCACGGTGAGCATCGAGCCATCAATGAAGGTTTCTAGTTCGTAATGATCTTGTGCCGGAATAAAAATATCGTCGCCCCGAAACTCCATCTGAATCCCCAATTTCTGAAATGTTGAGGGGATAACCCCTAAATCTGGAATTGAACAGTTTTTGATGGTGATTTCTGATTGGGTCATGGCGGCTAACCCAATGAATGATCCAATCTCAATCATATCGGGCAGCATGGTGTGTTCTGTACCATGCAACTCGCTTACGCCTTCAATAGTGAGCAGATTAGAACCAATGCCACCAATTTTGGCACCCATTCGTACCAGCATTTTACAGAGTTGCTGCAAGTATGGCTCGCAAGCAGCATTATAAATAGTAGTGATACCTTCGGCCATCACTGCTGCCATCAGCACATTGGCCGTACCTGTTACCGAAGCCTCGTCCAGCAACATGTACGTGCCTTTGAGGTTAGAAGCATCTACTTGGTAATAACCCGTTTCGGCATCGTAGTCAAAACGTGCGCCTAACTTCTCAAAACCCAAAAAGTGCGTGTCTAATCGGCGGCGACCAATTTTATCACCCCCGGGCCGAGGGATTTTGCCTTTTTTGTATCGAGCCAAGGTCGGCCCCAATAGCATGATAGAGCCACGTAGAGCAGCAGCTTTTTGCTTGTAAGTTTCTGACTCTAAGTAGTCTAAGTGCACATCATCGGCCTGAAACCGATACGATGATTCGCTCAATCGAGTACGCTTTACGCCCATATCGCCCAGCAGGTCAATGAGTTGGTTTACGTCTCGTATATTGGGGATGTTATGAATGGTTACGGGTTCTTTGGTAAGTAACACCGCACACACAATTTGCAAGGCTTCGTTTTTGGCCCCTTGCGGAATAATATCGCCTTTGAGTGATAACCCTCCGGTTACTTTGAATGATGCCATAAATTCGTAATGAGTGAATAATAGAAATCGTAGATTCGGTGTAATCAATGAGTTAATGAAAGAATAGGCTCACTACTTTTGTTACATTTTCTATCTGGTTTCATCGAAACTTAAAATACTATCAAACCTGTAAGAATCAAACCCTTACCTCCTCTTTCGATTGTTGTTATTGTTGTTGTTGTTCCGATTATTCGGATTGTTCCGGTTATTGGGGTTATTAAAATTATTACGGCGATTGTTATTGTTGTTCCCCATGTTTGCCGGTGGGTTATTATTAACTTGAAAAGTCGGGCGATTGGCTCCCGAATAGTTGGCATTGTAACGGTCACGAGGTACGGCATCTACCATTCCACCATGACGCAAAATTTCGAGTTCGTCGTTGAGTACTCCGCCCGATATTTCACTAATTTGCTGAAAAATCCCCTTTTCTTCTACATTGTCTCGATTCCAAGTTTGGTAAAAACTTTTCATCATGCGGATAATGTAAGCTGTAAACGCCAAGCGTTCTTCGGGCGAGGTTGTAACAGAGGCTTTTTCAATGAGTAATTCGAGATTCCGTCCGTAATGCCTAAACTTTAAATTATGGGTATTATACGGAACAGTCTTGGGTTTTTTGCCAAGTGATTCTTCGCCTGGTGGCGGAAACGGGCTGTCCACGTCTAATTTGAACCCTGACATGATGTACAGATCGTCCCAGAGCTTATTGTAATAGTCTTGGTTGTCCAGAGCTTATTGTAATAGTCTTGGTTGTCTTTCATGTTGGGATGCACCTGCCGCATTAGTTCTACGAGCAAGTAAGCATACCGGGTGCGTTTTTCTCGGTCTTGAACCGTAATGAGATAGTCCACAAGTTTCTGGACATTGCTGCCGTATTCTTTCAAGGGAAGATAGGTTAGGTTTGGGGCAAATATAGTAATAAGTAGAAAGACAAAAGAAATTAGACATAAGAAACCACTTAAAAACTCGCATAAGTAGCTCAATTACTTACAGGTTCGGAACAATTTGCGTTCATTTGCTTGTTGGCTTGCTACAAACCACTTCATTATGCAATCATTATACCGCCTTTATCGTTCCGAAATCCAAACCACCTTCCGTTTAGCACTTCCTATTATTTTTGGTCAATTGGGCATTATGCTTATGGGCGTGGCTGATACTATTCAGGTTGGACACATAGAGGTAGATGCCAAAATTGCCCTCGATGCAGCCGGCATTGCCAATGGCATTTACATTACCATTGCAGTACTGGGCATTAATGCCTTAGGCGTAATTGCGCCCATGGTTTCAAAAGCACATGAGCAGGGTAATCAACAAGAAGTCAGCCGTTTACACCATGTCAGTTATAGAGTAGCGTTGCTTTCGAGTTTAGTTTGTGGTGTTATCATTTTTTTGTTGTCGCTCCAATTCCAATGGCTTGGTCAGTCGCCCAAGGTGAGTGCCTTAGCTGTGCCCTATTTGTGGATTATTACTACTTCTATTATTCCTATGTTTCTGTTTTTGGCTACACGGCAATTGAGCGATGGGCTTTCTCAAACTCGAGTCGCCATGGTCATTACGCTGAGTGCAGTCTTGGTAAATATTGCACTTAATCATTTACTAATCAATGGCATCTGGTTTTTTCCGAAGTGGGGGCTCAACGGCGCCGGCGTGGCTACGCTCATTGCTCGTACTTATATGGCAGTTGTAATTTATGTTTATGTAAAGCGTTCGGCCTTCTTTGCAGTATATACCC
>JBGAVQ010000401.1:0-3699 GCA_044228045.1 Spirosomataceae bacterium
GTTTGCCTCGGGGCTAAGTAGCCCAGGGCGAAATGTTGTGGTTACCCTAAGAGCTTCGATTTAGTTTTACAACGTCGGCGAGGTTAAACCCCTCGCCGACGTTTTTTTACAAATCCACCAACTTCCTGATATATAGGCTATTTACTTGATTTTCATTAGTTAAAAAGTCTGTGGTTCGTTTGCGGACTACACTGTCAGTCCGACTTGCTTTTTCTAAAAACAAAGCTCGTTCTTTTCCATCTTTGGCACGATTTGCCATTTTTTCAAACATGGCTTTGGTCATTGCTATTTCTTGTTGCAAGGCTTCTTGTTCCAGTATTATATTGACATTCAATGTAGCATTTTTCGATAATTTCAGGATTTGATCCTTATGCCTTGTTTTTTCAGCAGCAGTTAGATATGGCGATAATTGTTTGATAGAGTGATAGTAAAGTCCAAAATTTAGGCTTTTAGCCTGAAGTAGCTCATTTAGGTAATAGCGGGATAATTTTATTTCCTTTTTTGTGGAAACATGAAGTAAATCAAAGTCCCGCAGCATAACTGTGGCTCCATACCGACGAAACTGGTTTATATAAATATGATTTTTATTGGCTGAAACAAATTCTTGATACCGTGCATCTGCTTCATCAATCAAGTCGGCCTGACTATTAACTTCTAACACCCAAGGGCGCACTAAAAAACCACTTTTTGCTAAAAAATCTTTTATGTTTTCGGACTTATGTTTCTTTAAATTGACAGGAAATATCTCTTCCACGAATCGCATGAGGTGATTAGGCTTTTCATAAGTGTTACGATTCATCCCTCGCAAGTCAAATTCCATTTTTACAGCCCTAAAATTATTTGTGTCATAAATGGACAATGCCATTCCATTAGAAAAAACCGCATTTGCAGGTGATTTACTTGGCATTTTGTCTTTTTCAAAATGATCGGATTCGTTACAAGCAGCCAAATAAACCACAATCCACAAAAAAATCAATGTAGGCTTCATATTGAGCAAGGCTTTTGTTTATTTCACGAATTAAAACACTTTCCTCAAAATGACAAACCTATTTACGTTAAGTGGCAAAAAAGCCCTTGTGACTGGAGCAACCAAAGGTATCGGTTTGGCTATCAGTCAATTATTCATCGAATTAGGTGCAGAAGTTCTGGCCGTTGCCCGAAATCCCCAGTTTGATGAAACCAATCGTTTGTTGCAGCAGAACGCCAATTATACATTTTGGGCAGCTGATTTAAGCAAAAAAGAAGAAGTACACCGTTTGGTGTCAGTGGTAGATGCTCGCTGGGGGAAATTAGATATTTTGGTCAATAATGTAGGTACAAACATTCGGAAAAAATTGGTGGATTATGCCGATGAAGACATTGAGTTTTTGTTTCAGACCAATTTATTTTCAGCCGTTTCACTCACTCGGCACTGCTACCCACTCTTGAAGGCTTCAACTGATGCAGCCATTGTAAATATTGCATCAGTAGCAGGACTAACCCACATTCGCTCAGGCGTTGCGTATGGCATGACCAAAGCCGCCCTCAGCCAAATGACTCGTAACTTGGCAATGGAATGGGCTGGTGATAATATTCGGATCAACGCCGTTTGTCCGTGGTATATTCACACCCCACTGACTGCTGGCGTGCTGGGTAACGAAGAATTTATGAATGAAGTGATTGTGCATACACCCATGAAGCGAATAGGTACACCCATGGAAGTAGCCTCAGTTGTGGCATTTTATTGTATGCCTGCGGCTTCTTATTTGACCGGTCAGAACTTGGCCGTGGATGGCGGGTTTATGGTAAGGGGGTTTTGAACTATTTAATTGAATCAGTGAAACTTTTACTTTTAAAAATAGATTTTGTTTCTTAATTTTAAATAAAAATAGCAGTAAATGTCTGACTATCAAAACTATATTCAAAATCACTATGACTTATTTTGGTCTGTTAGTCCCCAAAAACGGGATTCTATTAGTGAAACGTTTTTGGTAGAAACCATCTTGAATTATGGTTCACTAAAAGACACGCAAGAACTTTTCCAGCTTTTAGGATTAGAAAAAACAGCCTCAATTTTTTTTGATAGCACTCAAAAAAGCCAAAGACACAATTATTTACCAGAAGTCGAAAATTTTTTTCGCCTCTACTTTAATCGTCATGTTCCCCAATATTCTATCCGTTGAACAAAAAGCAATTTTGCCATTTGTTAAAAGTTTTTCAAAAGAATTTTACTTAGTTGGAGGTACAGCAATTGCCTTACAGATTGGGCATCGCCAATCCATAGATTTTGATTTATTGGTACTCTGACAATTTTTGTGGTAAGTTAGTGATATGAGCGAAAATATGTTTTACGAACAATTATTAGAACTGAGTAAAGTTCGAGTAGAAGGCGTTGAAAAAACACCTACTCAAATCATTTTGCACTGCTACCAAGATCATTCTACTGGTATATGTCCTCATTGTCAGCAATCAACGACTCAAATACACCAATACAGTCATCGCCAAGTACGAGATTTGAATATACTCAATCGGGAAGTGTGGCTTCATATTCGGGTTAAGAACTACGTCTGTCTGGGTTGCGCTATTTTACGGAAGACTTTGACTGGGTTGAGCCTAACAAAAGCTATACTAAACGACAGGCAAAATGGATATTTCTGAACTGTTCAAAGCAACCATTTACTGAGGTTGGTGCTTTATTAAATTACCACAGCAAAACTGTTGAAAGAATATACCGCATCGGCGGTCCGATACGAAGAAGGACGAAAAGTACTAAATCTTCGTGAGCGATATGCAAAAGTTAGTCGTTTAGGCATAGATGAGATAGCCCACCAAAGGCAAATCGGACTATTGCTGTGTCTTGACAGATTTAGATACTAATGAGCAATTAGATATACTACCTAATCGAAAAAAGGAAACAATAATTGCTCATTTTCAAGCACTTAGTCAAGGGTTTTGCCAACAAATTAAGGCAGTGAGTTGCGATATTTGGCGGGGCCGCCCGTGCGGAACCCTATATTCTTGCTTGTCAGGCTTGTTTCCCTAATGCCAGTATTACCATAGATCGTTTTCATGTTGTCAAAGCCCTTAACCATACCTTAGATACCTATCGCAAAACTTTGCGTAAAGAACACCCCCAACAAGAAGTCTTTAAAGACATTAAATGGGTTCTTTTCAAGTCTAAAATTGACCTCCAACAGCAACAAAAACTTGATGATGCTTTTAAGAAAGCCCACTTTTAGAGGAGTTAGTTACTCTTAGAAATCAGTTTAATCATCTCTTTGATATTGCCCCTAATGCCCTGTGGCTTAATCAACAATTAGACATCTGGCATAAAGAAAGCTCTCAACTGGCTTTACCTGCCATTGGCAAGTTTCTCAAAACCCTCAAAAATTGGCAAATACTCATCGCTAATTTCGCTGAAAATAAACTAACTAACGCCGCAACGGAAGGCTTAAACAACCTTATCCGATATGTCAAAAGAATATCCTTTGGAATACCTAATTTTGAACACATGAGGCTTAGAGTCCTCTTAAATTTTACATGACCACAAAAATTGTCAAAGAACGAAATGTCTTTTACTTGTCGAATTCGACAAGGTATGTACAAACATAACCTCATTGGTAATTTATCATACACCCAGTTACAGAAAAGGGTACTCAAAAAAGGACACGCTTCTGGACTCATTCAAGTAGAAGGACAAGTATTTCGGTTATGGATTGT
>JBGAVQ010000402.1:0-3693 GCA_044228045.1 Spirosomataceae bacterium
CTACCCTATAAATGTCTTTGGCATCCGAAAAATCTTTTTGGTTAGCAGCCTGAAACCGCCCTTCTTTGAGTGCGTTAGAACGACTTGCTTTGGTGCGAATACTCTCTGTAGATTTTCTTACAAAAGTATAGTCAAAGCTACCACTGGCTTTGGGTATTAGTTGCGTTAGACGACCAACGCTATCAACCCTAAGGGCAGGTCCGCAGGGAATCACCTTACCCGCATCATTAAAAACAGGAAGATAAATCATGTTTATCCCCATTTTTTTGAATGTGACTTGATTGTTTTTGATTTGAGCAAAATAGACTGGTTTCCAATTGGGGTTACCAAAGGTGCACAGGTACATGTATTTATCGTTGGGCTGCGGTGTGGTAAGTTTGATGGTAATATCGGTTGTGGTGTTGTATAGGTCAGTAACGTCAGTGAAACCATTCAGATAGTTAAAATCAAATGCTTTGGAAACCGGAAAAGGGACATTGGGGTAGTTGCCATTGAATGTTTGTAGAAATAGCTTTGGGGCTGATATTTTAGGGGCGGGGTCTTTGATGGGGCCGTCGCCTGCATGAAAATGAAACCATTTGCCAGCGGTATCTAACACAGCACTCACTTCATGTCCCGAGCGATGAGTGCCCCAAGTAGGAATCATGATTTTGGAGGTAGCTATGCCCATCGCTCGCATTACACTACTGCCCAGCCCTGCTTGGTCATTGCAAATACCGGCGATTCTGCCCGTAAGCAAATCTATTGGCTTGAGCATGCCTCTTGGGTAATCTTTTAGATGCAAACTTCCCCAATAGTCAATGGCAAGCCAGTCATTAATAGCTCGAGCAACCACCAAGGGGTTATTTTGATTGCGTAGGCTATCAACCACAGGGCTGAGTTTTTTGAAATAATACGCTCGCCAAGGGGTTAGGGCCTCGTTGCCATAACGATAGGGCAGAATAAACTTACAAAACTGGTCAAAAGTATAGTGCTTAGACCACGGGAAATCCCAGGCTTTAAAAGCGTATTCTATGTTTTCGATAAGCATACTGGCCGACATCGTTTCGGCATCGGTATAATCCATAAAGCCTATGCGATTGGGTTTCCCAACTTGGCGTTCATGGTTTTCCCATAATTCATCAAATTTTCTGCGCCTTATTTCTTTATTTTTGAACTGCAGCTTCGACAGCGTCAATTTGCCGTCGTAGGCTGCCAGTTTGGTAAAAACACCAGAGAATGATTCAAAAGAGGGTGATTTCAAATAATAAACCCCTTTCATGTTAGCAATTAAATAATAGGCTGCTTTCAATTTGAGCGAATCTTTCGGTTTTTTACCATAATAAGCCAGTACTTTTTCAAGCTCAACTCTATTGCTTCCAGCCTCGTCAAGTACGGTTTCTACGTCTGCCATAAGGTCGTCACCCTTTTTACTACACGACAAACATAGGATACAGCTTAAAAAAATAAGCATTATTTTTAGTGGCATTGTGGTAGGGGAGTAAGAACCAACAATTTTGAACATAAGCAAGACGACTAATCTCAAAAGTGAAATTAGCGAAATCTTAAACCAAATACAAATATTTTGCTGTAGGCAAAACGCCAAAATTTATGGCTCACCCACCACTACTGGTAAAGCATGATTTTGACATTAACACATCAAATGAGGCTATTTACCCTGTTAAAAAGCAATATTGAGTGCAGTAAATATGTAAATTTACTATTGGTTAAGGTTTGTGACCAATAGCCCAAGCAAAATGTTAGACCATGCTTACAAAATACATTTCCTTCTAAACAAATGGACTATCTACAAAAAATTATCATTGGCTTTGAACTTCATGATGTTGAAGGGATAAAAGAGTGTTTTGAGAATGGTGTTAATCCGAATGATACCATTGGCGGTAAGCCGCTTATTGATAGCCTTATCAATATGTACACACGGGGGCCATTATTCAAAAAATGTATCAAAACATTTGTGGATTATGGCTTGGCGTTTGAAGATAACGTGTTATTAGCTGTTTTACTGGACGACTCACAAGCCCTTGACAATGCATTGAATGACAACAAGTTAGCACTACAACAGCGGTATTCTTATGAGTGTACATTCACCCCTCTTTACGAAGCGTCGTTGCTTCATATCTGTGCCGAGTATAATCATTTAGCGTGTGCTAAAATTCTCGTAAAGCACGGCATGGACATTAACTCAAAAGCAGGTGTTGACCATCATGGTTTTGGTGGCCACACACCCATTTTTCATACAGTAAACCAAGATGACAATAAGAGTTTAGACATGTTGAAATTTTTGGTCTCGCAAAATGCTGACTTAGCTATTACGGTAAAAGGGCTTATTTGGGGTAAAGGTTATGACTGGGAAACATTTATACCTTCTGTAAACCCAATAAGCTATGCAATGATGGGCTTGCTTCGGCAATTTCAGCGGACAGAAAAACAAATTTATCAGGTGGTTTCCTTACTAATAAACGCACGTTATGCTATTGATTATTTTCCATCAAACATTCCGAACAAATATTTGGAAGCTGTTTAAGTTCCAATGTTTCTTGCAGTTGTGATGTGTCCATACTTTAATCAAATTCACAAATCTACCAACATTCTGGCTGGAATCTATAGCTTCTAAGTCTCTCACAACAAGGATTTATCTATTTGAAATAAAATAATAATCTATAAATTTGGTAGATTATATAGATTAAGTATATCTTTGCGGCATACTTTAACAAATCATCTATGAAATCATTTACCAGACACTTATTTAACTTGCGTTTAAGCAGTGCATCTTATTTTCAAGTCAACAAAAATTTAACATCAATTTTAGGAACCTGGGCCATTGTTTTACCCTTAATGCTCTCTGCCCAAGACAAGCCCATCATCAATGCCACGGTATCGGGCAAGGTGGTAGATGCACGCAACAAAGAAATTTTGATTGGTGCTTCTGTATCCATAAAAGGTACAACCAACGGTGCTTTGACCGACGCAAACGGGGAGTTTTATTTGATTACAGGCCAAAAACTACCCTTTACCCTTGTTTTGTCTTATATAGGCTACCTCAAAAAAGAAGTCGTGATAAACGACAGCAAAGTAGAAATCACGCTCGAAGAAAACACAAATCAACTCGAAGACGTGGTTGTGTCGTCCAGACGGCGGCAAGAATCTATGCAGGATATCCCCATCCCGATAACGGCTATACGTGGCGCAACAGCCGAAGATGCCGGTGCTTTCAACCCAAACCGCCTGAAAGAACTCATCCCATCGGTGCAACTTTACTCGTCTAATGGCCGAAATACAACCCTCAATATTCGTGGATTGGGTTCGTCTTTTGGGCTTACCAACGATGGTATTGACCCCGGGGTTGGGTTTTATGTGGACGGCGTTTATTATGCCCGGCCAGCCGCTACGGCCATTGACTTTGTTGATATTGAGCAAGTAGAGGTGCTTCGTGGGCCACAAGGAACACTCTATGGCAAAAATACAACCGCTGGTACTTTTAACATTGTCACCCGTGCCCCAAGTTTTACGCCTGGTGCCAGTTTTGAAACAAGCTATGGCAATCTAAATTACATACAAGCCAAAGCTTCGATAACAGGCCCTTTGAGCAAAAAAATTGCAGCAAGACTGTCTTTCTCTGGCACACAACGTGACGGAACACTTTTTAACACTACCACCCTAAAACCCGTCAACTCACTTAATAACGTAGGTTTT
>JBGAVQ010000032.1:0-28344 GCA_044228045.1 Spirosomataceae bacterium
ACACGCTTTCGGTAACCTATAATGCCAAAGTTTATACGGCAACGGTTTATGTTGATGTATATGATTGTAGTAAATCTTCTACTCGAATGGCAACGGCAGATGATGCGCAGTCTATTGATATGCAAATCAATGCCTATCCAAACCCGGTTACTAATACCCTTAAAGTAGAAGTAGAATTGAAAGAAGCAGGACCGTTGTCGTTACAACTTTTCAATAGCATGGGACAACCAAGCGGTAAGTGGCAGTTGAACAATGAAACTACGGTACACCAAACAGAGCTTGATTTAACCTCGCTGCAAGGTGGTGTGTATATGCTTCAAGCGCAGTCGGGCAAAGAGAAAGCCGTTAAAAGAGTTATAAAGATTCAGTATTAAGTTTTTGTCAGACATCATCTGAAGTAAAAAGCGTTCTGAGGGTCTCTCAGAACGCTTTTTATTTGTGAGCTGGTTCAGGCTTAGCCTCGTCGGTTGGAAACCGCCAACGACACATCGAAAGAAGAGTTTGCAATCGCCTCGGCGAACTGACCCTTCGCTAAGCATTTCACGAGGGTATTTTATCAATAATTGTAGGGCATTTTATCGAAGATTATTTTGTTGTATAATTTATATTATGTTAAGTAAATATTTTGTAAACCCCTATTTGCCGCTCACCTAACGATATTTCAACCAATAAACCAGTGGAATAAATACAATTTAAGTTTTGGCGGTTATCAATTTCATAATACATAAACAAAAAGGCACGCTTAAATTAAGCGTGCCTTTTTGTTATTCAATATTGAGTTTTGTTTACTCCAACGCCTTCAATTTAGCGTCATAAGCGTCGGTCTTCTCAGCTTGTTTGAGTACGTTATACAGACTGACTAAATTCTGTTTCAAATCAGCTTCTTTCTTGATGGCCCATGCTTTTTCAAAGTATGGCATGGCTTCTTTAAATTTGGTAACGGCCTGTGCTTCAACCGCTTTACCTTCTTTTTGGTAAGTTGCCATGTCCATTCCATCTACCTTGCGTTTTACTTCTACTGCATCATTAAACTGCATTACGCCCATGTTGTAAAGTGCATCGTAATTAGTTGGGTCAATGGCCAGGGCTTTGTCATACGTTTGTTTAGCTAAACCTTTGCGCTCGTTTTGCTTTTGAGTTAATTCTGTAATTTTTTTATTAACTTCATCAACATTAACACTCGACTGGGACTTACTGGCTAATTCTGCGCTGTATTGGTCTAATCTTGCCTTTTCATCATCTCGCATCTTAGTTACGTCTGCAAGTTGTTTTTTCGAAGCGGCTGCTGTTTTGGGGTCTTTCTTAATCTTGTCGTTTAGGCGCTTCATTTCATCTTCAAACGCACTTATTTTATCTTTTTGTGTGTCTATTTTCTTCTTGATGTCTGAGGTATTGCTCTGGGCTAATTGTTCGTTTAATTTACGAATCTCATCATTATATCCCATGGCACTATTATCGTAAAGAATGGCTAAATTCAACATATTTTGAATATTACCTGGTTCTTTATCAACCATTGCTTTTAGTCCGCTGATGGCTTCTTCGCTTTTGCCACTAGTCAGCAACATGTTAATTTTTTCAGCTTTCAGATCTTTATTTGTTGGGTTTACTTCTATGGCTTTTTCAATGGTTGCCATAGCTTTGTCGTCCATCTTCTTGTTCTTATACTCGTTGGCAAGAGCATAAAAAATACCGGGGTCTTTTCCGCCAAGCGCAATAAATTTCTCAAAATTCTCAATGGCTTTATCACTGTTTTTCATTTGTTGCGCCACAATGCCAGAATACAGTACAGCAGTGGTATCTTTGGTTTTTACCATTGTTGCCATACTCATTAGCTTATAAGCATCAACAAAATTCTTGTTTTGATACTTACCTGCTCCTTGGG
This sequence comes from Spirosomataceae bacterium, assembly GCA_044228045.1. Lineage (GTDB taxonomy): Bacteria > Bacteroidota > Bacteroidia > Cytophagales > Spirosomataceae > JAXLVB01. The sequence goes on from JBGAVQ010000032.1 coordinate 1,883, forward strand.
TCATTAAACCAGCGTAAAGCTTCTCCCCTTTTCCATCTGTATTATTCAAAACAGCCGTAGCGTCTTTACCTACCGAACCAACTTTGCCCTCTTTGGTATCTAATTCAATGGATTTTTTATAGGCTTCGTAGGCAGTAATGGCAGCCATTGAATCCAAAGACGGCTTGCCACTATTATCTAAGGCAACATCTACATAAGCATCTCCACGAGTAAACCATGTTTTGGCTTTGATGGCATTCTTCTCGTTCAAGATGGCAGCATCAGAATCTTTTTTTGACTTTTCGAGTGCCTGACGTAAGGCAGCAGCCATCGGGTCATTTTGTGCGTAAGTACCCACTGTTGAAGCACCGATGACCAGTAGAGAAAACACAATTTTTTTCATGTCTGTAATAAGAATTTTGGTTTGTTACTGTTTTGGATTTAGGATTAGGACGTTGGTAATGCTCTTAAAACGAGAGGGGAAGGCCGATGTAACGACTTCCCCCTGAAATTTAAGGATTTTTAACTATTCTGTATGCTCAGATGAAGTATTTTCTTCACCTGATGATGACTCTTGAGCTTCGCTTACCTCCCCTTCTTCTCGTTCTATCTTTGTTATTTTGGTAATTGAGGCAATTTCGTCTGTTTCACTTAAGCGTATCAACTTAACACCCTGCGTGTTACGTCCCATCACTCGTAGTTCAGACAGTAAAATCCGAATAGTGATTCCAGACTTATTGACAATGATTAGGTCATCATTGTCCGTAACCTGTTTGATACCTACCAAATAGCCTGTTTTATCGGTCAATTTAAGGGTTGTTACGCCTTTACCACCACGGTTGGTCACTCTATAGTCTTCTATGTCTGAGCGTTTACCAAATCCTTTTTGCGATACTACCAGTAGGGTTGCCTCTTTGTCACTAATACAAACCATCCCTACTACTTTGTTATCTGGAAAATCTTCGTCTTCGAGTGTAATCCCCCTCACCCCTGCTGCACCACGGCCCATCGGACGCACTCGACTCTCATGAAAACGAACGGAACGTCCTGCTTTTGAGGCAATTACAATATCGTTATCGCCATTGGTCAGGGCTACATCGAGCAAGCGGTCTCCTTCATTGATAGAAATAGCAATAATTCCGTTTTGACGTGGGCGACTGTAGGCTTCGAGCGAGGTCTTTTTAATGGTACCATCTTCGGTACACATCACTATATAATTATTGTCAATATAGTCTTGGTCAGACAATGTCTTAACATTGATTACCGCACGGATATTGTCACCAGATTCTATATTAATAATGTTCTGAATAGGTCTTCCTTTTGAGGTTTTAGAACCCTCTGGAATTGCATACACTTTTAGCCAGAAACATTTACCATTTTCGGTAAAGAACAACAAGTAATTATGCATAGTTGCCATAAATACGTGTTCGGCGTAGTCATCTTGTTTGGTGGCTACACCCCGAGAGCCTACGCCTCCCCTACCCTGCGTACGATACTCAGCCAATGGTGTTCGTTTGATGTATCCCTGATTTGAGATGGTGATGAGCATTTCTTCGTCTGCTATCATATCTTCCATCGTAAACTCCTCGTCCGAATGCTCAATGCGAGTACGCCGGGCATCGCCATATCGTGCTTTTAGTTCGAGGACCTCCTCTTTGATAATGCTTCTACGGCGAGGTTCATTACTAAGAATATCCTCCAAATCTGTGATTTGCTTCTGGAGTTCTTGGTATTCGTTTACTATTTTATCTCTTTCCAGACCAGTAAGGCGTTGTAAGCGAAGTTCCAATATAGCCTTTGCCTGTATCTCAGTCAAATTAAAATTGGTTATCAAGCCGTTTTTGGCAACTTCGGGGTCTCGTGAGGCACGAATCAGTTCGATAACAGCATTGAGGTTGTCTAAGGCAATCAATAAGCCTTCCAAAATGTGTGCTCGTTTCTTTGCTTCTCGTAAATCGTAGTTGGTTCGTCGTACAACCACATTCAGACGATGCTCCACATAATAATGAATCATGTCTTTTAGATTAAGCGTCATGGGGCGGCCTTTTACCAAGGCTACATTATTAACCCCAAACGACGACTGTAATTGGCTATACTTATATAGGTTATTAAGCACCACGTTCGGAATAGCATCTCGTTTCAAGTCAAACACAATCCGCATCCCTTGTCTGTCCGACTCGTCTCGTATTTCCGAAATACCATCTATCCGCTTTTCGTTTACTAAATCAGCAATCTTTTCAATCATTGCCGCTTTGTTTACCAAATAGGGTATTTCTGAAACTATAATTTGGTCCTTACCAGTTTTGGTTGTTTCAAATGTGGCAATACCACGCATTACAATTCTGCCCCTACCTGTTTCAAACGCCGACTTTACGCCCGTATAGCCATAGATAGTTCCACCTGTTGGAAAATCAGGTGCCAGAATAAACTGCATCAATTCAGCAATGGTGATTTCGGGATTTTCTAAATACGCCACGATACCATCCGCAACTTCCGAAAGGTTGTGTGGTGCCATGTTGGTAGCCATCCCAACGGCAATACCCGATGTGCCATTGATAAGTAAATTGGGCAATTTGGCGGGCATTACTGATGGTTCTTCGAGAGAATCATCAAAGTTTGGCTGAAAATCAACCGTATCTTTATTGATATCGGCCAGAATTTCCTCAGCAATGCGCTTAAATCGGGCTTCGGTATAACGCATGGCGGCAGGCGAATCACCATCTATGGAACCAAAGTTACCTTGTCCGTCCACCAAAGGATACCGCAAAGACCAATCTTGCGCCATGCGTACCATGGTGTCATAAACAGACGCATCGCCGTGTGGGTGATATTTACCCAATACCTCCCCTACAATACGTGCTGATTTTTTATGTGCTTTGTTGTAATTAACCCCCAAGTCTGACATCCCAAACAACACCCTGCGGTGTACAGGTTTGAGACCATCACGAACATCGGGCAAGGCACGAGATACTATGACAGACATTGAGTAATCAATGTATGCGCCACGCATTTCGTCTTCAATGTTGATTGGAATAATGTTACCAGTGCTACTGCTTTGCGTTTCCTCAATCATGCGCTTAAACTCAGATTACGATAAGTTAAAATTTTAACGAGTCAAGTTTAATAAATAGCCTTTTCTATTGGCTAATTTTCTTGACTAAGCCTTTTTAAAAATTAATGGGAAAATTCAATAGCTTCTTAGAAAAACGCCACAAATACCCTATTAAAGTACAAATAAAGTCATTTTTTGCTTGTTTTCCAAACGTATAATCCGATTCTGCATGGTAGATTCACAAAAAAGTATTACCTTAGCAGTGCGTTGGAATTAAGTTTTTTTTGATACCGTTCGATAAAAAAGTTTGACTTTTAAAAAAAAAATCGTCTAATTAGACACAAATACCGACAGAAAACACATTTATTTGCACCTTAATAGTATAAACAACCCTTTTTCTACCCATGAAAAAACGGCATTTTACCCTACTCTCATTTGTATTGCTGGTTACATTCTGCTTCCAGTCTGCTTTGGCACAAGACACAACTCGACGCTCTTCTGCATACAAAGTAGCTGACTGGTCTAACGAACAGTTATACCGCATCAAAAAGAATTTTAAAACAATTACTACGCTTGATACGCTCCAACAAAGTGAGTATGAACAAGTAAAAACCAAAATCAAAGGTGGTGTAGCCGAGATTCAGCAAAACTGCGAAGATCCACTACAACCTTTTGCGATTATCAAAGACAAAAACCCACGGAAAGGACTTCGGTTAAATGCGTCGGTTGGGCCGTACTTTCCTTATTGTGGTAGCTTTGGTGCCAAAGACAATACCTTCTACATGAATCCAGGTGGGTATTTCAACATTGGTGCTGATTACTTTATTACTAAAGTGTTTGGCTTAGGTGGTACGTTTGGCTATGCCTTAGCTGGTGTGGACAAAAAACGTCACCAAGCTGACATGATTACATTAGCACAAAATGGACATGGTCTATCAGCCAATCAAGTTGGTTTCTTCCCTTACAAAGGGTACGAATCAATGTATCTGGTGTTAGGCCCTGTGTTATCACTTCCGATAGGTCAGAAATTCTATGCTGACTTAGGCTTCAAAGGTGGCTTGTTCCGCATGGATCCAGGTGTTGTGGGTGCTTACTCACTAAGAGACGGCCAAACCATTCGGGCTGCTTTTGGCAGTGATAAGGTGATGTACTGGGGCTATTATGCCAATATCGGCCTGATGTATCGCTTGACAGATAACTGGTCAATTGGCCCTGTTGCCAACTTATCTAATACTAACTCTGAGTATTGGACTACTGGTAAAGATGCCATTATGCGTCCTTTTGATCGTTTGTTTGGTGCTTATACATTTGGTTTGGGTGGCTCATACAAGTTTGATAACAAGAAAATTATCCCACTTGCTCCTCCTGCTAAGTTGGCTTGCGATAAGCCTGTTTTAGAAGGCGAAGTTGGACCATTCTACATTAAAGACGGTGTAATGACGGACAAAGATGGAAAATCTGCTGATGTGCGTGCGACCAAGTTTAGCTGGAATGGTGGTGGTGCTGTTAATGGTATTGAGTCTTATACCTTCCGTTTGTTTAAGAAAACACCAACAGGCACTCAAATGGTGTATGAACTGCCTAACACAACCTTAACTTCTATTGGATGGCCTGCTAACGAGCCTGTTCCTACTACAACTACTTTCTATTATTATACAGTTCATGCTAACTGCTCAAACAAGTGTGATGAATCAATGAGTGAAGTGGCTATGAAGAGTTTTGTAGTTGAAAACCTCAACGAAACCATTGATAGAGTGAAAAACCTCATTCCTCCAGTAACTGTGGAGAAAGAAACAGTTATTGAGGCTTGTAATGTGGTAGCAACCATCGAAGGCTTAGTAAAATACAAGCGTTCGGTAGTGAAATACGGCAAATCAACTGGCGACTGCGAAGGTTGTATTTGTCCTGTGGATACACTTGACAAAGAAGGCTACCGTTGGGTAGTAATTGACCGCAAAGAAGCTGCTGGTAAGTGTGCCGATGGTTTTGTAAGCACCATGGAAAACTTAACTCAATGGCCTGCTGACAAGCCAATTCCTACTAAGAAATACACTCGCTACCGCTATACAGTTAAGCGTACTACTGCTGGTCAAACAGGAATTAGTGCACAAGAAACCAAGTATGACTTGATGCTTGACCGCAAGTCAGGTAGTGTGCAATTGGCTCCGATAGTTGATAAGCGCAAAAAGCGATAACAATTAAGTACAATACAAAAAGGCCCTCACTGAACAGTGAGGGCCTTTTTGCATGTATAAGGCTGCTATCACCAATTTTAGGACGACCAACCAAACGGACAACTCAGTCCGACTTTCTGACATTTTTCAAAAAAAGTGAAAATAAATTTGCGAAACCAAATAGTTGCGTATATATTTGCAACCAAATGGTTTCACAATAAACTAAAACCAAAATGAGAAGAGATGTTTTTCAAGCAGTTGCAGACCCGACAAGACGAGCTATCATTGTCTTAATTGCTTTGCAGGCAATGACACCAAACGCCATTGCCGAACACTTCGACACAACCCGACAAGCCGTTTCAAAACATCTTCGCATTTTAACCGAGTGCGAACTCGTAAAACAGGAATATCAAGGTAGAGAAATTTATTACTCACTTGAAATCGACAAAATGAAGGAGATTGACAAATGGCTCGAACAGTTCAGAAAAATTTGGGAAACACGTTTCAACCAACTTGACCAAGTATTATTAACAATTAAAAAACAAAAAAATGAATAATCTATTATTTGAGTTCACAGTTGACAAAACAACAAAAACTGTTTTTGTAAACAGAGAATTTGCTGCCGACCTTTCATTAGTTTGGGACGCATTTACAAAACAAGAAATCCTTGACCAATGGTGGGCACCCAAGCCTTATGTATCAAAAACAAAGGAAATGGATTTTAAGGTAGGCGGTAAGCGATTTTACGCAATGGTTAGCCCCGAAGGCCAAGAACACTATGCCATTCAGAAATACACCTCCATTACCCCAAAAACCAATTTCAAATATTTGAACGCTTTTGCTGATAAAGATGAAAACCCTTCTTTACCAGGCTCTAATTGGGATTTAACTTTTACAGAGCAAAACGAAAATACAAAAGTAAGCATTACTATTTACAACGATTCGCTTGAAAGAATGGAGCAAATGATTGAAATGGGCTTCAAAGAAGGGTTTACTATGACATTAAATGGCTTAGAGCAATTATTAATGAGCAACAAAATAAAGGTAACTGCAACCGTAAATGCTGGCACTAAAAAAGTTTGGGACTTTTACACTCAACCTAAACATATTACTAATTGGAATTTTGCAGATCCAAGTTGGCATTGTCCATCTGCAACTAACGACTTAAACGTTGGAGGTAAATATACTGCACGAATGGAAGCAAAGGACGGAAGTTTTGGGTTTGACTTTGAAGCAGTTTACAATGAAATTGTGTTGAACGAAAAAATTGTTTACACAATGGCAGACGGAAGACAAGCAGAAGTTTTGTTTAAAGGCGACAATAATACGACCGAAGTAGTTGTGACTTTTGATGCAGAAACACAAAACTCATTGGAACTGCAAAAAAATGGTTGGCAAGCAATTCTTGACAGCTTTAAAAAATATACAGAAACTTACTAACGAGAGAGAAAAAACAAGTGCTAACAGCGGTTTTTCGTAATGGAGAGTGAGGTTCTTTGTTTAAACTTTTGTGCTATATCTGAGTGGTATGAATCCGTCACATCGCCAAGCCCAAAACTGTTGCCGCATAACAACAATTAAATTTCTGTGATAACTTATCGCCTTTATAGTAGGGAAGTGCTAAATACTTAGCACTTCTCCTCTTAAAAGTTAGGCTTCAACAAATACTTATTATAAAACTCATCAATTACTTTAACGGCTTCGTCGGCGGTATCTACCACATTGATAAGATGTAAGTCGTCGGCATTGATGTTTTTTTCGCCTAACATAGTTGATTTTATCCAGTCTAATAGACCAATCCAAAAGGTTTTGCCCACCAATACAATTGGGAAACGACCAATTTTGTGTGTTTGGATTAGGGTAAGTGCTTCAAAAAGTTCGTCGAGCGTACCAAAGCCTCCTGGCATCACAATAAACCCTTGTGAATACTTAACGAACATCACCTTTCTGACAAAAAAGAAGTCAAAATCAATGCTCTTGTCTGTATCTACATAGGCATTGGGGCGTTGCTCAAAAGGCAGCTCAATGTTAAGCCCTACCGACTTACCTCCTGCACTTTTTGCACCTTTGTTACCAGCTTCCATAATACCAGGACCTCCACCTGTAATAACGCCATAGCCGTGCTTTACCAGCTTGAAAGCGATTTCTTCGGCCACTTGATAGTAGGGATTATCGGGCTTGGTACGAGCCGAGCCAAATATAGAAACGCAAGGGCCTATTTTAGCCATTTTCTCAAACCCCTCCACAAATTCCGCCATAATTTTAAATACAGCCCAAGAATCTGCGCTTTTTATCTCGTTCCAATCCCTATCTTGAAACGCCTCTCTGATTTTATGGTCTTGCTCGACATGTAATCCTCCGTTCTCATTCATAATGTTGTCATTAATAGATTGTATAAAATTGTACAAATCCACTTCAATTTTCTGGCTCACGCTTCAAAAATAAGTCCCATATCATAACATTCGTTACCTTTGCGCTACTGAAGTAGATGGAAGCAATTAACGATTATTTTCAAGGAATTGTTACAATTTATCTAAATTTCCCCTAAATATGTCTAAAAAAATAGCCATTGGCAGCGACCATGCTGGGTTTTCGCATAAACAACCCATTGTTACTAAACTTCAAGCCCAAGGGTATGAAGTAATAGATTTGGGCGCATTTACTACGGAATCGGTAGATTATCCAGATTTTGCTCATCCAGTAGCATCAGCCGTAGAAAATGGCACGGCCAGCTGTGGGATTTTGGTTTGTGGCACAGGAAACGGTGTGGCAATTACGGCAAATAAGCACGAAGGCATACGAGCAGGCTTGGCTTGGAATACAGAAGTAGCTTCACTAATTCGTCAGCATAACGATGCCAATATTATTTGCCTGCCAGCCCGATTTATTTCAATAGCAGAAGCCTTTGCTTGTGTAGATATTTTTCTAACTACTGAGTTTGAGGGCGGTCGCCATGCCACACGGGTGTCTAAAATGGGGTGTGTTTAAGCATTCGCAAAGTTATCGGCTGGCAAGTGCCGAGTATTGATATACGCTATCGCTGATTTTTTTGTATCGGCGTGAGAGCGCAGGTATCCGTTGAAAAAGTTTAGGGACAATGTTACGGCGGTCAATAATGTATTCAGGCGGGTCTTGCTCAAAATTTTTCAAGATATTAATTACATTCTCATAACGATCTAAATTCTCCAAGTCGTAAGTGGCCAGGTTCCAGTTGAGATACGGCGTAGCTGGGTAGTTGTTGAGGTATTCGCTCATTCCATCGCCTAACACAATGATGCGTTTGTCTCTAATTTCTTTGGGCAAACTGGCTGGTTTGAGGCGCAGGTTGTCTAAGGTTGTTACGGCATCACTTTGTAACGATGGATATACCGCTTGGTAGGTAAAAAGGACAACTGTACCAAAAAGCAACAAAAAAAGTAATTCGGCCATCCATTGCTTGCGAAAAGTGTTAAAAAAATGCACGCAATAGAATGCAACTACGGGTGTAAATACCAAAAACTGCATGGGAGCCAAAAAAGGCATCAAGACAATTGACAATACAGCAACAACAAACCAAATTGCCATAATTTGTTGAGTACGAATCTGAAAGTTACCAAAACGACCGCTATTAGCTACTCGCATAAAACCTACTACCCCAAATAGCAAAGGCAGAAAAAACACCAATAAGAGGGTTTGGAAATCGTTGAGGTTGTATTGTTTAAACTGGAAAACAGAGCCTACAAAGTTTCGCATGAAGCTGTCAAACGAGCCATCGAGGTAAAAAAACAGCCCTGTCAGCAAAATAGGGAACAAAAAACCAAACACCATCAGCGAAAGCTGCCGAAAGGTAGCTCCTGTAAACAGTACCAAAGAAAGCACCGCCCACAATAAAAAAATAAAAGTAGGTGGGTGAAACAGCGCTGCAATACTGATAAAAAAGCCAATCTCAAATACTTCGTCCGTAGCTCCTTGACGGTCCATTTGCCGAAGTAGTGTACCAAATGCCAACAATAAGAATGTAGTACCCATCAAAGCGGGCGAGAGGGTAAAGCAGTCAAATGAGATGTTTAACAACAACAAATAAATTAAGCCTGGTACATAATTACGTTCTTGAAAAACCCCTCTTCGGTTGGTTAATAAGTTAAAATTAACGGTCTGAAATGCAGTAAACAACAAGGCAAATACGTGATAGGCCGTTTGAGAACGCCCAAATATCCCGTCAATAGCAGCGTACATCATTGCCGACAAAGGGGCGGTGCTGTCCCAAATATCGGCATAGAGCATCAGCCCTTTGTTCATTTGCTCGCCCGTGAGCATCCACTGCAATTCGGGAATCAGCAATGGCAAACCGCTTAGATACAGTGGTAGCCGAATAGCCAAGAGCAAAATCAATAAGCTAAAAAGCTGATAAAAAGCATTAACTCTAAAAAAACTTAGCATGCTGAGTGTTTAGCAGTTGGATGTACTCATAAGAAGTAGCAAAGATACGGCAAATCAAGGATTGATTTATATAAAAAACGCATAGCCCATAGAGCTATGCGTTTTATCAACTAACACCAAATGATAATTGAATTATTTTATGCAACAATATTGCACAAATAAGTTTACATTTGCAACAGTATTGCATTTGTAATTTTTAATTTCCTTCCAATTCTTTCACAAACAATCAAATCGCATTTTGGTTAGACTTACATAACACAAGCAAAATGCACCTTACACTCACCACCTCAGTCATACAGCCACTCCATCAAGTTTGGGAAGGGTTTGATCATAAACTTTTCAACAAGCTATCCCCCCCATTTCCACCTGTAAAAGTAGTACGATTTGATGGCTCACAAATTGGCGATGAAGTTCATCTTGAACTTAACTTTTTGTTCTTCAAACAGCAATGGATTAGCCTCATCATTGACCAAAAAAACACAAAAAATGAGATTTATTTTATTGACAAAGGTATTCGCCTACCGTTTTTCCTCAGCTATTGGCATCACAAGCACCGCATTGTAAGCACCGAGGCTGGCAGTAAAATTATTGATGAAATTACTTTTCGTACGCCTTCTATTTTGACAGACTATTTATTTTTCCCATTATTGTACTTTCAGTTTTTGTATCGGAAGCCCATTTATCGAAAAAACTTCTCCTGACCATCTGCATGAAACTTAACAGCGTTACGACCAAAATCTTTCTTGGCATGATACTCGGTATCATCATTGGATATATTCTTAACAATTCCCTCGAACAAGAAAGCCTCGACACATGGAGTAATTACCTCAATTTATTGAGTAAAATATTCCTCCGATTGATTAAAATGATCATTGGCCCATTAGTTTTTTCAATCCTTACAGTGGGTATTGCCAAATTAGGCGATTTCAAATTGGTGGGACGAATTGGCCTCAAAACCTTGGGTTACTTCTATTTTGCTACCATTTTGTCTTTGATTACGGGCTTAGTTGCCGTTAATATTTTACAACCTGGGGCTGGTATGCAAGGCAAACTTCCCGCCGCAGGTGCCGATACGGGTGTTGAAGTCAAGAAGATGACGGTTGAAAACTTTATAGAACATTTAATTCCTGAAAGTATTTTTCAGTCGTTGGCTACCAATGAGATTCTACAAATTGTCATTTTTGCTATCTTCTTCGGCATAGCCACTGCCGCCATTGGCGACAAGGGCAAAATCATCATCAAAGGACTTGATTCTGTGTCAGAAATCATGTTCAAAATAGTTGGTTATGTCATGTTGTTTGCTCCTTATGCTGTATTTGGGGCAGTTTGCAGGGTGGTGGCTCAAAAAGGTTTGGGTATTTTAACTGATTATTTGTATTTGATTATATGTTTTTTTGCCACGCTACTTTTCTTTGTATTGGTGGTGTTGCCTGCCATTTGTCTGGTGGCCAAAGTGCCGTATTGGAAACTGATTTCTTATGTAAAAAATGCACTGTTTCTCTCTTTTGGAACGGCGAGTTCGGAGGCTTCAATGCCTATGCAAATTGAGCAGTTAAAGAAATTTGGTTGTTCAGAGCGCATTGTCAGCTTTGTGTTGCCCTTGGGCTATTCTTTTAACTTAGATGGCTCCATGATGTACATGACCTTTGCCACAGGCTTCATTGCACAAGCCTATGGCATTGATTTGAGCTTGGGCCAGCAAGTAACTATGCTTTTAACTTTGTTGATTACAAGTAAAGGAATTGCAGGTGTACCGAGGGCTTCGTTGGTGGTGATTGCCGGCACAATGTCTATGTTCAATTTACCATCTGAGGGACTTATCTTGCTTTTTGCAGTAGATTGGCTGCTTGACATGGGGCGTTCGGCTACTTCGGTGGCGGGCAATGCGGTAGCTACGGCTATTGTGTCTAAGTGGGAAGGAGAATTAACTAATGCCTGAGTTGCTGGTTGTAAGGTTAAATTTTTGTATTGATACGCTGACTTTATGCAGCTATAACCATACAACAATTTAACCATAAACTCAGTCCTTTAATAATTCAAACACAAAAACTTGTTTTTTTGAGAAATTATAGTCAGTTTACATTCCGATTGCATTCTCTCCCGATTCTCAAACCCTAAAACCCTCTATTATGGACTCTCAAACTCCTACGCCAGTTGCCGACAATGGCAAAACAATTGCTATTATTTCGTACATTACGCTTGTTGGACTAATCATTGCGTTTATTATGCACAGTAGCAATAAAACTGCTTTGGGCGCATTTCATATTCGCCAAATGCTATTGCTTTCATTGGTTGGTATTGTGGCAAGTTTCATCAATATCATTCCGATTTTAGGTCAGATTGTCTGGTTAATTGCTGGTCTTGGAATGCTTGTTCTGTGGGTTATGGGTTTGATTGCCGCTGTAAATGGTGAGATGAAGCCGATGCCGCTAATTGGTGAAAAAGCACAGGAATTGTTTGCGGGTATTTGATTTCGCTACGTTAGTCAAATTAATATTTCAACTTTATTAACATAGGCACGAACAGTCTTCGGGGTGTTCGTGTTTTTTTATGCCGTTTGTAACGTACAATAGCCACTTTTCAAAAATAACATCATACTGTAACCCATTGCATTACTTTTGACTTACTTTTAACCATCAACTTATACTATCACGTGTACCTCTTAGAAGCCAACAACATCGTAAAACGCTACGCCAACCACACGGCGTTGGCAGGAGTGAGTATTCAGGTGCCTAAGCAAAGTATTTTTGGGCTGCTTGGCCCAAATGGTGCTGGCAAAACCTCCCTCATCCGCATTATTAACCAAATCACCGGCCCCGACGAAGGCACTGTTCTGTTAGACGGGCAGCCACTTGGCCCCCAGCATATTGACCGCATTGGATACCTACCCGAAGAACGGGGCCTTTACAAAAAAATGAAGGTAGGCGAACAATTGCTCTATTTGGCACAATTGAAGGGCCTTTCTAACAAAGTGGCGATGGAAAAACTGCGCTACTGGTTCAAGAAGTTTGAGATACAGACTTGGTGGGACAAAAGCGTGCAAGACCTTTCTAAAGGGATGCAACAAAAAATCCAGTTTGTGGCTACTGTGCTACATGAACCCGACTTGATTATTTTGGATGAGCCGTTTTCGGGCTTCGACCCTATCAACGTCAATTTGCTCAAAGATGAAATCTTGGAAATGCGCCAACGGGGAGCTACTATTATTTTTTCGACCCACCGCATGGAGTCGGTAGAAGAGCTTTGCGATGATATTGCACTCATTAACAAGTCGAAAGTAGTGCTTCATGGCAACAAAAAGGAAGTAAAGCAGCGATTCAAAGAAAATTCGTTTACTATCGAGTATTTGGGCAATTTAGACGAACTGCCCCTACCCTATCTCTTACTTCAATCCAAAGAAATAGAGCCCAATTATCATTTGGCGCACGTGCGCATTGGCGAAGGTGGCGGGGTGAACAACCTCATTAGCGAGCTAATTAGTAAGGTTGAATTGCGATCGTTTCAAGAGAACATCCCTTCGTTCAACGAAATCTTCATCAAAGTAGTAGGTGGAGATGCACCTACCGAAGACTAAGCAGCTTACAGTGAATGGTTTACAGTTGTTTCAGAAAACTGTTCACATGACTTTATTGCATCCTTTACTATCTCTCAAACTCTTATTCTCAACTTGATATGAACAAGATATTACTCATTATCCAACGTGAATACCTCACACGGGTAAAAAAGAAGTCCTTTATTTTACTAACTTTATTGACCCCCCTTCTCATTACGGCTATCTATGCCATTCCAGTCATTTTGTTTTCAACAGCAAAAGAGACAAAAAAAATTACGGTCATTGATGAAAGCTCGCTACTCAAAGAGGCATTTAAGAGTAATGATTCTCGTCAATATAACTATACTCAGTCTCTTGCGCTCGACGCTGGCAAAAAACAATTGCTTCAAAAACAGTGTGATATTTTAGTGTTTATACCCAAAAATATCATTGAAGCTCCTAAAACCTTACGAATGTTTGCCGAAAACGGCATTAGCCTCGATTTGCAGAGTGACATTGAGCGAGATGTAGAAAAATCATTAGAAAAGATTCGTCTTCAACAAGCTGGCATTGACCTCAAAGTGGTAGAAGACTCAAAAATAAATGTAGATGCCGACACCTACAACCTAAGTGAAGAAGGAGAAAAAGACAGTAGCTCAGGTGCCGCCACAGCCCTGGCGGTTGTATGTGGTATGCTGATTTATATGTCTATTTTTATCTATGGGGCGCAGGTAATGCGTGGTGTAATGGAAGAAAAGATGAACCGCATTGTAGAGGTAATTGTGTCGTCGGTGAAGCCTTTTGAACTGATGTTGGGTAAAATTATTGGGATAGGCTTGGTTGGTCTTACGCAATTCCTGCTTTGGATTTTGCTTACCATTGGCATTACTACGTTTACCAGTACGTTTTTAGGCTTTAATCGCTACGAGGCTCAATTAAAGCAAGTGGAGCAGGTAACAGGCTCACCAACAGGCAGCAACCAAGTTGAAGATGCTAAAAGCAAAGCAATGAAAGCCGAAATGGGATTTAAAGTAGCCAAAGGTTTAAAAGCCATCCAAACCCTGCCACTGGGCAAAATCTTGTTTTCATTTTTGTTTTACTTCTTGGGTGGATACCTCTTTTATGCCGCTTTGTTTGCAGCAGTTGGAGCTGCTGTTGATAGCGAAACAGACACTCAGCAATTTATGTTGCCGATAACTTTGCCTATTTTGGTTTCGTTTTTCTTTGGTCAATATGTAATCAACGAACCCAACGGTTCTATTGCCTTCTGGGCTTCTATTATCCCTTTTACTTCGTCTATCAATATGATGGTACGGATGCCCTACGACCCGCCGATGTGGGAGATTTTGCTTTCGATGGCACTGTTGGTTTTGGGCTTTATGGGTACAACATGGGTTGCTGCCCGTATTTACCGAGTTGGTATTTTGATGTACGGCAAGAAGGTAAACTTCAAAGAGTTAGCCAAATGGATATTTTATAAAGCATAAAGCAATAGAGAGGGTCAGACCTTCGATACAAACCCAGGTATTAGTCAACGTTCTTGTATTTTTCGAAATAACCTTGCCTTTGGTGAGGTTATTTTTTTAGACAGGAATCAAAGTTATAGAGAACTTACTTCCTATACCCTCCTCACTCTCTACCCAAATTTTGCCACCTTGTGCCTCTACAAAGTCTTTGGCAATAGCAAGCCCCATGCCTGTACTGCTGGCATCGGGCGTATGAAAAAACTTATCAAAAATATGCGCTTGCACATGGGCAGAAATCCCCTTGCCAACATCTTGTACTGTACACACCACCTGCGTTTGTTTCATAGATGCCTCCACCAAAATCTTTGATTCTTCTGGGCTGTTTTTCAGGGCATTAGTTAGCAAGTTTATCAATACCCAAGCTGTTTTTTCGGGATCAGCTTTGACTTTAGGCAAATCCACCTCTTGACGGATTTCAAGTATAATTTGCTTTTGTTCTGCCAAAAAATCAACGGCCTTTATGGCATAATCCATCACTTGTGATAAGTCTGTTTCTTGAATCTGCAATTGTATTTTACCCGATTCCACCTGCGTAAGATTCAACAGTTCACCGGTGATATTGAGCAGTCGTTCACTATCACTTTTAAGGTGATTAACCAACTTTTTTTGCTCCATATTTAGTCCCCCAACTCGTTCATCTTCAAGAAGTTTGATACTCATTTTAATGGCCGAAAGCGGGGTTTTTAATTCATGTGAAATGGTGGCAATGAAGTTGGTTTTTGCCAAGTCTTTTTCCTGAAATATCGTAATATTTTTCAACAAAATGACCGAACCTACGGCTTGGCCCGTAAGGTCTTGAATCTGTATTGCTTCTCGTGAAAAATAGCTTTCTTTGTCATCAGCAAAGATTTTGAGTGGTTTGGAGTCCTTACTATCTTGTAACAAGAGACGCAACAAATCGTTGCGAAGTGCTACGTCAGGCGCATAGCTACCTACAATGTCCTCCGCTTTAATATTGAGAAGCCCCTCCCCTATTTGATTAACAAACAGCAACTTACCTTTTTCGTCAAGCCCTACTACGGCATCGCTCATGTTGTTTATAATGGCTTCGATACGTTTTTTTTCGGATATTAGTTTTTGTAAGTTGCTATTTTCGTATTCGTCCAATTTTTCGGCCATACGGTTGAAAGTACGAGCCAATTCACCAAACTCATCACTTGATGAAAAATGAAGCCTTTCCGAAAAATTACGCTCCGTCACTCGGCGAATACTCTCAGTCAGTTGCTGAATGGGATTAGCAATGTAACCAGGCAAATTAAATAGTAACGTAAAGGCAATTAACAAACTACCCGTTACAATAAAAGCCAAGATGGTGGCTGCTTTTTCGGCGTTACGAAGGGTGAGGTCATGCTTACGAACAACAGCTTGGCGGTTAAGTGTACTAATGTCGGCTAAGGATTTAAACAATTGAGGCATATCCTCATTAGGCGTATCTATTTTATCAAACGAAGCTCTTAGTCGTTGAGTTGCTTCTTTTTCGCCTAATTCTGTAATGTTTTTCTCTTGCATTTGGAGGTTTTCTTCCAACATTTTCCAATCTTTTCGTTGTAGGGCTTCTCGCATACGCTCCACGTAATCAAGTGTTTCGTAGTTGTCTTTCAAAATGTTACGGGTTTCGTTAGTTTGCTGATGCAAGAAAAAATAACCCAGCCCACCTGACAAAACAATCAAGGAAAAGAAAAACACTAAGCCCCAAGTGAGTTTGGTTTTAATAGGAATGCGAATCATATTGTCAATGAGAATGAGCGAGTGATATACTGGAAGAATAGACTTAACTCAAAATAACCAAATCAATATCAGAGGCAGCGAGTTTGCTTAACAGCGAATTAAACACATTGGTTCGTAGGATAATCTGAAACAAGTTTAAGTGAGGCTTGCCGATACAAACTGTGGTAATGCCTTGTTTCTCACAAGTTTCAATAATGCACTTTGCAATATTGACATCCTCTAATTTAAGAGCTTCTGCCCCCAATTCGGTTGCTAATTTAAAGTTATTTATCAAATGACGTTGCGCTGCCAGCGAAATACGGTCTTGATTTTCGGCAGGAGTTTGCACATATAACACCCACCATTTGGCCTGATAATAGCCTGCCAATCGAGCCGTTTTGCGAATGATACGCTTGGCTATCTCTTGGTTTGTACTGATACACGCCAAGAGGCGTTCGGGTTTGAGACTTTTGCTGGCCGGTAACTCTGCCTCTATTTTTCGTTCTACTTGCGAAGCCACTTCCCGAAGTGCTAAGTCTCTGAGTTGCAATATTTTTTCGGACTGAAAAAAATTTCTAAGGGCAATTTCTACCTTGTCAGGTGTGTATATTTTACCTTCTTTCAAGCGAGTAATGAGTTCGTCGGCGGTAAGGTCAATGTTTACTACTTCGTCGGCCATACGAAGTACACTATCTGGAACACGCTCAGTAATGCTTATGCCCGTGATGCGCTCTACATCTGTATTGATGCTTTCGATGTGCTGAATGTTTACGGCACTAATCACACTGATGCCCGCTTGGAGCAAGTCCACTACGTCTTGCCAGCGTTTTTCATTTTTGCTTCCGGGTACATTAGTATGCGCCAGTTCATCCACTACTACTACTTCGGGGTGTTCGTTCAGAATGGCCTGTACGTCCATTTCTTCTAAAGATTTTCCCTTGTAGAAAATTGTACGGCGAGGAATTTGCGGCAAGCCTTCTAATTGTGCTACTGTTTCGGCTCGGTTGTGGGTTTCTACAAATCCAATTTTTACATTCACACCGTTACGAAGTAAACTTCGGACTTCTTTCAACATTCGATAGGTTTTGCCCACGCCTGCACTCATTCCAATATAAATCTTGAACTTGCCACGCCGAGAGCGACGGACAAGATCAAGAAAGTATTCAACAGAACGTTCGGTTTCCACAATGAAAAGCCTAAAAAGTATTAAAAAGAAATAGCCATAGAGCTTGTCAAAGCAAAACTGTCTGTTTTGCCTTCAAAAATGGGTGTTTTACTTGAGTAATATTTTCCTTCGATTCGAAGTAACACATTTTCCAAGAATGAATAATCTATATTGAAAGACGTACCACTGGTATCAAAACCATTTGCAGTATTTATGCTGATAATCACACCGTTGGGGTCTTGATAAGTTTCCCACCTAATGGCTGTTGCCCATTTTTCACTCCACTTTTGCCTTAGAATAACCACAGGGCTGTACCAACTATTCATAGATGAACTCCTTGGGGTCTGTTGTTCTAAGCCGTAGTCAAATCCTAATATGAATCCCGTTTTTTTTGATTGAAACATACAAAAGAAGTTGTGAAAATACCTCATTTGCTTAACGGCATTGGGCTTGTCGTTACCAATAAAAGTACTGGAATTGAACGTAATAGAAGCTGTTGGCTTGTACTGTAGTTGAGTTCCCCAAGCCATTGTTGTATTGCCATCAATTCTACGAATTCGTTGCCAGCCATTCAATATAAGCCCTACCAACGTCCATTTACCATTTGGTGTATTGTACGAAACTTTGACCCCGCTTTCATAATAAGGTGAATTTTCGGCCAAAATACTCCGGGTGAGCGTCCAACAGTCTTTGGAAACAGCACTTTCAAAACCTATATGAGAAGCAAAAACACCAGCGTCAAGCCATAAATCACTATTTTTTGAGAGTTTTATGCCTACATTAGCTTCGTATATATTTCGCAATAGCTCGGGTTCGGCAGCTAAGTTAATCTGAGCATAGGTTCCTGCCATAATAGCTACATTAGCCCTAACTTGCGCTTGGCTAAATGTGCCTTTCAAAAAAGCTAAATTTGGTGTTACCTCGTTGGTTCGGGTATGGTTATATAAAAAACCAGCACGAGTATTGTTACTGGGGTTGCTAAAGTCTCGTCCAAAATAAACCTCTGCAAAACCACTCAGCTTAAAGCCATTATTTTCCTGCGCCAGGCTATTAAGGCTTATCATGCAAATCAATATATAAACATTTTTCATGATTAAATTATCATAAACGATCCAATGCCAAATTTAGGGCTAATACATTGACGATTTCTGGCCCCAACCATGTTTTTTCTGTTTGTTTTTCCACCAATTCCTGTAGTTTTTGTATAGGCAAATTACGGATTTTGGCAATTCTGGCTATTTGTATCAACGCTGCTTGGGGCGAAAGGTCAGGGTCAAGTCCACTTCCCGAAGCGGTAACAAGTTCAGATGGAATTTCGTTGAGTTTCACCGAAGGATTATGCACCAAAAACGTATCAATACGAGCTTTGATAGTTTGCTGATAATCAGGGTTAGATACAGCTTTGTTGGAGCCACCTGAGCCTGCCGCATTGTAATTGACCGCCGATGGGCGAGACCAAAAATATCGATCTTGTGTGAATGATTGGCCAACTAAAGCCGCCCCAACTATTTTTCCATTCTGTTGTACAAACTCAACCTTCCCATTTGCAGGTGCAAACTGGGCAATTCCCCACACTAAAGCAGGATACACAACGCTCACCAGCAGAAGCATCAAGAAACTTAGTTTTAAGGCTGGTAACAAATGTGATTTCATGGATTTTGTTATTTTTTATGATTAAAAAACCATACTAACCAGTATATCAATCAATTTAATACCCACAAACGGCACTAACACCCCGCCAAAACCATAAACAAAGAGGTTTCTTCTCAACAAAGCACTCGCTCCAATCGGTTTGTAGGCTACTCCCCGCAGTGCCAATGGAATAAGCATTGGAATAATGATGGCATTGAAGATAATGGCCGACAAAATGGCACTTTCGGGGCTACCTAACTGCATAATATTGAGGGCATGTAACGACGGCACCGAAGCCATAAACAGGGCAGGCACAATGGCGAAATACTTAGCTACGTCGTTGGCGATGCTGAAGGTGGTGAGTGTGCCACGGGTCATGAGTAATTGCTTGCCAATTTCTACAATCTCAATCAATTTGGTGGGGTCGTTGTCCAAGTCCACCATGTTGCCTGCTTCTTTGGCGGCTTGTGTGCCTGAGTTCATGGCTACACCCACATCTGCTTGGGCGAGGGCGGGGGCATCGTTGGTACCGTCGCCCATCATGGCTACCAATTTTCCAGCATTTTGTTCTGCCTTTATATAATTCATTTTATCTTCGGGCTTGGCCTCAGCAATGTAATCGTCCACACCAGCTTTATCGGCAATATACTTGGCTGTCAGTGGGTTATCACCAGTCACCATTACCGTTTTTACGCCCATTTTCCGCAGGCGTTCAAAGCGTTCTTTGATACCTGTTTTGATAATATCTTGCAGTTCGATTACGCCCATTACTTGCTCATTCTCAGCAACTACTAAGGGCGTACCGCCATTTTTAGCAATGGTTTTGACTTGCTCCAATATTTTTTCTGGAAAGATATTTCCTGCTTTCTCTACCATCTTCCGAATAGCATCTGAGGCTCCTTTTCTAATTCGTTTATTACCCAAATCAAGCCCCGACGAACGGGTTTCGGCTGTAAACTTGATGTATGTTGGATTTTCTTCAGATAAAGATGGCAACTTAAACCCTTGGCTTTGAGCCAATTCAATAATTGATTTCCCCTCGGGCGTATCATCCGCAAGTGATGAAAGCATCGTCGTTTTTATGAATTTATCTTGCGAAATCCCCTCTGAAGGATAAAAATTGGTTGCTTTGCGATTCCCAATTGTGATAGTTCCTGTTTTGTCCAGCAGCAAGGTATCAATGTCTCCTGCTGTTTCGACTGCTTTGCCAGATTTGGTAATTACATTGGCTCGTAAAGCCCTGTCCATTCCAGCAATGCCAATGGCAGAAAGCAAACCGCCAATGGTGGTTGGAATCAGGCAAACAAACAGCGAAATAAACGCCGCAATAGTAATAGGCGTGTTGGCGTAGTCGGCAAAGGGTTTGAGCGTTACACAAACAATGATAAATACCAACGTAAAGCCTGCCAATAGAATAGTGAGGGCGATTTCGTTAGGTGTTTTTTGGCGAGAAGCTCCTTCCACAAGTGCAATCATTTTATCCAAAAAACTCTCGCCAGGTTCTGTCGTAACCAATACTTTAATTTGGTCTGAAAGTACCTTTGTGCCGCCCGTTACCGACGATTTGTCACCACCTGCTTCTCTAATTACTGGTGCAGACTCACCGGTAATAGCTGATTCGTCAATGGTAGCAATACCTTCAATAATTTCACCGTCCGACGGAATCACATCACCTGCCTCACAGAGAAACACATCGCCCTTTTCGAGTTGGGATGAGCTAATTAACTGTAATTCATTGATTTTAATTTCTCCAACAGGGCGTATTACCTTAGCAGGTGTTTCTTCACGGGTTTTGCGAAGGCTATTGGCTTGTGCCTTGCCTCGAGCTTCGGCAATGGCCTCTGCAAAGTTAGCAAAGAGTAAGGTTAAGAATAAAATTCCGAATACTGTGGCGTTGTAAGCAAAAGAACCTTGTTCGCTATGATTGAGGCTATAAACCGTTACAAAAAGCATCACTACCGTTCCGATTTCGACAGTGAACATAACGGGATTTTTAACTAATTTGAGTGGGTTCAGTTTGGTAACCGATTCCCAGAGTGCTTCTTTCACTAATTCGGCAGGAAAGAGCGCAGTTGATTGGGTTTTCATTTTTTTGTATTTTTGAGAAAAATTTCTTTACAAAATGTCTATTCAACAAGAAACTGTCTTGGAAATGGTCATTCACGACTTGGGCTACGAGTCGGTGAGTAATTATGCTTTGCAAAAAGTACGTGAAGAATTACAGACCCAACTACAAGATTATAGGCGATTAGCGATTGTTTTCGAGAAAAAATATCAAATGAATTTTCAAACTTTTGACAAAACATTCCATGAGTTGACATCTTGGAGCTTGTTTGAACGAGAAGACGATTGCATGGAGTGGCGATCGTATCAAACAGTGATTGATCATTTAGAAAATCAATTAAAGATACTCGTCTAATGCCACTTTCAGATTTAGTCAATTTTGAAGCAATCATCTCAACATCAGAGGTTTTGATGGATTTAACTAAACCCCATCTATACATTCTTAAAATTAAAATTACGTTCATTGACGATTCAGTTTTATACGTAAAGGAGATTGAAGTTTTCGTTGATAATCGCCGAGAATATGGCTATCAGTGGCAACGTGCTGATAATACGCTCATCATTCGTTGGGATAATGCACACGATTATCCTAATTTGCCAACATCCCCTTTTCACAAGCATATGGCACAGAAAGTAATGTATTGTCGTCCGAACCAGTAACACTTTTAGATGTTTTGAACCACATTGCCCTTGAAATTATACCGAATTGAGTTTTCAGAAATGTTTACAAATACTTCCCCCACAGCTTGAAATGAATTTATCGTAACTCCTCAGAAAAACTCCGCCAACGGCCCTAATGCCAATGCTGGAAAGAACGATAAAGCTGCTACAATGACAATCACGGCAAAAATCATAATTCCAAACGTACCTGTATCGGTTTTGAGCGTTCCGGCTGATTCGGGGATATGTTTTTTCTGAGCCAAAATTCCTGCAATCGCCACTGGGCCAATCAATGGCAAAAAACGACTGAGTAATAGCACAATACCTGTTGAGATATTCCAAAAAGGATTGTTGTCGCCAAGTCCTTCAAAACCAGAGCCATTGTTGGCCGAAGCTGATGTAAACTCGTAGAGCATTTCTGAAAAACCATGAAAACTGGGATTGTTGAGCCACCCTACGGAGGGGTCTTGCTTGAATAAATAGCTTGCTAATGCCGTCCCTACCAAAATTAAAAAAGGGTGAAAAAGTGCAACAACCATTGCAATTTTCATTTCCCTGGCTTCAATTTTCTTACCCATCAATTCTGGCGTACGCCCCACCATCAATCCAGAAATAAAGACTGCTAAGATGATAAAGATGTAAAAATTCAACAGTCCGCAGCCCACCCCGCCAAAAATGGCGTTTATCATCATGCCCAACATAGCCAACATGCCTGTCAGTGGTGTGAGGCTGTCGTGCATGGCATTAACCGAGCCATTTGACGTGGCTGTGGTAGCAATAGCCCAATACGCCGAAGCTGCTGCCCCCAAGCAAACCTCCTTGCCTTCCATGCTGCCCATGGGCTGGCTAATACCCAATGAAGATAGTACAGGGCTGCCCTTCGTTTCTAAGTAAATAGCTGGAATAACTAAGAGTAAAAAAACGAAGGTCATCACGCCGAAGATTGTCCAAGCCAATCGTTTGCGATTCAGAAAATAACCCAGCGCAAACACAAAGGCAATGGGAATCAACAAGATAGAGATACTTTCAAGCACATTGGTAAAGTAATTGGGATTTTCGAGAGGATGTGCTGAATTTACTCCAAAGTAGCCACCGCCATTTGTACCAAGTTGTTTGATAGCGATAAAGGCTGCCGCTGGCCCTCTTGAAACCGCTACCGTATCTCCTTGTACGGTAACGAGCGTTTCCTTGCCTTCGAGGTTCATGGGCGTGCCATTCATCAACAAAATAATGGCAACAATGAATGAAAGTGGTAATAAAATTCGAGTGATGGATTTCACAAAAGAGTCGTAGAAGTTGCCCAATTTTTCTTGTCTTCCTTCTTTCATGGCTTTAAAAACCACCACCCCAGCAGCCATTCCCGAGGCTGGTGTAACAAATTGGAGGTACATAAGGCAAAATACTTGCCCAAAATACGACATTCCTGTTTCGCCAGCATAGTGTTGAAGATTGCAATTTACCACAAAACTAATGGCAGTATTAAAAGCCAAATCCGCTGACATTGAGGGGTTTCCGTCAGGATTCCACGGTAACCATCCCTGATTCATCAGTACAAACATTGCCAGCAAAAACCAAAGCAAGTTAATGGTTAGCAAGGCAGTCATGTTTTGTTGCCAAGTCATTTCTCGCTTGATATCTATACCTGACAGCCGAAAAAAACTATTTTCGATCGGGTTAAGAACACGATCAAGAGGCGTTTTTTGCCCTGCATAAACCTTGGCAATATACTTACCCAACGGAATTGCCAATAATACGGTAACTACAAAAATGAGTAGTACACCTAAAAATTCAGTAACCATAACCTATTGAGTTGAAAATGAAACTAATGATAACTTTAGGCGGTCAGGCTTTTGGCACAGACCAGTTTAGCTTCGGTCTGTACTGAAAGCCTGACCGAATATTTGCTAAAACTTTTCTGGTTTGAGCAGTACATACAGGATGTAACCAAAAACCAGAAGCGATAAAATAAACAGAACGGTGAACATGAGTTTAGATTTTTTCGAACCAATCAATACATTTAAACAGTAAGCCGAAGCCCACCAAACCAACTAAGATTAAAATGAATGTCATCATTGCGTATAAAGTTTGATGTTGATTTATCGTATGCCAATGATTGAGCCAACAAAGCAGAAAAGGACAGGACAGAATAGTTAAGTACTGATTTTGAGATAGTTAGTGTATTTTATTTTTTCATTAGCTACAAAAAACAAAACCCAACCCTTTCATTTTGGAAGGGTTGGGTTTTCATTTTGGAAGGGTTTTGTGCGTGTTACCTATCCTGCCGAAACAGTTTGACATCTGCCCAGAACGTACCAAACGGAACAATAGAAGCCATTAAGGCCAAACCTGTTTTCTTCCAGTCCCAACTATACGCTACTTTTGTCTGAATAACACTTATCACGTAATACAGAAATAACACCCCATGAATCATCCCAATCACCTTGTTGGGTTGTGGCATAGCCGCATAATATTTGAGTGGCATCGTAACAAACAGTATGATTAAAAACGACACACCTTCTATAAAAGCAATCACCCGAAGTCTTCCAATTTGTGTTTTGAGTAGTTCCATTTATCTATCATTGTTTTATTTGTTTTTCTTGTTCCTTCTTAAACCGATACAAATACGGAGCCTTGTGAGCTGCGCCTGTGTAGAGTTTTTCGGTTCGTTCCAAAATATCCATACTCAGCATCTTTCGCTGAAAATTATTGCGTCGTTGAGGCACACCCAGTATTGTTTCGTATAGACTTTGGAGTTCATTCATTGTAAAGGTCTCTGATAATAGATTGAAAGCAACCAATTTGTGATCCAGCATCAAGCGTAAGGTTTCTAAGGCTTTTTGGATGATTTCTTGGTGATCAAACGCCAAGGTTGGTAATGCACTTACCTCAAACCACTCACAAGCCTCTGATATATGGTCTGGTGTAGGATTCACCTTAGAGAAATCTACCAAGGCATAATAACCAATCGAAATAAATCGCTTCAACACCCAATCGTAATGTGTTTGAGCGGCTGGATCAATTTGAAGTATTTTTTGAATAAACTCTTTTGTAGAACGGGTGGCATCACCAAATACCCGGAACTGCTCTAAATAAATATCTCTCAGGCCTGTACGTACTTCTAATATCTGCAAAGCTGCCTCGTCTATCCCCTGGTTTTGCTCCACATACCCACCTGGCAAAGCCCAAAAATCAACATTCTTCAACTTCAAAAGCAGAATTTTAAGCTGATTATCGTGGAAACCAAAAATCGCACAGTCAATCGAAAGCTGGGGAATAAAACGGCTTTTATCATCTAAAAAATCATGTAACTCTTCTGGAATTGGCATAGGGAATGAATTGTGTTTTGGGCAAAAATAAAGAAAAATTTGGAGCGTTCAAGAAAAACAATTATTATTGTCCCAAAATGAGAAAATAATACAATCCTGCACAAAATAATTATCACTTTAACAAGTCTCTTCGATTTTTTTAACATGAAAAATGCACCCTCTTTTCTCTCTAAACTAAGCCGATACACCTTGCTTGGGTTCGCCTTCGTGATGAGTTGTACGGCCTTGTTGTTTGGTCAAACACCTGCTCCTCGGGTATTGGTTTTTAGCAAAACCGCTGCCTTTCGTCATGCTTCTATTGAAGCTGGCAAACCTGCTTTTCAGAAAATGGCAAAAGAAAAAGGTTTCGTGGTTGATTTGACCGAAGATGCCACGCAGTTCAACACCGAAAACCTCAAACGTTATCGTGCTGTAATTTTCTTAAACACGACTGGCAATGTGCTTAATCCAGCGCAACAAAACGATTTCGAGCGATATATTCAGGCAGGTGGAGGTTACTTGGGTATCCACGCCGCTACTGACACTGAATATGACTGGCCTTGGTATGGACGCTTAGCTGGGGCCTATTTCTTAGATCATCCCATGCCAAACAACGTACAAAAAGGTAAGTTTTTTGTAGCACTCAAAAACCACTGGGCCACCAAAATGATGCCCGACGAGTTTGAGCGTAGCGATGAGTTTTATAGCTTCAAAAACATCAGCCCAAATATCAACGTACTGGTCAAAATTGATGAAAAAACCTATCAAGGTGGCAAAAACGGCGATAATCACCCCATTAGCTGGTACCAAGATTTTGATGGTGGGCGTTCGTTTTACACCGCCATGGGTCACACCGACCAAACATTTTCGGAGCCGCTTTTCTTAGACCATATCTGGGCTGGGCTCAACTACGTGATGGGTGGCGATTCACCCAAAAACTTAGATTATAGCAAGGCTCGCCCCGAAGAAAACCGTTTTGCCAAAGTGGTATTAGAAGAAAAACTCAACGAGCCAACAGAGTTGAGCGTACTAAATGACGGACGTATTTTGTTTGTCGAACGTCATGGTGCGGTGCGGTTGTACAACACCAAAACCAAGCAACTCAAAACCATTGCAACCATCCCAGTTAGCACCAAGTACAAAGATAAAGAAGGTAAAATTACCGAAGGTGAAGATGGCCTAATGGGCTTGAACAAAGACCCTAATTTCGCTCAAAACCACTGGATTTATCTCTATTATTCGCACCC
>JBGAVQ010000033.1:0-28280 GCA_044228045.1 Spirosomataceae bacterium
GGTTATGCTCACATAAAAGCAGACGAGAATAATATTTTTCATTGGATTGAGGTTAAATGTTGGCTCAATTTACGAATAAGTAGTTATCGGCAAGTTATTTATCATAAAATGGTATCGTACAAGTTTTTATGAAGTAGCAACGTATCCAACAATGTTGTAAGAACGCACAACAATTTGTTGAAAACTATGTAATGCATAAGTCCAACAAACCTTAGAAAAGTGCTAATCTATTTATTAGCGGAAGTGGTCTATTTATTCAGATTGAAGCGTGTCGAACGGACAATTATTCTATCAAAGTCACTACCTTTGATACGCTTAGTCTATCAACCAACTGTAATTTTCTAAACGCCTTGAAACAGAAATACGTTTTATTACTTTTTGCACTATTGTTCACTTGCACTACTGGATTTGCACAGTCGGCTGGTAAATTTTTGGTAAAAGGCAAGGTGATGGATGCCCAAACCAACGCTGCACTCAGTTACGCCACCATCCGTATTTTTAAAAGTGCCGATAGTACCTTGGCCACGGGAGCTATTTCTAATGACCAAGGGCTTTTCTCAATAGAAACCGCAGCAGGTAAGTATTACGCCATTATCGAGTTCATTGGCTACAAAGCACTCAAAACCGACGCATTTTCGCTATCAAAAGACCAACCCATACACGACTTGGGTGTGATAAAAGTGGCTACCTCTTCAAAAACCTTAGACGAGGTGGTGGTACAAGCCGAGAAAAGTTCGATGGAATTGTCGCTTGACAAGAAGATATTCAACGTAGGCAAAGACCTCGCCAATGCAGGTGGCACGGCTACTGATATTTTGAGTAATATTCCGTCTGTTTCGGTGGACACCGAAGGCAATGTAAAGCTACGGGGAAGCGAAAACGTACGTATTTTGATTGACGGCAAGCCTTCGGGTCTGGTGAGTTTTAAAGGAGGCGCTGGTTTGCAGCAATTGCAAGGAAATCAGATTGAAAAGGTAGAAATCATTACCAATCCCTCTGCTCGTTATGAGGCCGAAGGTATGGCGGGCATCATCAACATTGTGCTGAAAAAAGAGCGAAAACAAGGCTTAAATGGCTCGTTTGAGGTGGTTACGGGTTATCAACCCAATTTTGGCGTAGCTGCAAACATCAATTATCGCAAGAATAAAATCAATTTTTTCCTCAATTATGGCATTGCCTACCGTGTGCCGATTAGTGCAGGCAAACTCTACCAAGAGGTTTATGGCAAAGACACTACGCAGCTATTGCAACAAACATCAAGCGGAAAAGTAAAAACCATCGCCAATACCATTCGAGGTGGTTTAGATTATTTCTTCAATGAGCAGAACATCCTCACGGCTTCGTATCAGTTTCGGCGGACAGATGTAAAGCGCATTACCGATTTCACCTACAAAGACTACATCAATACCCTTAACAACCTCAAAACCAACACCGACCGCCAACAAGTTGAATTAGAGGCCGAACCGTATTCAGAATATGCCCTTACCTACAAAAAAACGTATGCCAAAAAGGGCAAAGAATTGATAGCTGATTTGCGGTATTTAAGCTACTGGGAACGCTCAGACCAAACATTTACACAAAATAGTTTTTTTGCCAATGGTTCGCCCAATACTGCCAATACCAAGCTACAAAAATCGCTCAACGATGAGTACGAAAACCAGTATTTAGCACAATTAGACTACGTGAATCCGATTGGGAAAGAAGGCAAGTTTGAAATGGGGCTTCGGAGTAGTTTTAGAGACATGGTGAATGACTACATCGTAACCGAACGAAATGCTTCGGGCGTGTTTGTAACCTTGCCGGGCTTAGACAACTACTTCATTTACAAGGAGTACATCCATGCTGCGTATGGCATTATTGGCAATAAGGTCAATAAGTTTTCATATCAGTTTGGGATACGTGCCGAGGCGACCGATGTAACCACCATTCTGCAAGAAACCAATCAGAAAAACCCTCGCAACTATGCAAACCTGTTTCCGAGTGCGCATTTTACCTACAAATTGGGTAAAGAAAACGACATCCAGCTGAGTTACAGCCGGCGTGTTCGTCGCCCTGTTTACAACGATTTGAGTCCTTATGTAACGTTTTCGGATCAGCGTAATTTCTTCTCGGGAAATCCAGACCTAAACCCCGAATTTACCAATTCATTTGACTTTGGGCATGTCAAATATTTTGAAAATGGTTCTATTACTTCGTCAGTCTATTACCGACACACAGACGACAAAGTGGTCAGAATCAGAAGAGTAGATGCACAGGGATTCTCTAACACTCGTCCCGAAAACTTAGCAACCGAAGATGCCTACGGGGCAGAATTTACCAGCACCTACGCCCTCAAAAAATGGTGGAAATTAGACTTCAACATCAACTTTTTCAGGGCTGTTACTGATGGTAGCAATTTGGATGCTTCTTGGAAAAGCGATACATACAGTTGGTTTGCTCGCCAAACCTCACGCTTCACCTTAGCACCCAATACCGATTTGCAAGTACGAGCCAATTACGAAGCCCCCCAGTTGCTCCCACAAGGCAGCCGTAAAGCCCGTTTTTATATGGATTTGTCGTTCAGCAAAGACATCATGCAAAGCAAAGGCACGCTCACGCTCAATGTTACTGATGTGCTGAACACTCGCTACATCCGTACCATTACCGAGGGTAGCAACTTCTACTCAGACGGTACCTTCGGCATGAAAGCCCGTCAAATTAACCTCACAGTAAGCTATCGCTTAAACCAAGCCAAAGGTGCCAAAAAACCGAAGAATTTATTGGGGGATGAGGGATGAGGTAAATTGTCTTCGTAATAAAGGTCGGCGAGCAGTTCCACTGGGGGTTAGCCCCTCGCCGACCTTAAAATTTACTTCCTACTCACCACTTTCCCCTTCACCCCTACGCCTAATTCGATGTCTTTCTTCGCTTTTGTACCGTCGGTATTAAGCAAGCGAACGCCCTCTGAACGATCGCCCATTACTTTGAGTAGCAGGTCTTTACCCGTGCCATACTGAATGCCGTCGAGTAGCACGTTCTTGCTGTTTTGTACTTGCATGACCGTTTTATCTTGGGTCAGTAGCGTTACGTTTTTAAGGTTAACATTCTCGGCTTCTACACAAACAAGCCCTTTATTGCATTCAAGCATCGCATTTTCGATATTGATGTTTTTGATGCTCATTTCGGGCAAACCTCTTACCAAAATACCCGTTTCGGCCCCTTTGCAAACAATATTTTTGATGTAAAAATCCTTGAATTGCGGCGTTCCTTCGCCTAAGGGTTCGGCTTTTATTGTTGGTAATTCGTTAGACTCACCTACTTGTGGCACAGGGTCTTTGGCAGCATAGTACATATCAAAAAGAACAGCCTCGCCCGGAATTTCAGTCATGTTGATATCGGTAACGTAGATGTTTTCGACCACTCCACCACGCCCACGAGCGGTTTTGAAGCGAAGTCCCACATCAGAACCCATGAAAGTACAATTTGATACAAACAGATTTCGCACGCCGCCCGACATCTCGGAACCAATTACAAAACCGCCGTGAGCGTGATACACTTTGCAGTCACGAATGATAAAGTTTTCTGTCGGTACACCCCGTTTGCGACCTTGTTCGTCTCGTCCTGATTTAATGGTAATACCGTCGTCGCCTGTGTCGAAGGTACAGCCTTCCAGAATGCCGTTTCGGCACGATTCGAGGTCAATCGCATCACTATTTTGGGCGTACCAATAGTTCTTAACATTTACATTTCGGATGGTCACTTGATCGCACAAGAGCGGGTGCATGGTCCACGCAGGTGAGTTTTGGAACGTAACTCCGTCAATCAGCACATTTTTGCAACGAGTCAAACTAATCATGTTTGGCCGCAAGAAATCTTTGTACGATGCTAATTCAGCTTGTGTAGGATGCACACCGTTTAAAATCCGCCCGGCGTTAGGTGTATTATTACCCTTCATAGACGACTCCGACGGATACCAAGAATCTTTCTTCTCGTTGGTTACGCCGCCCGATTTCAACAAATTAGCCCATTGTGTAGCCGTTTGTTTGTCTTTTTTAATCATGCGCCATACGTCGCCGCCACCGTCTAACACACCTTCGCCTGTGATGCCGATATTGGTCAAGTCCACGCCCCAAATAGGTGCTTGGCAACGGTATGAGTCTTGTCCCTCCCAAGTGGTAACTACAATGGGGTAATCGTCGTGATTACGACTAAACTGTAATAAGGCGTTTTTGACAAGGTGCAGATTCACGTTATTTTTCAGCACAATTGGCCCTGTAAGCCACAGCCCTTGTGGAATCAACACCGTTCCACCGCCCACAGCATGGCAGGCTTCGATGGCTTGATTGATGGCTTTGGTATTGAGGGTTAAACCATCTGCTTTGGCACCATAACGAACAATGTTGAAAGTATCTTTGCGAAAAACAGGCGTGTAATAATTGGGAAGTTCGTAAGTGTATTTGTTGGTGAACTCTGATTTTTTGACAAAACTTTTCAAGTCAATTGGCAGTTCCATAATGCCTTCTACCACCAAGCTTGCCATCACTGCCGCTCCGTAGCGTGAAAAATGTGTATTGTCTTCAATTCCTTTCGGAAACTTAGGGTAAATTCCACCGCTGTAGTGCATAAACAAGGCTTTTGAACCTTCTACGCCATGCTTTACAATCACCGCCTGGCTTTTGGCGTGTAGGTCAATCATTGGCACTTTCAGTTCTTTTGTCACGTCCTTCACTACTTGTGGGTACTCGCCATGTTGATCTACAAATGCGCTATTTTCATCAAACTTACGACGCATCACAGGCGTAATCAACAACGGATTTCCTCCTTTGGCTCGTGTTTCGTTCACAAATCGAATCAAGTTCTGGCGATATAGTGTTTGTGCAGGAGCCGAACGGGTACTATCGGTTACTTTTTGGTCGTTATGACCAAATTGGATAAATACCCAATCGCCTTTTTTGACTTGCGAAACCACTTTTTGCCAACGTCCTTCGGTAATAAAACTCTTGGTACTGCGGCCATTCACAGCATGATTTTGTACCTGCACGGCATCGGCAGTCAGGTAATCTGACAGCATCATTCCCCATCCCGTTTCGGGTTTGTCGGCTGGGAGTTTGTCGGCCATAGTAGAGTCACCACAGAGGAAAATGGTCAGTTTTTCATCGGCAGGGCGAAAGGCGGTGAGACTTACTATTAAAAAAAATCGAAAGAAAGATTTCATATTAGATGAGATTAAGTAATGACAAATATTTTAAACCATTGACTATTAGATCATTAAGACAAATACACTTAAAATATATGGTTCAATTATAACTTATACGGGAATTGTCCGGCTATGCGCCCCAGACTGTGCGTCCCAGTGGTTACACGGACAATGGCGGTTGCCGTTGCCTGTGTACCACCCACAGTGGAACTGAGGCAACTTTCGTCCCGTATAAATAAACGAAGAACCAAATATGTTTAATTTTTCTCTCACAGAAATTCTGTGTGAATCTGAGCATTCTGTGAGCAAAGCTTATTTTTCTCTCACAGAAATCACTGAAAAGCACAGAAATTTGGATGAGCAAAAAACTTAAACTTATTAACATTTGCCGACCTTGATGCTACTGCATCTTGCGCAATCCTTCCCAGCGCACTTTCCAGTTTTTAGGAAATCCTACATTGGGTTGATTGGCTCCATCAGGACCTGTACACATCATGGCAATAGCCGCAAGCAAGCCTCCGTTGCCAGGTAAATAAAGGCGCAGGCGTTTGTCTTGGTAATTGTGCCCGTTGGGCAAATACTTGTTTGTATGAATGTCCATCAACAGAGCCTCTATGGCTTTATCGGGCTTGCCAAGGCGAGTGGCCGTCATGGCAACCATCGGAAAATCCCAACCCCAAGTGTCGTCCCAATGCCAGATTTTCCAGATTTTGTCAAAAGTAGCCTCCATTACCTTGGTATCTAACAAGGGTGTTTGGGGTAACATTCCGTACGCACCAAGCACACTCGGATGGTCGGTCAAATAAGTGGGGTTGGTATAAGAATCAGTGGCGTTTTCGGTGGCCAAATATACGCCTTCTGCCTGCGGTAAAGGCGAGAGTTTTTGTAATACATCCTCCCATTTGGGTTCACGAGACAAACCCAAGCGCACTCGCCATTGCTGGGCGGTTGTTAAAGCCCAATGCCAATAGGCTAACTCGTAGGTTGGGTTGTAGGTTGCTTCAGGTTTGAAGCGTTCTTGTGCCGGAATTACTCCTTTGCCCAAAATATAGCGTCCTTTTTCGGCATCAAAATAGGCAAAGGATGCCATAAAATCAGCTGTTTTGAATACCAAGTCTTGGTATTTGCGAAGCGTTGCTTCATCTTTTTGATGACGGTATAGCAACTCAGCAAAGCAAATAAAATGAGGTTGTTGCCAAAGCAAGTAAGAGCCTACCGACGACGGTGCTTCATTGCCCCAGGGGTCGGTCATTTTTTGCCAACGAACACCCTCAAAACCTTGTCTTTTTGCTATTTCACGAGCTGTTTTTTCGGCTCCAACATACCATTTCATGCTTTTTTCAAGCAGTTCGGGGCGACCCCACAGTGCAAAATGTACCCCATGCCACCAGTGCATTTCGAGGTGAGGCTTGCCGTACCATGAGTTTTGGGTCAGGCCAGTTTCTTGTGGAGGCTGCGAACCCGCACACTGAATTTTGGTCAAGTACAAAGACAAAACCATGCGCCGCTCTATCTCTTTGGCTCGTGGGTCAGCTGTTCCCGAAAAATCAACAAAGCCGCCAGATTGCCAAAATTGTGGCCATTGTTGCCGACTATTTTGTTGGCAATCACTAAAAGTGAGTGGTTTTGAAGGATTTTTTTGAGGCGTAAATTCACAACTCAATTCTAAAGATGGTTCATCCGTCCCTACCAAAAACTCGTGTGTACCCGCCGTTGTTACCTGTGTTTTCTGGTTTGAACGAAGTTGTACCACATATTGAGTGGTGTCTAAGTTTCGGGTAATCTGTGCCTGATTTGGCGACAGAATGGTGAGTGCAGATTGGTGTTTTTCAGCCTGTTTGTAGTTTGTGCCGTTGTCTGCAAACTCGTTGCTTGGGTATGGAAAACGAAGTTTTACTTTGAGTCGTCCTATTTTGAGCAAGGCCGACTTAACCTGAAACGCCACAATGTCTCGCTTTTGATGCGCCAGCGTAAGCACTTGCACTGGTACGCCTTCAAACATAAAATAGCTGGACAATTCGCCAGTCCAGAGGTTTAGTTGTTGCTTAATTTGCTGAATGTCAGCAATTGTTGCCTTAGTGCCGTCTTTTTTGAAGAGTTCAAACCCAATATTGCCTAACTGTAACCGATGTGGATTTTGGCGAAAATAATTAGCGGCATTTTTCCGATGTTCGGGCGATGACCACTGCGCAGCATAAGGGATTTTGCGCCCATGCGATTCCATGTCTTTGTAACTTTCTTCGGCCCGGTAGTTTTCCGTATTCGGAAAAGCGTGCCAGCCCCATTCAGACTGCGTGCCAAGCGGAATACCATTTTGATAGTATTCGGGGAAGGTTTGCAGACCTGTTACATCTGCCGTAAATGCAAACTTACCATTACCCACCGACAACGATGCCAGCGTATCGGCTTGGGTGATAACTACGTTATGACGACTTACAACCGCTTGACGATTGATGGGAGATTGAGCAAAAGCAGTAAAACTCAGTAAAAGCAAGGTGAAAAGTTGACAACTCGCCAAGTTAAAAAAGTAGGCGCTACTAAACTTTTGATGTATCGCCCAACTTGGAACGTGCCTCTGAATAGCGTACCAACAATGATCTATTCGAGAAATAAGCTGGCATAATATCATGTTGAGCAAAAGGTTATGAGGTATTTTTACACGAGATTAGTGCAAGAAATAGGACAAAACAACTACTTTATTGTTTATTTTTATGCAATCGTTATCGGTAACGTTGCCAAACATACATTGGGTTTGGTTTATTTGCGTCCTTGCTCCATTTGATTACTCGACAGGTACTTCACAAATTGTGCTGTATAGTTGATGGGTGTATCTGTGAATTGTAGTTCTTGAATGGCTTTTTCAAACAGTTCGGTTGGTTCTATGTCGTTGTGCAGTATCTGGTTATCTGCCGACTTGATGTTCGTAAAAAAACTATATTGGTGAAGTACATCGGCATTGATACGTTTACGAGCACTTTCAACATTCTCTAAGAAATCAATGATGTGCTGAACATTCTGATTGCTGAGGCCGTCTTTGCGCATGTACAGCACAAAAGGTTGTTTTTGTTTGAGCCATTGCGACAGGTTCCAGCGAACAATATGGATGTGTTTACCTGCTTTAACTTTGAAACGGGCTACTTGGCTTAAATTATGCACAAATGGCGCCGGGCTTGTGTACAAAACAGCTTTGTTGTCGTTGAGTGGTTTTACTAACTTTTCTTCAATTTCTTGTAGGCTTGTGAGGTCTATTTTTGAGCGGTCATAGATTCGGCTCAGTTTGGCATAGGTTTCAGGAAACTGCCTCTTGATGTCGTTATCTACGATGGTTTCCCATTGCAAATTAGCCGTACTACCTTTCATGTGCCTTATTACTAAGTCGTTGCGTTCAAACTGTGCTATTTCTTGACTAAAAGTATTTAAGTTAGCATAAATAAGTGCTTCTTCTATGGTATAGCCATTTTTGATACCTTCGAGGCTCACCTGCGTTGCTTGCTGGTGGCTCAACATTTCTGAAATATTGTAATGATCTATTGAGTAACCACGCTCTTCGTCAGCGGCAGAGAGTTCGCCATCTTTCAAAAACAGCAAGCACAATAGTGCTCCGTAACCTTCGGCAACTTCGGCAACGGGTACTATTTCTTGTCCATTGGGTAAGGTAAGTACCCCATTTTCTTCTTCTTTATAGTGCTCAAGGGCCAGCTGGGGTATCACCACAGCATTACAGATAGGCGCATTAGCTGACAAAAAAAGTTCCATTAACCCTGCCGAAAACTGAAACCCAGCAAAAGGGTTTTGCTGGTTCTCCCAAATCTGTGCCGAAATAAGTTTTTGTGCATTGTAATCCCACAAGATTTGTGCGCTGTCTTTATCATAAAAAACAGGGGTTAAGTTTTCATTTTCTACCTGCTGATGCACACATAGTTGCAGGTAATCGGGCCAATTGTTAATGAGTGGATTTACCAAAATAGTGGACCAAACTGTAAATGAAGGTAAGGCCAAGCGGATGCCGTTTTCTGGCTGCGCCAACTGGTTTTCAACCACCTCAAAACCTTTCCCTAAGGCTTCCCAAAATAAGGGTGCTTCCATATCAAAATACTTAGCAAGGGCTTTAAATGCCTTAGTGGTAGGCCCCAGCGAAGTATAGGTGGCTGTTTTGAGGCGACTCAACAGGGTTTTGTCAATGCGATCTACCTGTTTGGCTTGCAGTTTTTGGTTGATGTCTTCTTGTGATAGCCCAAAAAAATGTTCGTTTATTTTTTTTGCCAATTGCTCGGCTATGTATTGTTGGTGCGTCATGGTATTCTCTAAAAATCAGGTCAAAAATATTAAAATTATTTTTATTTCGTGCAAAAAATAATTTTTGCAAAATATTTTCAAGAAATTTCTTGACAATTTAAAAATACTCTCTACATTTGCCTCAACAACCTGATTGTTCTATTCAGCAAGCTATTTTTTTGTATCACCTCTATCCTTTTTTACACCATGAACACCCTCAGCATTCTCTTCATCTTGGGCTTAGCATTTATTGCTTTTGCCACGTTAAGCGTTAGTTTTTTTGTAATTGTACCCGAAGGAAAAGTGGCTATCATTACCACTTTTAGCAAATTTAAGCGCATTATTCCAGCGGGATTTCACCTAAAACAGCCTTTTTTTGAGCGAGTTGCCAAGTTTATTAGCCTACAAAATCTTTCGGAAGAGCTTAGTTTTCAGGCCATTACCTCTGACCAAGCCAATGTTGGCTTCAAAACATTAGTGCTATTTGCTGTCCATGACAGCAGCAGCGAAAACCTCTACAAAGTAGCCTATAAATTTAGTAGCGATGTCATGTTCAGACAAACGCTATTTAGGTCTATTGAGTCCACGGTGCGGTCGTTTGTAGCTACCAAAAAACAAGTCGAGATTCTGTCGCTTCGCAACGAGATTATAAACGAAGTAAAAACCACACTCGACAGCAGTATTGCCGACTGGGGCTATCGTTTGCTTGATTTGCAGATCAACGAAATCAAATTTGACCAAACCATCATGACCTCAATGGCCGAAGTGGTGGCCTCGCAAAACCTCAAAGAAGCCGCCTACAACAAAGGTGAAGCCACGCTGGTGCAACGCACCAAAGAAGCCGAAGCTGATGGAAACGCCATTAGAATAGCAGCCGAAGCCGAAAGAGTAGCTGCACAATTGCGTGGGCAAGGCACGGCCTTGTTCAGAGAAGAAGTAGCCCGTGGCATTTCAAAGGCGGCTGTCGAAATCAGTGCTGCCGGTTTAGATGCCTCGTTTGTTTCGTTTTCGATGTGGCTCGAAAGCATGCGCTACATTGCCAAAGAAGGCAAAGGCAACTTTATGACCTTTGATGGCTCTGTTTCGGGCGAAAAGGCAATGCTCAAAGAGTTGATGTCGCTCAATGTTTTTAACGAAGAAAACAAACTACCCAACAAAAAACAACAGCCATGAAAAATACATTAATATGCTCATTATTAACTATTTGTATCTCATGTACCTCGGGTGATTACATTACACCACAAGGAAATTTTGAGGTTTTTGCACTCGACAATGGCCGTGTGGTCATTAGTACAAATTTTACGATGGCAGAAGGCACAAAACTCCGTTGGGACCTAGGCGATGGCACAAAGCCTTTTGAGGAAAACGCCCCTTCGCAGCTTAAATATTACGATTATAAGAAAAACGGCACTTTCAAGATTCAGTGTAGCTATTGGGGAACAAACGTAGTTGGGCAATACAGCGACGGAAGCAATATTACTGAAGATACTTTTCTTTTTCTTGACTCCAAAACCATAAACATAAGCACTTCAAAGGGAGTCGCTGCGTTGTTTTCATATCAAATTGATGCCTCCAATAAACTGAAAGTAACGTTTACGAACCAGTCGCAGTTTGCCGACAAGTATAGCTGGAAATTTGGCGACAATAACGAAAGTACCGAACCCAGCCCTACTCATACTTACCCCAAAGTTGGTAAATACACGGTAACACTTGCCGCTATTCACAACAACGAAGCCGATATTGTTTCACAAACATTAGACCTTAAATAATTATGAAAACGTATTATCACGACCATTTTGAACACACTATCCCGGGCTATGCTCTTCGTTTTGTCCTTACTTTTGGCCTAATTATATATCATATCGTTTTTTTTAGCACTGCCAATGCACAGTCAGCCGTGTACAAACTAAGTGCGTTTATTTTGTGGTTTGTGTCTGGATTTCTTATCAGAGAAGTCAGAAAATTGATTTATTGGCCTGATAATCAACTAAATAACACCGATGGCTTCATCTTAAAAAAAGAAATAGCAAAAGGCACTTTTGATTTTTGGCGTATTCATTACGAGGTTTATATTAACCACCCTGTCTCGAACAAAACAATGGTTATATCAATCGAAAAACCAGTATTCGACACCCTCAATGAAGGCGACAAAATCAGTTTGATGTTTAATAAACAGAGCGATTTGATGGTGAACCTATGCCTAAATACCCAGAATTACCATAAAAACCCCGTAAAATGAATCAATAGCGAGGTTTCAAATAAGATGAAAACACTACTACTTTTGATAGTTATTTGCCTTTTTTCTAATGCTTTGGCAGGGCAAGACTATTTGAGAAACGCCCCATATAGAGGCATTTGGCAGGCTACTTCAAACAGCGGCGAGGTGTTTTATTTTGTACTAAAAGATGGGGTAGGATACCGAATTACGATGCGTGATGAAGTTACATTCTCATACTTAGTCAATGGAAATACCTTCGATTTTTCGATGTGGGATGCAAAAAGCTACAATTCACATTCAAGCACTACCTTAACTTACTTTGATGGTAACTTTTGGCGTTATAGAGACAGTAACTGTGGTGACACCTACGAGGCTGTACGCATCATTGATCCACTTCGTACCATAAAGAACAATCGCTTGCGTATAGGTGTGTATGCTTATGTCAATGGTTTTGGCAAATGGAAGCTGTTTGATAATACAGGAAATCAAGCGAATAACCTTAACAAAGCGACTTATTTTAGAATTGTAAAAGAAGTCCGTAACGAAATGCCTGTGGTGGCTCATGGTCTAAGGCTAAGTGATATTTGGATAATGGGATTTTATGGTCATACCTATCAATATATCGAAGATTATTTTATTACAGGTGAGGTGCAATTTAGAGGATATTACCATTTTTATTATTACCCCAACGAATACAGTAAAGGCACAGATTTAGACTGGCATTTAGTATGCCATGGCCCCTGTAAGTGGTTTTATCGAAATGGTCAACTCAAGCAAGAAGGGCGTTATAAAGATGGCGTATTGTATGGTACTTTGAAAACCTACGATTTGAACGGTAATCTCATCCAAACCAAACAAGGCAGGCCGCTCTCGGAATACGATTATTATGTTGAAGATAAAATTATAGGCAGAAGATAATTTCAACTAAACCCTACAAAAATGGAAAAGCTAACGCATTTATTGCAACAACATGAAAACTGGGTTAATGGCTTGGTTATAAGCACTATTATAGTAGGTTGTGTGTGTTATTTTAGTCAAGAAACCGACCCTCAAAAACATTTTCAAAAAGGACTCAGCATCTATAAAACTGCACACAATCATGAAGCCTTTGGCGATGCTGTAACTTATTTTGATAAGACCATAGCATTAAAACCTACTTATGCAGAGGCTTACTACCATCGTGGTTTGGCCAAACATTCTTTTTATGCAATGTCTTTGTTAGTCAATAAAGACGAAATCTTAGCCGATTACAACAAGTCAATAGCCTTAAACCCCAATCTGGCCGAGGTGTACTACTGGCGAGCACTAATCCGTAATGCCCTGCAAAGTTATGACACACACGATTGTGAAAACCTAATAGCTTATGAAGAATCGGTCAAAGACTTGCAAAAAGCCATTGCTTTAAAGCCCAATTACACCGATGCCATCCATCTGCTGGGGCATTGGCAATGCTGCCGAACTGATTATCACAAAGCCCTTGAAAATTTGAATTTAGCCCTCAAACTGGGTGGCTTCTACAACGGTGATTACGACAAAATAGAAGCGTTAAAGGATTTAGCAAAGGCATATTCTAAACTTAAAAAGTACCAACAAGCACTCAAAACGTATAATACCTTGATAGATTTGGCCAAAGAAAAATATCATGACCACCTTGATACAAACTTGGTAAAGCTATATGAAGGTCGAATGCAAACCAATAAGCACTTAGGCTACTTCGATGCCATATACTTGGATGAACTACAAATTGAAAAAATAAAAGAAAAGGAGAGATATCAAGACTACAATATGCCACCATCGCCAGCACCTGGTATATAATGTACACTCACCAACATACAAGACTTATGAAATTTATTGACCGTATATTCATCTGCAATGGCAAAGTAACCATTGATGTTTGTCCTAATTTGTGGGAAAACTTCGCCCCTACCAACAACCCCAAAGTAAAGCATTGTGGCGTATGCAGCCAAAATGTACATTTTTGCGATACTGAAAAAGAAATCATGCGTCATGCCAATCAAGGCCATTGTGTAGCTTTTGCGGATGTTGATGAAAGTGTATTGCCCAACCTTAGAACCAAAGCCAGGTTTGTGGGTAAGCCAAGTAAAGAAATCTATGAAAAAGAATATGAGTTGGACAAAGCAGATGCAAAAGCCCACGGCATGACAATGGTAGAGTACGACGACTACCAAAGCGGTATAAAATGGGAACTCTTTCAAGAAGAAGATCCAGCTATTTGGCAAGAGCACCAAACTGCAATGAGAAATGCTTTTTCTACTGAATGCGAGTTTCAAGCCTTTTTACAAAGGCGACAAGAAAGAAAATTAATTATCGAAAAGCAAGACCGAAAAGCACTAATGCACAGTGTTTTATCAGAAGCACGTATCGCTCGCAGGCGTTGTGCAAACTGCCACGCACCTGTGCCTCAATGGTTCAGAAACACCTGTAAAGTTTGCGGCTGTACAAACACAATTGAGCGAGATTCGATTTATATATCTCATTAAGTACACAATTGGCAACATCAGTGAAGTAACAAAGTTCCAAACGCATCAGGCCGATGAAAGCGGGGCGTTTCGCCACTCATAGAT
The DNA here is from genome assembly GCA_044228045.1 of Spirosomataceae bacterium. Taxonomy (GTDB): domain Bacteria; phylum Bacteroidota; class Bacteroidia; order Cytophagales; family Spirosomataceae; genus JAXLVB01. The sequence continues at coordinate 14,255 of JBGAVQ010000033.1, forward strand.
GGACTCCAACAAATAAAATCACAGTCATTTGCATTACATTTCCAGTCAGGGTCTGAGTGTGATTGGAGTGACACAATGCGATAAAAATTAAGACGGTAAGTATCTTTCTTGCCACCTAATAAAGCCCAGGGAATTTGCATTTTTCCAGCCCAACTATCTTCTGTGGTTTTTACTTCATGCTGGATTGCTGCTTGTTCATACGGCACAAACGTCAGGTTTTGAGGGGCTTCTTTGGTTGGGTTGTCAATCAAACCTACAAAAAGGGCATTGCTTGGATTAATTTCTAACTCTAAATAATGGGTGGGGATGTCACTTCCTTCGGCGATGAACAACTCAAACACTTCCTGATTCCACATATCAGTATTGTGTTGTTTGTATGTATTTTCATGCCAAAATGGGTTTTGCTGGCAGTCAAACTCAACGTACAAATAGTTGTCATCATACTTTAATTTGACCAAAGTAACTTGTGCAGCTTCTTTCCCATCAGTAGCATGACGAAAGTGCGTTTGTGGAAGCGTTTTCCACTGGTTTTTGAATAAATTGATGGTTGTTGTCATTAGCTATCCCCAGGAGGTGAAGTCAAGAATTAGATTCAGCAATAGCTTGTCCTCGCTTTGCTTGTGCTTTACTTTGGCGAATGATTAGGCTCAATTTCTGCCGTTCTTTTACCGTAAGTGGCTTAGACTGAATCATTTCTGGCTCAAAATCAGTTACGGATGTTCTGTTATTCATTGTAGTATTGGTTTAATAAACGTAAAGCCGCTGTTGTGTCTAAATACATTCTCAGACCTCCTAAGCGTTGGGCAAACAATTTCTCTTCATAGTGTTTCATCAAGGTTGTCTTTGAATCAAAAACCACAAATCCATCATAGCCTTTTTCAAAAGAAATTTTACAAGCAAAAGCGATGAGGTTTCCTGCTACACCTGTATAAACTTTGTTTTGATCTTTGTTATAGAATGCGACAGAACATATTGGAACATTTTCTGAAACTTTTCCTTAGCGAAGGGTTTGCAAACCCTTCGCTAAGGAAAAGTTTATTCTATAAAGATATGTCGCACTCTATAATTGGAGCGTTTTCTATCAAGTTCATAAAAATGTGGTCTGTGCCATCAGAAATACTCAACAATCCTTGTATTCTGTACTCACAATTTCGTGTTTGTTTACAAGCAAGGCTTCTGTTAAAAATCGCTCACCTGTAAATGCATTTTCTATCGAATTGGTCAGTTGGTCTATTTCAATGGTAATCATGTTTCTAAATTACTACTTTTTAAGGTAATTTTTGTAATAAGTAGGCTTTTTCTATTTCTCCAACCCATTGTTTTTCCATGTCTCAGAATATGTTGTAGTATCTCCAATTCTAACCATTCCAATCACCTTAATTCTATCCCCTAATAACTCACCGCTCCGTCTTTCTTGAACGGCTTGCCTGACCATGCTTTTTGTTGCGTCCATTCTGCATCTGGGTCTGCCCAAAACGGGTCGGAGGCAGGTAGCCCGAGTGGCAAAAAGCCCAAGGTAGTTAGGTACATACTGCCTGCATTGGAATACGAGTCTGCAATACCAGGCTGATGGCCTGCAAAACCCAGTGTGAGCCAACCGTCTTTGTCAAAAATGCCTTCTTGGGCAAACATCCGCTTCATCACTGCTGTGAGCGCACAACGCACTTGGGCAGGGCTAACGGGCTCTGGCAATTGGTGAATCAGAGCCGCATGAGTCAGCGACTGAAATGCCCCCAAACGGTAGGTTACACTACGCCCAAACGCAGGAAACGAGCCTTCGGGCGAAATCAAACGTTCCAGAAAATCGGCATGGCGTTGCATCCGTTTTACTGCACGAGTATAGCGATCTTGCAAGGCTTGGTGATTACCCGTAGGGTTTTGTCGCTTGTTGGCTTCGAGCCACGTACCCAACACATCTACCATCATGGGCTGAATCACAAACGAGTTGTAATAGTCGGTATGGAATACTTCGCCGTCTTTGAACCAGCCATCGCCCACGTACCAATCTTCAATTTTACGAACACCAAATTCAATCCGATAACGGTCGGCATCTTGGCCAATCGAGAGCAAAAAAGTCTCTACAATGGCTGCAAAAAGCACCCAATTATTATTAGGCGGCACCACTCGCCTAAGCAGTGTAAACTCCTCAATTACACGCTTTTGCGTAAGGCTATCCAACGGTTTCCAAAGTGCATCAGGAGCTTTGAGCAGGGCTTGTGCCAAAAAGGCGGCATCTACCAGCGTTTGCCCTTCTTTACGCCAAAGCATGTAATCAGGGTGCGATGGATTCACACTATTTTCGATACTTTTGAGCGCATAACTTCGTAGTTTTTGCCGCAACTTTCCTTCTTCCGAATCACCATCGGGCAAGGCCAACCACGGAGCTACGCCAACAATGGTTCGGGCAAAGCCTTCAAGATACGCTACTTTGGCGTTGCGGTTGTCCCATGTGGGGCTATATTCTACCTTCCAGTTTTTGACCAAGGTGCCTTCGCCTAAGTTTTTGAGAACAGGCTCGGCGATTTTATAGAGCAATTTCGCCCAATACAGTCGGTCGTCTGTTGCATTTGGCTGAGTGGTAGCAATTGTGCTGGGTATCACGCTGCTGAGACCCAAAACAGCGTTACTTTGTATGAAATTTCGACGGTTCATGGATGAAGTTAACATTTTTAAAACCGCCAAGACGGAAAGACGCTAAATGGAATTCCGCAAGGGGAAGTAACTGATTTTGAATATATTTTTTGCGAAGTGTGCTTCGTGACTTTGCGACTTTAAAAAAAAATTGGAACTCTGACAATTTTTGTGGTAAAGCCTCAAAATTACCGTCAGACCTTATGTAACACAAAAATTGTCAAAGAACGAAACAATTTTGTTTATACTGTGCTTGTGTGCTTTATTATTTTGCCCAGCTTGCTACGAAGTTCGTTACTACTAATTCCCTCTTTTGGATTTTGTTGAAGAGAAGCATTGAGGGTTTTCAAAAATTCGGGAGAATTGCTGTCAAAATGAATTTCCCGACTCTGAAAAAAGAAACTAAGATTAGCATACAAATCTTCAATGTCTTGCTCATCGGTCAGCAAGTCAATTTGTTGATGTATCTTTTCTTTTAATTCAATAACAGACATGATAGTAACGGTTTATATTGACTAAGGTAAGAAAAACTACTGACTGTGCCAAGAAGTGCTTCGATGCTTTCATATATTCGTCACTCATTGCAATACTTTCAAACAAACTGGCATCGAAACCTTGATTTCTTTGTCTGTGGGCGTAAGTTTTCCCGTTTTAGCATCACGGCTAAAAATCACCACATTGTCACTATCTTGATTGGCAACCAGTACCCATTTGCCTGTTGGGTCAATCATGAAATTACGGGGTGTTTTGCCATTGACCGATTGATGGCCTACAAAGGTAAGTTGCCCTGTTTTGGGGTCAATACTAAAAATAGCCAAACTTTCGTGCGAACGATTGGAGCCATACAAAAACTTCCCATCTGGCGAAATGTGGATGTCGGCACACCAGTTGCGGCCCTTATAGTCATCAGGGAGGGTTTTTACGGTCTGGATGGCTTCTAATTTGCCTTTTTTATTGTAATTAAAACCTGTGATGGTCGCATCTAATTCTTGAATGACGTAAGCAAATTTACCGTTGGGATGAAAGGTGAAATGCCGAGGGCCTGCGCCAGCCTTAGTATTCGTAAAAGGTGGACTCCCCGCCGACAGTTTGCCTGATTTTGGGTCTAACTCATACGTCATTATTTTGTCCGTTCCCAAATCAGGTACAAATACATCTTTGTTGTTAGGCGCAATGTTGATAGAATGTACGTGTGGTTTTTCTTGTCGTTCGGTATTTATACTTTTGCCTTCGTGCTGAAACGTTTGCGTAGCTTGGCCAAGCGAGCCGTCAGCCTGAACAGGCAAAATGCTGAGACTGCCGCCACCATAATTGCCCACTATAACCCATTTTCCTGTTTTATCCACAGCAACATGACACGGGCCGTTTCCACCCGACGGTTGGGTGTTAAGCAATGTCAGGTTTCCTGATTGTTTGTCAAACGAAAAAGCGCTTACGGCTCCGCCACTCATTTCGGCGACAGAATACAAAAATCGTTGGTCTGGCGAAAGTGCTACAAAAGAAGGATTTTTGATGCCTCTGGCTACGCTAATTGGCGCAAAATCACCTGTTTGGGTATTAAAACGATAAACATAGATACCTTCGCTGGTTTTGGTGGTGTAAGTACCAATAAAGAGGTATAAATCGGAGGGGTTTTGAGCAAACGCAAATAGGCTCTTCATAGTTAATAGGCAAAAAAGAATTTTCTTGAACATGATATAAGGTTTAAGAGGTTTTTACGACCAAAAATAGTTAAAAAATCAATTTTACCTTATTATAAGCTTAGTAGGTACATTTACTTGGTTCCGACCGGAGGTCGGAGTTACAACACAAAAAGCGAGAATTTCTCCTCGCTTTTGTTTATACTTGTCACCATTTCATTCACTTAATAGGCTCTCACCCCAACGCCTTTCATGAAGTTTACGAAGGCTTTATTTACTACCCTATTACCACCTGGCGTAGGATAATCCCCCGTAAAATACCAGTCTCCAGTATGGTTGGGGCAGGCTTTGTGCAAATCTTCTACGGTTTGGTAAATGATTGATACTTCGGCACTAAGCTCGCTTGGCGTAACAATTTGAGAAATTTTTCGTGAAATCTCCTTATCAGTAAATGGTTCAAAAAGAGCTTTCACAAAGTTATGCTTGTGGGCCTTGCCTTTTTCGATAGCTGCCACACAACGTTCGTAGGTTTCGTCTAAAAGTGAGTCCATACCTCGTTCTTCGAGCAAGGCACGCATGGCTCTGAATGCTACAAAATCTTTGAGTTTCGACATATCAATGCCGTAACAGTCGGGATACCTAATTTGTGGTGCAGATGATACAATGATGATTTTCTTGGGCTCTAAGCGATCCAACATTCGCAAGATGCTCCGTTCCAAGGTAGTTCCTCTCACAATGGAGTCATCAATCATTACTACGTTGTCTTTCTTTTTGTTAATCACTTCATAGGTTGTCTCATACACGTGCGACACCAAGTCACCACGATGATCATCATCAGTAATAAAAGTACGAAGTTTTACATCTTTTGAAATCAACTTTTCTATTCTTGGACGAAACGAAAGCAACTTGTCTAACTGCTCAGGAGTGAGTTTGCCTTCTTGCAAATAACGCTTACGTTCATCAGACAAAAAGTCTTCTAACCCTTCAATTAAGCCAAAAAATGCTGTTTCGGCAGTGTTCGGAATGTAAGAAAAGACAGTATTTTCGAGGTCGTAATTGATTTCTTCCAAGATTTGAGGCAACACCAAACGCCCCAACATTTTGCGTTCTTGATAAATATCAGGGTCAGAAGCACGAGAAAAATAGATTCGCTCAAAGGAGCAGGATTTTTTCTCGATGGGTTGGATGAACTGTTTTTCGGTAAAAGTACCGTTTTTTTCAATAACCAGCGCATGGCCAGGTTTTACTTCCTGAATCTGGTCATAATCAGTATTGAAGGCGGCTTTGATAGCCGGTTTTTCAGAAGCTACCACCACTATTTCGTCGTCGGCATAGTAGTAAGCTGGGCGAATACCAGCAGGGTCACGAGCCACAAATGATGCTCCGTAGCCTGTCATACCTACCATAGCGTAACCGCCGTCAAAGTCTCGGCAAGAACGGTGCAACACCCGATGAAGGTCAATGTGGTCTTCAATAATATCTGAAAGTGCTTGCCCGTCGTGTTCGGTTTTGAAATACTCAAACTGTCGTTGGTTTTCTTCGTCGAGGAAGTGCCCAATTTTTTCCATGACCGTTACAGTATCTACTTTTTCTTTGGGATGTTGCCCAAGTGTGAGCAATTTACCAAAGAGTTCGTCCACATTAGTCATGTTGAAATTGCCCGCAACTACTAAATTTCGGCTCCGCCAGTTGTTTTGGCGCAGCATCGGATGGCAATTTTCTATCTCATTTTGGCCGTGTGTGCCGTAGCGAAGGTGCCCCATCCAAACCTCACCCGAAAAAGCTACGTTTTCTTGAAGCCAATGAGCATCACGGTAGTTGGCTTTTCCTCCATCTTTTTGTGCCTTGCGAAATTTCTTATTGATTTTGCCAAAAATGTCTTCAATGGCTTGTTTTTCAACAGACCGGTAGCGGCTAATATAACGGTGGCCTGGTTGAACGTCAATCTTAATATTGGCTACGCCTGCGCCATCTTGCCCTCGATTGACCTGTTTACTCATCAGCAGGTACAACTTATTTGCTCCGTAAAGTGGCCCATACTTATCTATATAGTATTGGTATGGTTTTCGGAGACGAATGAGTGCTATACCGCACTCATGTTTTATTTGATCGCTCATGTAGAAGAAGGGGTTGCCAATGCAAAGTTACGGATAATACAAACTCTTAAGACATTTAATACGGCTTTTTCATTTATTATTGTTGTTACTCGGCAATACACAGTTGTATAACTGAGTTGAACAATAGTATATAAAACAAAAAAGTAGGATGTAGCAATCAACGCTATTTCCTACTCTTGTAATACCACTAAAATATCATTAAGGTTCCCGACAGGAGGTCGAAATCACACTACATTGCTTCCTTCGCCTGGTTCACGCTTGCCCAATAGTACCGCACCAACCATCGCCACAAAAAACAACACCGTAACCAATTCAAACGGCAACAGATAATCTCTAAAAAGTACCTGTCCAAGGCTTTCTACCAAACCCATGCCTGGGCGATAGCTAAATGGATTGAAGCCTTCGGGTTGGGCTTTTCGCATGGCTGCTACCATGATGACCAAAATAGTGCCTCCAAGCACGGCTCCCCCCAATTTGAGAAGGTTGGTTTTGGACTCAGTATTGGACTGCCGCAGGTTCAAGAACATAATCACAAACAAGAAAAGCACCATAATAGCCCCTGCATATACAATGATATTGACAGCTGCCAGAAACTGGGCGTTGAGCAATACATAATGAACAGAAAGGCAGAAAAAGGTGATAATCAGGTACAAAACGCTGTTGATTGGGTTGCGTGACGTAACAACCATCACGGCACTAAGCAGCGTGAGAAAAGTCAGAAAATACCAAACGTATTGAATGTTCATACTGGATACTGTTTATACGATTTCGTGAATAGCTTGTTTCCCGAAAATCTACTTTAATCTTTACATTTTGACCTATTTACTATTTCCAACCATCCCGCAAATAGCGTTCGTTCATATTTTCTACCAATTTGTCTTTGCCAAACACAACTTGGTCACGTTGGGTAAATACGGGCACAAATTTATCATGACGTAGATAAATGGCCTCTTTGGGGCAGGCTTCTTCGCAGAGCCCACAGAAAATACACCGTAGCATGTTGATTTCATAAACAGCAGCGTATTTTTCTTCACGATAAAGGGTTTCTTCGCCCTTTTTGCGCTCGGCAGCTACCATCGAAATCGCTTCGGCTGGGCACGCCACCGCACATAGGCCACAAGCGGTACAGCGTTCACGCCCTTCAGTATCTTTTTTAAGGATGTGATGTCCACGGAAAATAGGGCCTAAGTACCGCTTTTGCTCAGGGTATTGAATGGTTGGCTTTTTCCTAAAAAAGTGACTTATTGTAATGGCCAAGCCCCCCGCAATGGCCGGAACATACATTCTTTCGGCAAGCGTCATTTCGCTTTTATCAACCTTTTTGGCTCTGTTTGTTAGTTGCATAGTTCTTTGAGTCGTAAGTCGTAACCGTCATAAATAAAACAGGCTTAGGCTTGGCTGGCTTGCATGACTTTGCCAGTTTTGCGAGAAGCCAACGTTACTGAAATGGCTATAGTAACCAGCACTACTGCCCAACTGGCCCATTTGATGTCATAAAGTAAGCCAAACCCTGTCACAATTACATTGAGAATAGAAAGTGGAATGAGTCCTTTCCAGCCCAAGTTCATCAATTGGTCGTATCGGAAGCGTGGCAGCGTCCATCGTACCCACATATAAAAGAAAATGAAAAAGAATATCTTTCCGAAGAAAACAATTGTTCCGAGTATGGTTACAATGTTGTGAGCTGTTGTATTGCCTCCAAGTGCGTTGTACAAATTGTCCATAAATGGAAAATTGTACCCTCCAAAATATAGCGTGGCAATCACCGCCGACGACACAAACATATTGATGTATTCGGCAAAGAGGTAAAAGCCCAATTTCATGGAGCTGTATTCAGTGTGATAGCCGCCAATGAGTTCGTTTTCACATTCGGGCAAGTCAAAAGGTGTGCGGTTACATTCGGCAAAAGCGCAGGTCAAGAAAATGAGAAAGCCGATGGGTTGATTAAACAAGTTCCAGGCACCGCCATGTTGTTGCTCTACAATGGCCTTAAGAGAGAGTGAGCCTGTCATCATTAAAATAGCGATGATAGACAAACCCATTGCCAACTCGTAACTAATATTTTGCGAAGCTGCCCTAATTGCCCCCAACAATGAAAACTTGTTGTTGGCCGCCCAGCCGCCTACCATAATGCCATAAACACCCAGCGAAACCACTCCAAAAATGTACAAAATACCAATGTTGATTTCGATGCCCTGAATAGGAATGACTAAATCACCAATTTTGAGTGTATCTCCAAACGGAATCACGGCACTCGACATCAACGCTGTGAGCATAGCCAAGCAGGGACCAGCAATAAAAAGCCATTTATTTGCCGTAGCAGGAATAAAATCTTCTTTAAAGAACATTTTTACGGCATCTGCCAAAGGCTGTAATAGCCCAAACGGGCCTGCACGGTTGGGACCTAAGCGGTCTTGCAAAAATGCCGCTATCTTACGCTCGGCGTAGGTTGAGTAAGTAGCAATCAGTAAAGTGATGGCAAAAATCACTAAAATAATAATGACTTTAGCGATAAAGTAAGATGAATCCATATTGTAGGTTTCAAGTTAAAAAATACTGTAAGAACTACTCGGCTGGCGAAATCAATTTAGTGAATCGCTCCGCTGGAAGTTGTTGTATCGTGAGTTGTTCTTGGTTACGCTCCTCGTGTACATTTTTGTATTGCGCCGCTGCCAATTGCTTACCAAAATTTGGTTTGATGGTATTGGCTTTGTATTTATTGGCCGAAATCACCGAATGACGAGCCACCGTGGTAGGGCCTTCGATAGTCCAATCATTAGTTTGTTTCTTTTCAAAACGGCAGGTGTTGCAAATAAACTCTTTTACTTCGCCCCATTCATTTTTTCGAGCTGTTACTCGAATCACCTCATCGCCTCTGTACCAGAGGGTTACGTTGCCGCTACACTTGTCGCAATCACGGTGTGCTTCTACAGGTTTGGTAAACCAAACTCGGTTTTTGAAGCGGTAGGTTTTGTCGGTCAAAGCCCCTACTGGGCATACATCTATCACATTACCCGAGAAGTCATTATCAATAGCTTTTTCGATGTAAGTGCTTATTTCGGCGTGGTCGCCTCGGTGCATCACACCGTGAACTCGATTGTCAGTAATTTGGTCTGCCGTAAACACACAACGGTAGCACAAGATACAACGAGTCATGTGTAGTTGTATGTGTGGGCCTAAGTCTTGCTTCTCAAATGTACGGCGGTCTTCTTCATAGCGGGTGCTTACTCGCCCGTGTTCAAAGGCAAAGTCTTGCAAATGGCACTCGCCTGCTTGGTCGCAAATAGGGCAGTCGAGTGGGTGATTGATAAGCAAAAACTCCACTATACCCCGACGGGCTTCGAGTACCTGCTCGTTGATGGTGTTTTCAACTACCATACCCTCCTGTACTGTTGTGATACACGAAGGCACGAGTTTGGGCATAGGGCGAGGATCTTTTTCGGAGCCTGCCGTTACCTTCACCAAGCATGCCCTACACTTGCCACCTGTGCCCTTAAGAGGCTCATAGTAGCACATGGCTGGTGGAGCAATATGGGCACTGATTTTGCGAGCCGCCTGCATAATTGTAGTACCTGGCTCAACATCTATCGAAATATTATCAATGGTTACTTTCATTCGATATAAACAAGATAAATTTATACTAACTCCATTGCTCCCATATACACTGCTCCGGGCTGGGTAGCTTCGTGTGGATGTGTAATGTGCCACTCAAACTCGTCACGGAAGTGCCTAATGGCCGAGGCTACTGGCCATGCAGCAGCATCACCCAAAGGACAAATGGTATTTCCTTCTATTTTTTTGGCAACGTCCACAAGCAAATCAATGTCGTGCATTGAGCCTTTGCCGTGTTCTATTCTGTTCAGCACCCTGTCCATCCAGCCAGTACCTTCACGGCAAGGTGAGCATTGCCCACACGATTCGTGATGGTAGAATCGGGCAAAATTCCATGTATTGCGTACAATACAGGCCGTTTCGTCAAATACAATAAAACCACCTGAGCCAAGCATGGTGCCAGACACAAAACCGCCTTCAGATAACGACTCGTAGGTCATTAAGCGGTCTGCACCAGTGGCAGTTTTCAAGAATAAACTACCCGGTACAATAGGTACTGACGAGCCACCTGCTACTACGGCTTTGAGCTGATGCCCTGTGCGAACACCGCCACAATATTGGTCTGAGTTCAAGAATTCGTCACAACTTACACCCAGGGTAATTTCATAAACACCAGGTTTATTGATATGCCCCGATGCCGAAATTAGTTTTGTACCTGTGCTACGACCTACTCCCAAAGCGGCATACGCTTCGCCGCCATTGTTGATTATCCATGGCGTGTTGGCAATAGATTCTACATTATTCACCACAGTTGGGGACTGATATAGTCCCTTCACAGCCGGGAAAGGTGGTTTGTTGCGTGGGTTGCCCCGCTTACCTTCGAGGGATTCGAGCAAGGCGGTTTCTTCGCCACAAATGTAGGCACCACCACCTGGGTGCACGTAAAGTTCAAGATCGTAACCGCTACCGAGGATGTTTTTACCCAAAAATCCTTTTGCTTTGGCTTCGGCGATGGCTTTTTCAAGAATCTTAATTACGTACATCAACTCGCCTCGCACGTAGATATAGCTGGTGTTGGCACCGAGTGCAAAACTTGATACAATCATGCCCTCAATCAAGAGGTGAGGGATGGTTTTCATCAAGTAATGGTCTTTGAAAGTACCCGGCTCTGACTCGTCGGCGTTGCAGACTAAGTAGCGAGGCACGCCCTCGGGTTTTGCCAAGAAACTCCATTTCATGCCCATCGGAAAGCCCGCACCGCCTCGTCCACGCATACCTGATTTTTTGACTTCCTCAACCACGGTTTCGGGAGTCATGGACTTAATGGCTTTTTCAACAGCGGTGTAACCACCGTGTTTGCGATAGACCTCAAAGGTTTCGATGCCCGGCACGTGGGCGTGTTCTGTTAATATTTTTACTGACATATCGTTTATTTCAAAAACTCATTCAAATCATAGCCAATTGCGTCACAAAATGAGGGATTTTCGGTAACTTCTCCTGTTTCTTTTTTATATTTTCGCCAGATACCTTTTTTGTAATTGTAAACAAAGGATTCTGTCACTTCATAATCACCTGTAATTTCAACAATTTTATTGAAATCTTTCTTAAACCCAGGTGTTCCTGTAACTTCGATAATAGCAACAATTTTTTCTAATACATTATCTACTAAAATTACATCAGGTGTAGGGCTCGTTTCTGCTTCATTTACCATTGCTTCGGGTAAGGGTTCGTAGGGGATTTGCCCGTTGTCATAGAGGTTTCCTAATCCACTAATTAGTTTTCTAATAACTCGTTGATGATCCCACGGCGCATTTGTACCCATAAAAACAGGAATGTCTAACATAGCAGTAACTATTTAGATAGTTCGTCTATAATCTCATCTACTTTCTCGTTGGTTAGGTTCATGTAGTATTGCTCCCTAATTTGAAAACAAGGCCCCCAGCCACAGGCCGCCAAACACTCTACTTCTTTGATGGTGAATTTGCCATCGGCAGTAGTTTCGCCTGCTTTGATGCCCAGTTTGTTTTTAAGATGACCATACACCTGCTCGCCTCCCATGAGTACACATGGGCCTGTACGACAATACTCGATGACGTGCTTGCCTACAGGGTCAATATGAAACATTGTATAAAAAGTAGCCACTTCGTAAACTTCAACAGGTTGAATGTTGAGCAAAGAAGCCACGTAGTCTTGTACTTGGGGGCTTACCCAGCCCCATTGTTCCTGCGCTAAGTGCAAAAGTGGCAAAATAGCCGACTTTTGTTTACCAGCAGGATAGTGACTGATGAGTTCGTTTGCCCGTGTCATGCGCTCAGGCGTAAAGGCGATTGTTTCGGCTGTTTCTATCATTATTATACTAAATATTCGTCTTCAAAAACTTCTTCCCAAGTTAAGGGAGCAGGTTCAAAAATATCTTTTCTCGACAGGTTCATTTCATCTTTAGCATCTTCAACGGCATCTTGTGTACACGCTTCCCAAATACTTAGGACATATTCTTGATTCACAGAGGGTGTATCCTCAAAAATACGCTTCATCTCTCTTCGCCCATTTCTAATAGTTTTTCGCCAACTATTTGAACGTTTGCTGGGTTGATATTTCCATTTCAATACATGGGTCATTACTAATATCAGAAAGTTTTGAAACTCCCTACGATCTTGTTTCGACATGTTCTCATACAAATAGCGCAATCCAACAAGGGCTTCTTGGTTATCAAAGTGCTTAAGTTGCTCTTCAATAGTAACGATCGTTTCGTAGTATGAAGTCGAAACTAATTCTTCCCAGTTTGGTTTGACTAATGTAGTGGTCATACTACGAACCATTTAAGCGTCTAATTCTCCGGCAATTACATTCAGGCTACTCAAAATGGCAACAGCATCTGAGATTGAGCCTCCCTGACACATTTCGGGATATGCCTGATAAAATATAAAACACGGGCGGCGGAAGTGCAAACGATATGGCGAACGCCCACCATCGCTTACTAAATAAAAGCCTAATTCGCCGTTACCTCCTTCAACACTGTGATACACCTCGCCAATTGGAGCATCAATTTCACCCATCACAATTTTGAAGTGATAAATGAGTGCCTCCATGTTTTTATATACATCTGGCTTAGGAGGCAAATAATAATCAGGAGTATCGGCGTGGTATGGGCCTTCTGGAAGGTTTTCGATGGCTTGCTCAATAATGCGCAGGCTTTGCCACATTTCTTGGTTACGTACCATGAATCGGTCGTAGGTATCGCCATTATGGCCTACTGGAATATCAAACTCAAAATCCCCGTAAGACGAATAAGGATTCATCACCCGCACGTCGTAGTCCACCCCAGCGGCACGGAGGTTGGGGCCTGTAAAGCCATATTGCATGGCTCGTTCGGCGGTAATAGCGCCTACGCCTACTGTGCGATCAATAAAAATACGATTGCGGTTGAAGAGACTTTCAAATTCTTTGAGGATTTTGGGATAACGCTTCACAAACGCTCGAATCTTGCGAATAGCCTCGGGCGAAAGGTCTCGCTCCATCCCTCCAAAACGCCCCATGTTTGTAGTCAAACGAGCTCCGCATACTTCTTCATAAATTTCATAAATATTTTCACGCTCTTGAAACACATACAAAAAGCCTGTGTAAGCCCCAGTATCCACACCTAAGATAGAATTACAAATGAGGTGGTCGGCAATACGAGCCAGCTCCATCATAATTACCCGTATGTAGTCTGCTCGCTTGGGGGTAGTGATGCCGAGTAGTTTTTCGACAGTCATGTGCCACCCAAAATTATTGATAGGCGACGAGCAGTAGTTCATCCTGTCTGTCAGGGTCGTAATCTGGTAAAGTGGGCGGCGCTCGGCTATTTTCTCGAATGCCCGATGAATATAGCCCACGGTTGGCACACCAGCTACGATTTTCTCGCCGTCCATTACCAGAATATTCTGGAAAATACCGTGCGTAGCAGGGTGAGTTGGCCCCAAATTGAGGTAGGTGTAGCCCTTATCGTTGGGGATAAGTTCTTTGCCTTCTTTGAGGGTAATGTTCCCTACTTGGGTACCCATGTGGAAGGACGTGGGTTGGCTTGTTACAATTTCTGACATATCT
>JBGAVQ010000034.1:0-28388 GCA_044228045.1 Spirosomataceae bacterium
TGTCTTTGCCTACACTACCCAAAATCGCTATGATTTGAGCTTCGCTGAATTTACTTGTCTTCATCAATTTACCATTTTTAGAGTTGAATTTACATTTTTTTCTCTAATTGTAAATGGTTACGCTATTAGGAGGCAGGACAGCAGGAGGGCTATCCAATGCTTTGGAAGAACTCCCACGGAGCGGTCAACCACCAATTATTACTGAACGCTTAGAGGCAATGATTACAAGTATAGCTTGCAGTGATGCACCTGCTGGTTCATCACGCTGGACGTTATCTTTACTTAACGAAAAAATCGTTGAACTTAAATACATTGATTCTATTTCAAATGAATCAATCAGACAAGTTTTAAAAAAAGCAGGCCGCCGGGCGGCCCCGTTAAGCCTTGGTTAAAACAAATTCGGACCGCCGATGCGGTGGTGTATTGGTATTATCAATGGCGAATATTTAGCCAATATGGAGGATGTTTTAGATTTATACGCTCAACCCCAAGAAGAAGGGATAGCTCGTTTATGCTTCGATGAACGTCCATGTCAATTAATTGACCATGTTTTAACTCCTATTCCACCTAAGCCTAATTCCACTCAAAAAGAACATCAGGAATACCTAAGAAATGGTGTTTGCAATGTTTTATTAGCCTACAATATAGACACTGGGCAACGTCATTTAAAGGTTACGACTACAAAAACAAAAGCTGATTATACATCCTTTATGCAATGGATGGTCAAATCGGACCGCCGAAGCGGAACATTATCCAAATGCAAGTAAAATAAAACTCGTTCAGGATAATTTCGGAACGCATTCTTACGGAGCTTTTTACGAAAATTTGCCATTTGAGGATGCTCGGCAGCTTAAAAATAAGTTGGAATTTCATTTTACACCTAAGCACGGCTCATGGCTTAACATGGCTGAAATGGAATTTTCATCTCTTTCACGTCAGTGTTTAGACAGGCGAATTGCAAGTCAAGAAATACTTCAATCCGAGGCTCTTGTTTGGCAAAAAAATCGAAATCTAAAAGCTGTAAAAGTTAATTGGTCGTTTACAACTGAAAAAGCTCGCACAAAACTCAGAAACAGATACAATGAAATCAGTAAAATAAATACACAAAATTAAATTGTTAGAACACTAAATGTAATTTTTCTACTGAAATCTCGCCTATGGGATTGAAGTCTAAAAAAATATCGACAGATTTTCCATTTAATTCAACATCAGCAGTTATGTATTCAGATACTTTTGAGAGGTCAACTTCTCCAAAATATTTTATAACGGATTTTGACATAAATTGTTTTTTTTCATTTTTCCAACATAGTATTGGACGAACAGACAGTCCAATTTCATCTTGCTTTTGTTACATTTTAACCATTTTTACCTGTTCTTTTGCATAAGAATACTGGGTTTTCTTGAAAAAACAAAAAGTAAAGTCCGATTTTTTTCCCCCCGCTTGCCCCGATTTGCAATCGGGGCTTAACATGACCCAGCGTCCGCATGGGCGGTCCCATCAGACGCAAATTCCCCCTACTCCACAAACTCCCAAGCACTTACATAGCCGTCTACTTGTTCGGCATAGTCAATGAAATCGGCATAAAAAGGGTGTTGTCCCAAGGTGGCACTATCGCCGATGACAACGAGTTTTTTCTTGGCACGGGTCATTGCCACATTCATCCGACGGATGTCTGACAAAAAGCCAATTTCGCCCTTGTCATTGCTCCGGGTGAGGCTGATATACACCACGTCTCGCTCTTGTCCCTGAAAACTATCAATGGTATTAACGCTGATGTATTGCTTCACTTTTTGCAAATCTTCGGCATGATCGAGCTGTTCTTTCAAAAGGCTGATTTGTTGCTTGTAAGGCGAAATTACGGCCATATTTGGGAAGTTCTCAATTGAATAATGCTGTATTAACTCATTGACTAACAGGTTGATGTGTTTAAATGTAAAGGCTGCTTCGTCGGGATTAGTGCTGCTGGTTCCTTCTAATTTTTCTTCAAAACCACAGCCTGCCGTATCAATAAAAAGCAGTGGTGCATCCCCTTCAAACAATAAAGATTTTGCCACTGAGTCGTGGGCTTTCAGCTTATTTTCATAAAAAACCAAGGACGAATAACCCATAATCGGCTCATTCATGCGGTACTGTTCTTCGAGCAACCTAACGGATTCTGGATGCAGGGCGATACACTTTTCGAGAAGGGTTTGGCTGAGGCCGTTGATAGCCGCTTCGTTAGATTTGATGGTAGGCGATAGCTGGCAATGGTCGCCTGCAAAAATAACCTTTTCCGCCTTCAAAATCGGAATCCAACAGGCGGGTTCAAGGGCTTGCCCGGCTTCGTCAATCACTACGGTTTGGTAAGTCAACTGGCGAACAGTGTAGTGATTTGCCCCCACGAGCGTAGCCGTAACTACCTGTGTTTTGGTCAGCAAATCGTCAATGATATACTGCTCAGTATTGCCTACGTCCTTCATAATTCGGTGGGCTTCGTCGAAGAGGGCCTTGCGTTGCTCTCGCTCCGATTTACCAAAACTTCGCTTGTACTTATGCGCCATATTTTTGAACTCTTGCGCTTGTTTTTTGAGGTGTTTGGCCTCTTTCATATACGGATGTTCGGCCATTTTTGCCTCCAAAGTCAAGGACTGTAACCGCTCAGAAACCCGTGCTGGATTACCGACCCGCAACACATTTAAGCCTTCTTCTGAGAGTTTTTCGCTCAACAAATCCACGGCAGTATTGCTGGGTGCTACCACCAAAATCCGCTGATTCTCTTGTTTGACCAAGGCTTTTATGGCTTGAATCAAAGTAGTGGTTTTGCCTGTGCCTGGCGGGCCATGCACAATGGCTAAGTCATTGGCTGACAAAATCTTATCAACTGCGCTGGCTTGAAACTCATTAAGGTTTTTTGTAGGATAATGACTTGTAAAATCGTTGAACGTTGGACTTTTTGTACCCGTCAGCACTTGAATAATCGTACTTTTTTCAGCTAAATCCGATGCTTTTTTGAGGGCATCTTGCATTTCGTCGTAGCTGTTTTCATCAAACAGCAAATCAACGCCCAGTTTGCCGTCTCTGCTCCAATCGGGTAGTTCGTCGTCTTTGATGGTGATTTTGAGTCGGTTACCACTTTGATGTGCAATTATTCCTTCGATGCGGTCTTTTTGTGGGTCGTGGTTGGTGAATAAAACGGCTGGCATTCCCGTCCGAAATTGATGCGAAATGTCATGGTGAGTTGTGCGCTCCAACTCAACCGTGAGGTAGTCACCTCGACTCATTTCAGAACCTCGGATAGCCACAGGGTACCACGTGAGGCCATTGACACGGCGGTCAGCAACAGACGACGATTCGGTCAATTTTTTGTATTGTTCACGATCTTCGGCCCGTTCAATTTTCAGTAAATCAAGTAGCTTTTTGAAATAATCCATGCACAAAGGTAGGATGAATCTGGTAAATTGGAGGCTTGTGGCAAAAGGCATATCAAAGACGCAAAGCCATTTTCAATGAAGAGCAAGCAAGTAACATAAGAAACCCCACCGATTCATTCGGTGGGGTTTCTTATAGCATGATTAATAGGTGACGAAATTAAAACTTCAAGCTCAAATTGGCATTGAAAGTAGTGCCTAATTGGCTAAACTGTGAGCCATTGTAACCCAGGATGTCGTAACGACCGCTAAAACCTAAGAAGCCTCTCAACAACGCTTTGTCTTCGGCATTGGCAATAGCTTTTGCCCCTGTTGCGTTCAAGGCAACTAAATCCCATTTAGGCAATACATTGAGTAAATTGTTAACATTAACCGTAGCTGAAACTTTATCGCTGAATAAATATCCAACACTCAAATCAGTTACAACTGCAGACTTAAATTCAGCCTTGATGTTTTCCATGGCTGAACCCCCGTTATCCAAATCTTGGAAAGCTGTCTTACCAAAAAGTGTATTGTTGAGGTTAATGTTCCATTTGCCGGCAGCATAGTCCAGTCCTAAGATGGATTTATATTTAGGACGGCTCTCGGTAAGCAACGATTTGATTTGTGTATTCAAGATACTCGAACCTGCGGCTTTAATGGCTGCGGGTTCGGCTGGGGTACCTACTATTTTGTTTTGCAACATAAAGTTACCTGCCAGGTTTATACCCAGCTTGCCTCTTCCTGCCGGAAGGTTCCGGTAAGAAATCACATAGTCAAGACCCGACGTGGTAGTTTCGATACCATTAATAAAGAACTGAACCGTTCTTACACCTGCTTGGGTCAAAATCTTGCCCAGTGTGCTATTGGGGTCTGACGAAGAGATAGAAGAGCTATATACAATTCTGTCTTTTACGTTGATAGTGAAGTAATCTAAGGTGATGTTAAGGTTTTTGGATGGATTCAACGCAACACCGATGGTGTAGTTAGTAGAGTTCTCGGGTTTCAACGAAGGAATACCCAATAAACGGGCTTGACTACTTCTGTTGTTAAACAAACCAGACAATTGGATAGTGCCCCCCACAAATGCCGCTTGAACAGACTGTGCATAGATTTGATGTAACGATGGCGCACGGAAGCCCGTTGAAGCAGAAGCTCTTATTACGGCTTTATCTTCTGCAATTTTGTAGCGAGTAGAGAGCTTCCACACATTGGCATTTCCGAAGTCACTATATTTCTCTGTACGGAATGTGCCGTTTACTAAGAAATCTTCTGTAAGGTCATAGCTCAAATCAAAATATCCACCAATGTTGAAACGTTGGTTGCTACCAGCATTGATAGCGTTGATTCCTGGAAAAGAGTTAGAGCCTTCGCCTTCATATGAGGCTGCATCACCAGCAATAATCGTGTATTTTTCTGAACGAGCCTCCATACCAAAAGCAATGCCCAGTTTTTCTGTTACTTGCTTAGATACGTCAATGTTTCCTACTATGTGTCCAAATTCATAACCACCAGGCTTAAAGCGAGTAGGGCTTGCTTTGCCAAGTGTACGGTTCACAGTGTTATCAACTGAATAGGTTTGTGAGTTGAAGCCAGCAGTTAAGCTAACGTCATGTTTCCATCCGTTGGTTTCACCTTTTGCGCCTAAGGTGGCGTTGTAATCAATTAAATCTCCTTCAAATGTTGGCACGTACCCAATGTAACCCTTATAAAGATCAACATTGTCTTCTGTTGGAAACGCTAAAGTAGCAGCAGTTATGTAGTTTTTGCCACCATTGTCTGTTGCGCTATGCAACAAACCACGGTCTTGTCGCCAGTATGGAGTACGGAAGTTTGCAAAGCTTGCTACACGTTTTACTACCATTGCGGCGTTTCCATAAAGTTCATTTTTGTCGCCAAGTGAAACCCCACCGTTAATCAAGAATTTTCCTGCGGTTATTTCACCCGAACCATTGATATTACCAGCAGTAGGGAAATCCTTTAAATAGGCAGTGATGAGAGCATTAGAAGCGGCATCGCCTCCAAATGTAGCAATTTCGGTTGGTAAATGTACCGTACCTGACCGAACTGCACTGTTTTGTTGAGAAAAATCAACAGTATAATTCACATAGCCTTTGCCGCCAAGGTTGCTGCCGCTGTTTAAGGAAACATTGACCATGCCACCATCTCCTTTAGACGTAATACCTGTGTTCACATTAAGCGATGTAAAATCATACTTGTCTTTCAAAATGATGTTCATTACCCCTGCAATGGCATCAGAACCGTACTGAGCAGAAGCCCCATCACGCAGAATTTCGACCCGTTTGATGGCCTGTTGAGGAATGGCCGATAGGTCAACGCCTGTTTCGCCACGGCCTGGCGAGAACTGTACGTAAAGCAGCGAGCTGAGGTTCTTGCGCTTACCGTTAATCAAAATTAAGGTGCGGCTTGGTCCCATGTTACGGATTTCCCAGGGGTCAAGTAAGGTAGTGGCATCATTCACAGGCGTATTCACCGTATTGAATGAAGGCACTCGATACTGCAAAGCTTTGTCAAAAGTGGGTTGGCCGGTGGACTTAAGTTCGCTTGCTGGCAAAATGTCAATAGGCAGTGGTGAATCTACCAACGAACGCTGCGAAGCACGGCTACCAACTACTACTACTTCTTCGAGGCTCTGGGCATCGTCGGCAAGTGATACATCTACTCTGACATCGGCACCGCTTACGGTTACCTGTTTGGTTACAGAAGCGTAGCCTACAAATGAAAAGGATAATTGGTAACTTCCGTCGGCAACACTTAGGGCGTATTCACCACTGGTGTTGGCAGAAGCCCCTTTGGTTGTGCCTTTAATTTGTACCGTAGCACCCGGAATCGGCACTCCGCTTGCTTCGGTAATTTTACCTGTTATTTGCCTATTTTGAGCAAAGGTCTCTGTCATAGCAAACAGTGCAATTACAATCAGGAGTAAAACATTTTTTCTCATGTTTTTTAGTTTGTGTTAGTGGAAAAATTGTTAAATGGTTTAATGAAACATTGTTGGAAAACGTTTGCAGCACAAATAACAAAAAAAATAGGTAGAAAATATAATTTTTTTGTATTGAAAAGTTATATTAAGCAAGAAAAAATATAATTTTACCAAGAATGATTGATAATTATCAAAAAGTTCTTAAAATTGTGACATCAGTTTTTGAAATAATACAAAGAAAATTAGGTGTTAAATCAAAAAACCAAATTAGTTTTGGCGTGTTAAAAATTTGCACTATTTTTATACGGCAATAAGTTATATTTGCAAAATCTTTGTTCAAGTAAGCAGACACATTTTTTGAAACTTGAAGTTCATCGTGATAACCTGTTTACAACTAATTTGATTGACCATGCTAAGTCGTGTTGCTAATTCTATTTTTTGGATGAACCGCTACATTGAGCGGGCCGAAAACTACGCTCGTTTTGTGAGTGTAAACTTCAATTTGGCATTAGACTTGCCGCCTACCGTTTCGGAACAATGGAAGCCGCTTATTGTAGCAACTGCTGACCACTTTACATTTGAGGAATATTATGATGCCGTAACCAGAGAGCGAGTGCTCGACTTTATGACATTTGATACCCGCAATCCTAACTCCATTATTAGTTGCTTGCAGTTTGCTCGTGAAAATGCCCGAACCATTAGAGAGAGCATTTCCAAAGAAATGTGGGAGCATGTAAACGGCCTCTACTGGAAAGTAAAAGATGCTGCTGCTGTGAGTGATGGCTGGGAACTGAGCCAATTTCAGGCATTTTACAATGAGATAAAAATGGGGTGCGAGATGTTTTTTGGTATTGTTGACTCTACCATTACTCGTAACGAAGGCTGGCATTTTGGTCGAATTGGCAGACTCATTGAGCGAGCCGACAAAACCACCCGCTTTTTGGATGTAAAGTATTTTACACTCTTACCCGACCTCGAAGCCATAGGCTCACCGCTTGATCTTACTATCTGGACGGCCGTTTTGAAGTCGGTTAGTGCTTATAATATGTATCGTCAGCAGTTTAGAGTGGTTAATTCGGCACATATTGTTGAGTTTTTGGTTTTAGACAAACTGTTTCCTCGCTCGGTAATGCACTGTGTGCGGCAGGCCGAGCTCTCTCTCTACGAAATATCGGGCCGAAACATCACTGCTGGCTATTCAAATGATGCCGAAAAGAAACTAAGCAAATTGAGGTCTGATATTGAATTTACTGAAATTGAAGACATCTTGGACTTTGGCTTGCATGAGTATTTAGATAACTTTCAGCAACGAACCAATGCCGTAGGTAATGCCATTTATGATGTTTATTTTGCCCTAAAACTTGTGGAATGAGTAATTAGGTGCTCGTATAAACCTCATCTTTGATGATTACATAATAATTGTCAAACGGTTGGTTTTCATTGGTTTGTGCTTGTAAACTGCAAAGTGTTTACGCTAAACTGATGTTACTCCAAGTGGTAAAACAAAAATTACGCTAACTTTACGCTTCGTAAGGCATGAGGATTAGGTGTACGCCATCCGAAATGCCTAACTGCTTACCATACAATTGCCTATTGAAACATGACCTACTGTTTGGGTATTAAAGTGCGTTCTGGCTTAGTGGCCATTGCCGACACACGGCTGACTTCGGGTACCGAAGTGACCACTAACAAAAAAATCTCTATTCACGAAGTAGAACACCACTCGCTGTTTATTATGACCTCGGGCTTGCGATCGGTTCGAGACAAGGCCATTACCTATTTTAAAGAAGTAATTGCCGAAAAAGATCAGAATTTTGATAAGCTCTACAAAGCCGTTAATGCCTTTGGTGAACAAGTAAGGCGAGTCGCTCGTGAAGATAAAGCTGCCCTCCAAGAGTCAGGTCTGGAGTTTAATCTCTATGCTATAGTTGGTGGTCAATTACAGAATGATGATGAACATAAATTGTATTTGCTTTATCCGCAAGGCAACTGGGTAGAAGTGGGTCAAAGTTCCCCGTTTTTCATTATTGGTAATTCTGGATATGGCAAGCCACTTTTATATAGAAACCTATCGTTTGATACTTCTTTAAATGATGCCCTGAAAGCAGGTTTTCTTTCGTTTGACGCTACCAAAGTAAGTGCCAACGATGTGGACTACCCGCTCGATGTTGCTGTGTATGAGCGAGACAGTTACCATATTGTGGAGCACCGGCTCGAGAAAGAAGACGTAGAGCTGATTTCGCACCAGTGGACTGTGTTACTCAATGCGGCCGTACAACGCTTGCCCAACGACTGGATGGACCCTGTTTTTGATAGATTTCGACAAACTGTTTCGTAAACTGCAACCCAATGCTCTTACGAGTACAACACCAATTGCTGTATTCGTACAGCCAACCTATAACGCTGGACCCACATGTGCTGTATTTGCACCCCTTAGCAACGCCGTTTTTGCGAGTAAAGCGTTTTGATTTGCAAATAATTCCCAAACCCACTTTTTTAGTTCGCAATCTGGATGCCGAAAACAACATCCAGTTTGTGACTTATTACCAGCAATCTACTTCATCCTTGGCTATTATGATGGAGACAGAGGTGGAAAACACACAAGAAAATCCTTTTGATTTTATTGTGTATCCCTTTGACTCACAGCAAATTCCATTTACTTATCCCGATCAGGTTAAGTTATTGCTGCAACCATATTTGGTCAATAACGATGTTGAGCCATCGGTTCAGGAGTTTGCCCAGCAGGTGGTTTCAAAAGCAAACTGGAATACCTTGGCTTTTTTGCTTCAACTCAACAAGACCATTTTTGAAAACTTTGCGTATGAAGTGCGTGACGAAGGCATGGCACAAAGCCCAGAAAGAACACTTCAGCTTCGCAAAGGCTCTTGCCGTGACTTTGTAGTGCTTTACATGGCAGTTTGTCGTATGTTTGGCATAGCAGCCCGCTTGGTAAGTGGGTATTCGTATAGCAGCGCTGATGAACCTCAATACCTTCATGCTTGGGCCGAGGTGTATTTGCCCGGAGCTGGTTGGCGTGGCTACGATCCTACTCAAAACTGCATGGTCGCCGACTCACATATCCCGCTGGCAGCATCAGCATCTTTAGACAATATCACCCCAGTACGAGGAGTTTATAGAGGCCATGCTCAGTCCAGCTTGCTTACTTTAGTTAAAATTAGCAAATGTTAAGTATCTATAATAATGAACTAAGTACCCTATTTTTACCGTTATCCCAGACAAGTAGATTGTTTTTGTAGTACAAAAATATTGATAAGTAGTTGATTATTAGTGTTTTAAAATAAGCTGTGGTAATCAATAAATCTATTTTGGGATTTCTAAAAATGTAAACGACCAAATTTTATTATTTTTGTTGTTGAAAGCATAAAAATACTACTGACAGGAGCGTTTTATTTTAAAACTTCTCTTGGTTTCAAAAGCTATTACGTACACTACTCTTAACTACCAATCTGTGACCCTTATTAAATCTATCTCAGGATTCCGTGGAACAATCGGAGGAAAAAGTGGAAATGCTTTTACACCACTTGATATTGTAAAATTTACAGCGGCTTTTGCTTCGTGGGCCAAAGCAAAAAATCCTCATAATCAGACAATTGTTATTGGAAGAGATGCCCGACTGTCTGGCGAAATGGTCAGTAAAATAGTGTCGGGAACGCTTCAGTCTATGGGTTTCAACGTACTCGACTTAGGGCTTTCGACCACCCCAACGGTTGAAATAGCCGTACCTACCGAAGGCGCAGCTGGTGGTATTATCCTAACGGCGAGCCATAATCCTATTCAATGGAATGCGCTCAAATTGTTGAATGCCAACGGAGAATTTATTTCGGCACAAGATGGCGCAGAAGTGCTGGAAATAGCTGACAATGAAACGTTTGAGTTTGTAGATGTTCGTAAAGTTGGCTCATATTCTCAAGACAGCTCTTACCTCCAAAAACACATTGAGGCAATTTTAGCACTTCCGTTAGTGGACAAGGCCGTTATTGAAGCTCGCAATTTCAGAATTGCTGTTGATGCCGTCAATTCAACGGGGGGCATTGCCGTACCGATGTTGCTGGAAGCCTTAGGCGTGCAAAAAGTCAAACTTATTAACTGCGAACCTACCGGGAATTTTGCCCATAACCCTGAGCCATTGCCCGAAAATCTGACCGAAATTTGCCGAGAAATAAAAGAAGGTGAATACGATTTGGGAATAGTAGTTGATCCTGATGTGGACAGGCTTGCCCTGATTAGCGAAGATGGTGAGCCTTTTGGCGAAGAATATACTTTGGTGGCTGTGGCGGATTATGTACTCAAAAACACCAAAGGCAATACGGTTTCTAATCTGTCTTCAACTATTGCCTTACGTGACGTAACCCGCAAACATGGCGGCGAACACCATGCCGCAGCAGTAGGCGAGGTAAATGTAGTAGAAAAAATGAAAGCCGTTGGTGCTGTAATTGGCGGCGAAGGCAACGGGGGGGTTATTTATCCCGAATTGCACTACGGGCGAGATGCCCTGGTTGGCATTGCGCTGTTTCTGACGCACTTAGCTAAGTTTGGTAAGTCGCCTTCCTTTCTGCGCCAGCATTACCCAAGTTATTTTATCTCGAAAAACAAAATAGAACTCACCGCCGACATTGACGTAGATGACGTGCTGCTAAAAATACAAAAGCGATACGCCAAGCATCCTATCAATACCGAAGACGGTGTAAAAATAGAATTCGGGCAGGAGTGGGTACACCTTCGCAAGTCCAATACTGAGCCGATAATTCGCATTTACTCTGAGTCTGATTTTATGGCAAAGGCCGAAAATTTAGCCAAAAAAATAATTGCTGATATTCGGGAGGTGATTAAAAGTTAAGTGCTAACGCACATTTATTTGCGATTTTTACGATTTTTGATTGACGATTGCAACTTTTTGATAATCAATTTGTTAGCAATGAAATTTTGACTAAAAATAGTATAAACTATGTGAAAAATCTGGTGCAAACGGAACTTCCGCTTGCACCTTTTTTAATCCATTTTCTTCATTACGAATTCAACTTTCGCTTCTTGCGGTATTTTAGGGCTTGCTACCCAATAAGTAACAGGATTGCTAATTCGCTCACTTCCTTCGTGTTTTATTTCAAAAGAAAATGTGAATAAATTTTTGTCAGATTGAGGTAAAAGTGAGAAAGTTGTGGAGGTAGTAACCAAGCCATTCATATGCTGTCCATAACCAATAATAGATTGTTTGCTAAAATCAATAGGGCATGGAATGTAAAAACCCGTACTTTTGATAAAAGCATCATATTCGGCTTTCTCTCTGATGATAATAGGATAGCTGATTTGTTGTGAAGCAAATTTGTCTGGACTATCTGTTTTTATTTCAAGGGCTTGCAGTGGTGGCTTTACATTGGGATTATAGCCACAACCAAGTTGACGAACCTTGATAAGCTCCAAACGGCTACTCTCTCCATATGCCCGTACATTTCCTGTAATTCCTACTTTCAAGTTTACTTTTTTCAAGCTATCCGGAAAATCCTCACACGTGAAATGTGAGTAGTATTCAACTCGCTTGGCTTGATATGAAGTGTCAAAACAGAAAAAATACCACACTGGCTTTTCTGTAGTTTTGTCTTGATAAGTCTGAACCTCTACAACAAAGTCTGTAAGGGTGCGTTGAACTACCCCGCAATTTATTTTTTGAGGCTCGGGTTCTTCGGTATTTGTTTTAGGTTGGCAGCTAATCAACAATATGCTCATCAAAACAATGGATACTGATGTCAAGATATTCATGAGTTTTTAATGTATATACACTAATCATTGGTGATTAACAAAGTTTGGTAATAGGCAAATTTAGTTAGAAAAGAGCCAAGAAATACTTTTGTAAAAATGAATTGCTGATGATTTTGTAACTTTGCAGCCTAATCTACTTCATCATGAATCGTATTTATCTTGACAACGCCGCTACCACTCCTCTCGACGAAGCTGTTTTGGAGGCTATGCTCCCATTGATGCGGGAAAATTTTGGAAACCCTTCGTCTATCCATACACACGGGAGGCAAGTAAAGTCGGCCTTAGAGAAGGCTCGTAAAAAAGTAGCTGAGCTCTTAAACACGGCCCCTGCCGAAATTTTCTTCACATCGGGTGGTACCGAGGCAGACAATACGGCTATTCAAAATTCCATAGAAGCCTTTGGGTTAAAGCACGCCATCAGTTCACGAATTGAGCATCATGCCGTGACGCATACCTTAGAATTTTTGGAGAAAAAAGGCAAAATCAAGGTTAGCTGGGTTGAGTTAGATGAGCGTGGTCATACTAACATTGAGCACCTTGAAGAATTACTCAAGACAAATCCACGTTCGTTGGTTTCGTTGATGCACGGCAATAACGAAATTGGTAATTTACTTGATTTAGAGCAAGTTGGCGCACTGTGTGCCGAGCATCAAGCGGTTTTTCATTCTGATACAGTGCAAACCATGGGGCATTATCGCCATGATTTACAACAGATTAAAGCCCATTTTATAGTAGGAGCAGGGCATAAGTTTCATGGCCCCAAAGGTGTTGGCTTTTTGTATGTAAACTCAGCAGCCAAAATTCACCCGTTTATTCATGGTGGTTCACAAGAGCGCAATATGCGAGGTGGCACCGAGAATATTTATGGCATTATTGGCATTGCCAAAGCACTCGAAATCGCCTACACTGGCATGGACGAACACCGCAGGCATGTAGAAAACTTGAAGTCTCGAATGATTGAGCAGCTAAAAGAACGTATTGAAGGAGTTCGGTTTAACGGTGATTCGGCCAATTTGGAGCGTAGCCTCTACACGGTGCTCAATGTAAGTTTGCCACCATCAGACGATAGCGATATGTTGTTGTTTAACTTAGACATCGCCAAGATTTCGGCTTCGGGCGGTTCGGCCTGCAGCAGCGGGTCAGATGTAGGTTCACACGTGCTAAATGCCTTACATGTTGACCCACGGCGAGCCAATGTTCGCTTTTCGTTTAGCAAATACAATACTGAAGAGGAGATTGACCACGTAGTGGCGGTATTGGCAGAGATGTACCAGAAGCATCCAGTGGCCGTTTCGTAAACCTGACGTTTAATTTGAACTCAGTCTTTTGTTTCTTTGGTTTGATAATTTAATAGCAACATATTGATTAGTGAAAAGCGATTCTTCAATGGTATTTTATTCCTGATGGCACTTGCCTATTTTGGGATAGGTACATACCGACATTTACCCTACAAAATTGAAGCCGATGGTAAATATTATTATCAATACTTGGTTTCGGGCTTTTATGATCATGATTTTGACTTTACCAACAACTACCGCCAGCCCAAATACAAGTGGATGGCAACGGAATTAGATCATTATCTACTTCGTGACATGGTAAACCCAGAAACCCATCGTCCTGTCAATCTGTTTTCTACTGGTGTGGCTATTCTGTGGACTCCTTTTTTTTGGGTGTTTTATGCCTTAGCAAACCTGTTGAGTTGGATAGGCTTTGGCATTGATTTAAACCCATGGAGTAAGTTTTTTCAGTATGGAGTAATGTTATCGAGCTTGTTTTTTGCTTGGCTCACCCTCCGGATGTTCCGTGATATTTTACAACAATACTTTGATAAACAGGTACTTGTTATTAGTTTAACATTGGTTGTGTTTTTATCACCGTTTTTTTATTATGCCGCTATTGAAAGCTCCATGAGCCATATTTATGATGTGTTTAGTTATACATTGTTGCTATGGTTAATATTCAAAGCACGACAAGAAAACTACCAAGCCAGACTTTGGAAAATTGGAATGGCAGCAGCTTTATGTATCTTAGTCCGTACCCAAAATGCCCCCACCATAGCTCTAATTGGTCTAATGTT
Source organism: Spirosomataceae bacterium (assembly GCA_044228045.1). Lineage (GTDB taxonomy): Bacteria > Bacteroidota > Bacteroidia > Cytophagales > Spirosomataceae > JAXLVB01. The sequence goes on from JBGAVQ010000034.1 coordinate 14,184, forward strand.
ATGGGTTGACTATTATCAAGTCACTAAACGTTGGGTTTCAGTGCCTTTAATTGTTGCACTGTTTGCGTTTTGTGTTACGCTTGCCCCTTTTCCATTGACCAATCTCTACTTATTTGGCAAGTTGTTTGCTGTTCCGCAAGGTTCACATTTTATGCTTTGGGGGAATCCGCAACTCCTGAATGTGTGGTTTTCGTGGCGGAATGGCTTTTTTTCGTACCACCCACTTTTGTTGGTAGGGCTGGTTGGTTATGTGGGATGGGTCATACAAATGTTTCGCCAACAGCACCCTCTTCGATATTGGTGGCTTACACTATTGGTAGCGTTTGTAATACAAAGTTATATCAATGCTTGTGTGATTGACTGGTGGGCAGGTCATTCGTTTGGGCAACGGCGTTTGTTGTCGAGTTTGCCATTGTTTGTAGTGGGTATAGGTAATGTGATAGCACAACTTCGTAAGTATTCGCCAGTTGTTTTTCACAAGTATTCGTTGCCAGTAAGTCTTGTACTGAGTGGCTTGGGTATTTACCTTATGTTGATCCACATATATATTTGGAACTACGAAGACCCGCACAATATTTATGAGTGGATGGCCTATACTGCACCACTTAAAATACTTGCTTACTTTGGCTTGTAATCTGTTACTGATTTTCTACCAAATCAGCCAATAGCTCTACCCAAAGTGGCGAATTGTTGAGGCTTTCTACCAATTGCCAATGCTTGCCGCCATGCTCTTCAAAGATTTCTTTGTATTCTTCGCCTACTTCTATGGTAGTTTCCAGGCAGTCAGATACAAAGGCTGGAGAGAATGCCAACACGCTTTTTTTACCAGCTTTGGCTAAGTCTTTAATAACTTCGTCGGTATAGGGTTTTATCCAGGGGTCGTTGCCTAATCTTGACTGGAATGAAGAGGTGTAATTGCCTTCTGGCAAGCCTAACTCCTTTACCATGAGGCGAGTAGTGGCAAAACATTGCGCCCGATAACAATATTGATTCATGGCGTGCAGGGTGTCACAACAAGCTCCAAACTGACAAGTGTTGCCCGTGCAATCCCCTTTTCTCATTTGTCTTTCTGGAAGCCCGTGATAGCTAAAAAGAAAGTGGTCGAAACTGGTTTTGGCCATATAGTTACGAGCAGCTTGGGTAAAATGTTCGATAAACTTGGGATGGTCAAAAAAGGTATTGGTGAACTTAATTTCGGGGATAATTTGCCAGCCCGAAACTATTTTCATTACCTTTTCAAAAACAGACCCAGTACTTGCCGAAGCATATTGCGGAAAAAATGGCACTACAATAATTTTCTTAAATCCAGAGTTACGAAATTGCTCCAAAGCATTGTCAATACTCGGGCTTTGGTACCTCATGGCTAATTTTACTTCATAAGTATTGCCCAATTTTTCTTGTAACATTCGCTCCACATCCTCGCCATAAAATTTGAGCGGTGAGCCTCTTTCTTCCCACAATTCTTTATAAATCTTAGCAGATTTTGGTGCTCTGAATGGGGCAATAATTAAATTGATTAACATCCATCTTAGCATAAACGGGATGTCAATTACACGCCCGTCCATCAAAAACTCACGCAGGTATTTGCGTACGTCAGGCACACTTGGGCTGTCAGGAGTACCAAGATTGACGATTAAAACGCCTGTTTTTAGATTGGAAATAGATGACTTGGATAGAGAAATGGTAGATGAAATGGATGATGTAACTTGGCTCATTTGCATGGATAGGTCTTTTCTTAACAACAACTAAACCTACGAATGGTTTAATAAAACGGTTTTATTGGTTTAACTTGTGTCAGAGCTTTGGTACAGACTCCAATCCGTGGGGCTGTACCAAAGTGCTGACTCTTGCAGTTTTTTATTTTATCTGACTCTCGGGCAGCTGACTCAAATCCACCTTGTCAAATGAGGTAAAAATAGCATCGGGCAGGCTGTCAAATACCTTAATTTCGGTAATTTTACGTTGTCCACGGCTACCCGATAGCAACACATTTCCATGTTTTTCGTAGTCTAACCACGGATTTACAAAGTTTGGTTTTTCGTTTTCAGCCTTCGAGAAATGCGCCCATTGTACTACCAAATGAGTACTCTTGCTAACCCAAATTTTGTACTTGTTTTGGGGGGTATCGCCAACGTTTTGAAAAGTCATCTGAATCACCTCAGCCTCTTCACCTGCTTCGGTTTTTTCTTCGCCCAAGTATTTGAGTGTTACGCCAGAGTCTTTGAGTTTGTAAGGCATCACTAACCAATAACTATCATTTATCCAAGCACTTACACCTCTATCCGAATATTTTTTTACAGAGTCAGGTTGGGTTTCTTCCACTCCATTCCGCATGAATTTGCCTTGTCGAGTGTTGATATTGACAAGTGTAACGGTGTTATTTCGTAAATTTTCAACTCGTACATTTCCAGACCATTTGTCCCAAACCAAACGGCGGCTTCCAAAGAAATTCCACGTTAAGTAATGGGTATTATCCCATGCTCGTCGGCCACCCATGGCGGTCATTACTTCGTCGGCAAGTTCAACTGCACGAGCATCCGAATCTGCCAAATTGAAGCCTTCGGCAGCTGGATTAGGATCTTTTTTGTTTTTTTTCTTTTGGGCAAATGAAGCGGTGGCCATAAAGCCAACAAGCAAGATAAGGAGGATATAGCGGTTTTTCATTGGGTTTTGATAGTTAGCTGAACAAAGGTACACAAAATTTATTGGTGCAAACACAAAAAGAGTGAACACCTACTGCCCTAAATAATTGATTTGGATGTATAAGCAAAATGAATTATATTTATGATTACATCAAAAATACTTATATGACGCTTGTACAATTAGAATATTTGGTTTCGCTTGATTACCACCGTCATTTTGCCATAGCTGCCGAGCATTGTTTTGTGACTCAACCTACGCTGAGTATGCAGGTTCAGAAGTTAGAGGACGAACTTGGCATAAAACTTTTTGACCGAAGCAAACAGCCCGTTGTACCTACTGAAATTGGTGAATCGGTGATTAAACAAGCTCGTATTTTGCTCAGGGAATCTCAAAAATTGAAGGAATTAGTAGATGAGCATAAAGGAAATCTGGCAGGAGAGCTTCGATTGGGTATTATTCCTACGCTTGCGCCCTATTTGCTGCCTATGTTTTTAGATAATTTCTTAAAAAAATTTCCTAATGTCAAGCTCAAAGTGGCCGAACTAACTACTGATACGCTACTGAACAAACTCAAAAATGACACCATTGACGTAGGTATTGTGGTAACACCCTTGCAGGAAGATGGGATTTTGGAACGTCCACTTTTTTACGAAGAATTTGTAGCTTATGTATCTGAGTCGGAGGCGGCGTATCAGAAAGAATATTTGTTGTCTGAAGACATTGACCTCAACCGGCTGTGGTTGTTGGAAGAAGGACATTGCATAAGGGGGCAAATTTTGAATATTTGTGAACTGCGCAAGCAAACTGCCGGAAGCAGACATTTTGAGTACGAAGCGGGCAGTGTAGAGACCCTCAAGAAAATGGTAGAGCGATACGGTGGGGTAACCATCTTGCCCGAATTGGCAGTTCAAGCTCTTTTGGAGGCACAAAAACACCAAATCCGAAATTTTAAATCACCTGTACCAGTGCGTGAGGTTAGTTTGGTGACGCATCGGCATTTCGTAAAAAAAATGCTCATAGATGCCATGGAAATTGAAATTTTGCAGGTGATTCCTGACCGAATGAAAACAATACAACAGCAGAAACTAATTGCTTTGTGAAGTCTAAATCATCAATAGCCGCCAAATTCCTACCACAAAAAGCAGAATCAAGCTGATGGGGGTCAGCACTTTCCAACACAAGTACATAAGTTGATCAACCCGCAGGCGAGGGTATGTCCAGCGAATCCACATTTGAACAAAAATCAAGAAGTAGGATTTTGCGATAATCCAGACAAGGCCAGAAACATAGCCCCAGAAAGTACCAGGAGTACCGCTGGTCCAGTCTGCAAGCCGAACAGCACCGAGATTAGGCAGGGGGGTATTCCAACCTCCTAAGAACAAAGTTGCTCCCAACAGGCTGACTAAGAGCATCATGGCATATTCAGAAAGGAAGAAAATAGCCCAACGCATTCCTGAGTATTCAGTATGAAAACCACCTACGAGTTCTGATTCTGCCTCGGGCATATCGAAGGGTGCACGGTTACATTCGGCCAAGGAAGCGATAAAAAATATGATAAAAACAATAAAAAGTACAGGCATCCGCACGATGTTCCAAGTAAAAATGCCGCCAACTTGTGACACATCAAGCCCCCAACTTTTGATACTAAACAAGTAAATAGGCTCGGCAGAATAAATACCTTGCTGTGTGCTAATTTGTTGTAAGTCAAGTGTTTGTGAAATCATAACGACGCACAAAACCGACAAGCCAAGCGGGATTTCATAAGAGATAATTTGTGCAACAGAACGCATAGCCCCAAACAATGAATACTTATTATTAGAAGCCCAACCCGCCATCAAAATCCCCAGAATATCAAGTGAAACAATAGCCAAGAGGAAAAACACACCTACTTCGGTAGTAGAACCCTGTAAGTCGGGAGCCAGTGGTAGTACCGCATAGCCAGCAAAAACTGCTGTAAACACCAGATAGGGGGCCAGCAAAAACAGTTTTCTGTCGGCAGCGGCGGGTACAATATTCTCTTTCTGAATGAGCTTGAGTAAATCGGCAATCAATTGAAGCGAACCATACGGGCCTACTTCCATTGGACCCATGCGGTCTTGCATAAACGCCGACACCTTTCGCTCGGCATAAACGCCGATGACCACCATACTTACAGACAGGGCCAAGCAGATAAAAAGGGCTATCATAGTGGCCGCAAGTTAAACATAAAAGATAAGTTTTTGGGGTCTAAACCCACAAGTTGTTCCACAATGGGTTTAAAACCTTGTGGGTTATGGTCTAAAAGCTATTTGTGCTACTGCTTTACAATCTTCACAGTGCGGCTTTGGTCGCTTGATTGAAACGTTAGGATATACACCCCAGATGCTAAACCTTGAGTAGGCAATGGATAGGCATACTGCCCAGCTTGAAGTGTAGTGGTTTGGCTTGTTAACTGGTGCCCCAAAACATCGAACAACTGCCATGAAATAGCGGCACTTTGAAGCAAGGTAAATGCCATAAAAGTTTCTGAGTCAGTTGGATTGGGGTAACAAATCCAATCTGTTAGTGGCGAAATACTTTCGGCTGTAGTTAGCGTAGTGTTTCGGTCAAGGGTTAGGTCTTTGAGTATCCAATTATCTGCATCAAACAGCAATGAAATAGGAGCATTGTTACTATAAAAGGTAAAGACTTGATCATTTGTTGTATTAAAAACAGTCCGTTTTTCGGTCCCTACACTGCTCAAAATACTAATCTCGATAGGCATTTTAAAAAACGCAGGATTTGTATTGCTGGTCTGGCTTACCTTCACTATTACTTTGTAACGACTACCTTCGGGCGTGAAGTTCCATTGCACTTGGTATTTGGGGTAGTTTTCGCCATAAATCCATTGTTTGAAAAAATAGTCTAAATTTTGACCAGAAACCTGCTGGGCAATCCGTTGAAAATCTTCGGTGGCGGCATTGCCGTAGCCAAATTCAGAAGCAGCGTAGGTCTGCAAAATCTTAAAAAATGTTTCTTCACCCACAATTCCCCTCAACATGTGCAGCACAATTGCACCTTTGGCATAACTACGATCTGAGTTAAAAATCTCACTAATGCTTTCTACATTTTGCACATAAATAGACCCTTTGGCTCGTTTGGCACTGGTCATAAATGAGTTGATGTAGGCATTGTAACCCGTTTTACCACTTACCGACTCCGTATAAACAGTTTCGCCGTAGCTGGCAAAGCCTTCGTTGAGCCAAATATGCTGCCAATTTTTACAAGTAATTTTATCGCCAAACCACTGGTGAGTCAACTCATGGGCAACCAGTGTAGCACCATAACTGCCTATGGATGTGCAAGTTTGGTGCTCCATACCACCCCCAAAGCCACATTGAGCATGGCCGTATCGCTCGTTGATGAAGGGATATAGCCCAAACTTCTTGGAATATAAATCAAGCAGGGTAGGGGTGCGGTCGAGGTTTGTTTTATTGGCAACAAATACCTCCGGATACACGTAATGACTCACCAGCATAGAGTCGGTAGCGGTGTAGCGAAAATAGTTGTTGTATTGTTGGTAATTGGACATAGCAATTGAAATCAAGTACGGCGCAATGGCGTAGCGGCTTTTCCACTGATAGGTTTTGGTACCGTTGGCATTGGTCACTATTCTTTGCAAAATGCCGTTTGAAACCGAGGTAAAATAAGGGTCAGCGGTAATCCACACTTCTGACGAATCGGCTTTGTCGGCAGGGTCATCGTCGCATGGGAACCAGTCGCTGGCTCCATAAGGCTCACTCAACGACCAAATGACATTGTCTCGATTTTGGTTGTGTTTGCCAAAAACAAAACTACCATAACCTGTGTTTCGTGGTGTTCCGTGGTAATAAACAGTTAGTGTAAATGATTGGTCTTTAGTGAGTGCATTGGGCAAATTAATACTAAGCTTACTGTCTATATGGTTGAATGTGAGGCGATTGTTGTTGGTTTTGATGGAGTCGGTTATGAAGGTATTGCTCAGGTCAAGAGTTACTTGCTTAGTGGCATCGGTGGTGCTTTTGCCCGAAATAGTAACGGCTCCTGTTAGGCTACGAGTGTTGTAATCAATAGCCAAGTTGAGTTTGTAATAGGTGGTATTGATGGCAAGGTCGCCCAATGCCGTGGTAGCACCTGTGCGGGTGTTGGAGGCAAACCCAGTAGGCTTATAATATTGAATTTTGGTGGTAGCACATAGCTCGCTGGCACTTTCGGGCTGTTGAGCAAGCGAAAGAAATGGAATAAATAATAAGATAATGAAGGTGTTTTTCATAGGATAGCAAACCAATGATGAAAGATACAAAATTACGGGGTTTTCGCTTGTTCAAACCATTTTAAAATTTCCAATCCGTAAAGTGATAACAGTACCACTACCTCCTTGCACTTCTACTTGTGCTTTTAGTTTTTGGGCAAAGGCTTTGATGAGTTGAAAGCCCATCGAAGCCGTGCGTTGCCAGTCAAAAGGAGGCTTGATACCTATGCCATTATCGCTTACTTGTAAGAGTAGCTTTTCGTTTTCGTGTTTAATAAGTACGTTTAGCTTGCCCATTGTTTCATTAGGGAACGCATACTTTAAGGCGTTGGTAATCAGTTCGTTCAGAATCAGTCCTATCGGGATTACCGTATCTACATCCAACCGAATGTTTTCAATGTCGGTTTCCAATTTTATTTTGTTTGACTCAATATTATATGAGTTGAACAAGCTATGGCAAAGCGTAGTGATGTACTCTTTGATGTCAATACCCGTGAGGTTGTCTTCTTGATAAAGGTTTTGGTGAATAAGGGCCATTGAACGCACCCGGTTACGGCCTTCTTGAATGGCTTCGAGGGCTTTTTCGTCGGCTATGTGCTTCGACTGCAAACTCAGTAAACTCGAAACCACCTGCAAATTGTTTTTGACCCGATGGTGGATTTCACGCAATAACACCTCTTTTTCGGCAAGAGCTTTGCCAATTACTTCGTTTTTTAGAGCTAATTCTTGGTTCGTTTTTTGACGTTCTCTATACAATTTGTACAAAACACCCACAATCATAGCCAAAGCAAATATACCCAGCCCAAACAACCATTGTTGGCGTTGTTTTTCCCTGATTTGCAGGTCTTTTACTTCGTTTTGAGTGTTCAGAAGTGCTATTTTTTGTGCTTGTTTTTCGCTTTCGTAACGTTTGAGGGCATCGAGCATGGCCGCATCTTTTTCTTTGTTAAAAAGACTATCGCTTAGTGCCAGATATTGTTTTTGGGTATCAAACGCCTTTCTGAAATCACCCATTGAGGCATATAGTTCTGTCAATGACGACAAGGTAGGCTTTTCGTGTTCAGGGGCTTGGTGTTTTCTGAACAAGTCTCTGGCAATGAGTAAATTACGCTCGGCTTCGGCAAATTCTTTGCGTTTTACCTGACAGCCCCCAATGTTTTCGTAGGCAATTCCTACGGCGACTGGGTCATAGGCTAATTCAATGTGTTGGATGGATTTTTGAAAAAACGAAATCGCCTTACTACAATCATTTTGATCGGCATATACATTCCCAATGGTATTGTAGGCCAGCCCCATTGAATATTTATCATTTAAAGCTTCAAAAGTTTTTAGTCCTAAATAGCTCATTTTTAGGGCTTTATTAAATTCTTTTGTTTTTAGATATTGAGCTGCCAAGTTAGTAGTTACGTTGCCTATCCATTGCTTGTTTTCAATGGCTTTAAAAATAGTAAGGGCTTTCTCAAAATAACTAATGGTTTCTTTGGGGTTGCCTCGGTGCTGATAGGCAGCGGCAATATTGTTTTGCACGATTCCGATATAGAGCGAATCATTGAGACTTTCATAGCGACGTAGGGCATCGAGATAATAGGCAATACACTTGTCATAATTACCTTGTGTGTAATAGGTCATCCCAATAAAATTACGCCCCCGTGCCATTTCCGACGGATTCTTTAAGGTTTTGGCCAATGAATCGTAGCGCAATGCTAATTTGAAGGCTTCGGAAGGGTTGGTAAACAGAATTTCTCGAAACAACTTACCCGTAATAGCCAACCGAGTAGAATCATGCTTGGCAAGTTTGTATTGAGATTGTAGGCTATCGGTGGGCGTAATGGCCCACAAAAGTTGAGGAAGTAGAAGTAGTAAGCAGATAAAACGAAACATTTGGCGTACAGTTTTGGTGCTAAAACTACTAAAAAACCCGCATGACTTTCACAAATCATGCGGGTTTAACGAAAGAGCCATTTTGTTAAGGCAGCTTATAATCTTTTATCCAACCCCAATGCAACTCAGCTCCTTTGAGTGGATGGTTGATGCCGTTGGGGTACTGATGATCAAGCCCTTTTACCAAAACCAGCCTGAACCAACTATCGGTATTACCTGCAAGGCTTGGGTAATCGGCCCAAATATAATTATTGGCATCGCCTTTGGCGGTATAGGCTGTTTTTACCTTGAACGAATTGAGGTAGCTGTTTACGAGCTGCTGCACAACAGGATAAGTACTAAATAGTTGATTAAAGTCCATCGGGAAATCAGATTTTGCGCCAATGGCCAGCTTAATTAGCTCGTCTGAACTCCCAAATTGAAGAATGACAGGCAGCAAACGCTTTGGTATATAAGTAGCATTAGGAGGTAGCGGCCCTGCATTAGCTACACAGGCTGCAAGCAGGTCTGAAAGCTCAACTGCACAACGAGAAGTAAACTCGCCGCCGTTTGAAAAACCTACAAAATAAATTCGCTTGGCATCTACATTATACTTCTGCTTGAGGTCATCTATCATCATCCGCATAAACTTGATGTCGTCTCTGGGTGTTTCGCCTGCACAATAGGTAAACGTACTTGGGTAAATATTCCACTTGGTAGTAGTTTTTTTGATGCCTACCTCCGTAATGCAATACTCCCAAGAAGACGGAAAAACGGTCAATACGTTTTGTGTTTCTCCAAGCTCTTTCCAGCCCGAAATATTGTAAAACTTTTCGCCATCGCCACCTGTGCCATGGCACATAATCACCACAGGAAAAGCTGTTTTACCGTCGTATCCTTTTGGTATATGTGTATAATATTCACGGTCGTCGGCATCTACCTTGACAGTAAACCGATTTTTACCCAGTACGTAAGGTTTTGTGGGTGTTAAGGGCGTTACATTCTCTGTGCTGTTACAAGCAAAGCAAAGAAAAACCATCCAACAACCGAGTATCAATCGTGAAGCCATTACAAAAAAATAGGTCTCTAAAAACTTTCCAGTCATAATTGGTTACTTCTTCCCAACCACGGTAATCGTTTCGCCTGTGCTTAATTTTGAAAAGATAGAAAGCTCAGAGTTGCTGTAAGTACTCACTTGAACAGTACCCTGATAGCCTTCTATTGTACCTGTTGATGATTTTTTTAATAATATTTCACCAAAGCTACTGGTTGAATTGGTGGCTTTTCCAGCTTTGTCGGTTTCGGTGGTGGTGAGTGTACCCGTTACTTTGTCATCAGCTACTTTGGTAACAGTTATCTTACCAGTGGTGACCACGCCAGTAGTAGCATTGGTAGAAGGAAACGTACCGCTACTTGTGCCAATGGTTACTTTAGTAAGTACATAAGTGCCAGTCATTTGGTCGCCCATTGAAGGTTCAGGTTCTGATTCTTTACTACAAGATACAATGACAGAAGCAGTGGCCAATAAGAGGCAAATTAAGCGTAAATTGAATTTGGGTAGTGTTTTCATGATCGTAAGGATTTAGGAAAGTTGAAATAGTAATGTGATTGTTAAGGTAGTCGCTTGTCATTCTGTGGCAACAACTTACAACGCACTACCAACATTTATTCGTCCCCAACCAAAATTCGGATGGCGACTTGCGGCATTGCTCGATGCGTTTTTGAGGCGGTTGTAAATAGTGGTACGGTCAGCAGACGGGTATTTGCTCCATACAATAGCTGCCATACCCGCTACCGAAGCCGTAGCAACAGAAGAACCTCCTACTGTTGATGGCGCATCGCCACTCATGGCCAACGAAAGTGGTTTCTTGCTGTCAGATTTCTCCATTACAGTTACAAATTCTACATCACTCCCTTGGTGGCAAGCATCGCAACGGGTTGTGAGGTTGTCTTTTATTCCTGTAACGGCAATAGCTTGAGTCATGCTGGCAGGGAAGATTACGCCAACAAAACCAGCCTACAAGTCAAACGATGTGCCAGCAGCACAGAAAATCATTTTGCCTTTGTTGTAAGCATATTTTACAGCATCCGAAATCTGTGAATTGCTAAAAATATTCCCCATTGACATAGAGATAATCTTCACAGACGCTTGGTCTCCAGCATACCTGAAGGCATCGGCAACGCCTTTTTGCTCACGGCTGGCATCAAGCAATACATCTTCTGCCGCACGAGTAATAATCAAATTGCTATTGTAGGCTACACCCACGGTGTTACCGTCAATGCCACGAGGAGCCGCACAAGCCCCGGCCATTGAAGTACCGTGTCCACAACCATCGTTGGGGGTTTCTACTGGGCCAGTTGGAACACCCAAGAACGTAGAGCGAGGCAAGGTAACTCGGCGGTCAATGGTACGCCCTGTCGAAAGCCCCTGATTAAAGGAAGTAGGGGATGCGAGGTTTTCTTGGGAGTCGCTGCTGCCTGTGTCAATAATGGCTATTTTGATACCTTGACCACTAAAACCAGCCGCCCAACCACCAGCAACATTATGATAGGTATGATTCCAAGAGATTTTTCCATTGCGTGGGGCGGCATCTATGGTATAGTGTGTGCCATTTACTAAGCCAGCTTCTGCGTTGTTAGAACCACAACCACTGCTACCTGCTACCCGAGCTGTGCTGTTTTGGAGTTGTGTTTTGTAGCCCATTGGCTCAACATAACGTACCAAGCTGTGCTGACGTAGTTTTTTGACGGTACTTAGGTTTTCAACATACACATCCAGCACAGGCAATACATCTTCTTGATATACAATCAAGTCTTCGGGCTTTTTGAGGTTGGTATTGGTTTTGCGTTCTTCCTCAAAAATCAAATCAAGCAATTGTTGGCGAGCGGCTTGCCAATTGGCATCATGGATGTTGATTTCGTGAATTTTATCGTCAACTTTGTAGCCCAGATTGGGAGCCTGAAAACCAACTGATAAAATCTTTTCGGATTGCGCCAGTGCACTCCAAAGCATTTCGTCAGAGGTAACTTGCCATTCAAAAGGTTTGTTGGTTTGCTTGATAGTAGCATACACAAATTCATCAATTTGTTTGGTACTAATCAACTCTTGATTTGATAAAGTAGTTGAGCTAATTTCTTCTTGTTTTTGACAGGCCACAATCGTAGCTAACAACATGACTGTGAGTATAGTCTGTTTCATGGGAGGGTTTATTTAAGGGTTGTTGTTTGTGTCAGAAATGTAGTGATTTGCAATGAAAAAATGGAAATATTTACTAATAAATGTAACCGAAACTTATTGAATGGTACTAAACGTCTATGATTCTTACACGCAACTCTCAAAAGCTACTGCTCAATTGATTGCAGCGTATGTTCACAACAAACCTAATGCGGTGCTTTGTTTGGCATCGGGCAACTCGCCAGAGGGGGTATTTCGATGTATGGTGGAGATGGTTCAAAGTGGTACAGCTGATTTTAGTCAATGTACTTTTGTTGGGCTTGACGAATGGGTGGGTATCTCGCCCGAAAACACTGGGAGTTGTTGGTATATGGTAAATGAATGTTTGTTTAAACCATTGGGAATTAGAACCGAACGAATTGTTTTCTTTGATGGGCTAACGCCAAATCCACAAGCTGAATGTGAGCGGATAGATCAGGAAGTGGCCCAACTCGGAGGTATTGACCTTATCTTGGTAGGAGTGGGGCTAAACGGCCATATTGCCATGAACGAACCTGGCACACCATGGAACTTGTACAGCCACGTAAGTAGGCTACATCAAAGCACCAAAGAGGTTGGGCAAAAGTATTTTCAAGAAAACACAACGCTCGAACTGGGCATGACTGTAGGCCTACGCTATGTGCAAGAAGCCAAACTGCCAATTTTGATTGCCAATGGCACTAAAAAAGCTCAAATACTTAAAGAAGCCTTGCAAGAAGACATTTCGACAGCACTACCAGCTACTATTTTTCAGACCTTAGCGCACGGTATGGTACTATTAGATATTGAAGCAGCAGCACTACTATAATGTTTGTAGGGGTATATGGCATACGTCCTTTGTAAATTTGAACTAACCTAAGTGGTTAAAAGACAAGTGATTAGCCAATAACTAACGCCAGATAAACTGGGGCAATCACCCAACACATTGTATATTTTCGTACTTTTGGATTCCGAACCACTCATTTATTCATAGCGATAGACATGAAGCGTGTTAAACTTTTAGTAACCTTTGCACTCATTGCTTTGTTGTGGGGTTGCAGCACCAAAACCTCCGAAGAATACAAAACCAAAGCTGAAAACCCTCAGTTTTTACACAATGCCGAAACCAAACTAACTGAGGTGATTGTGCATGATATTTTTTCGCCACCTGTAGCGGCTCGAATTTATGCCTATTGTAATTTGGCCGCTTACGAGGCACTTGTAAATGGATACCCCAATTATCAATCTTTAGCAGGGCAACTCAATAAATTTGAAGCACCACCAAAACCCGAAGCAGGCAAAGAATACTGTTTTCCGTTAGCGAGTGTACGGGCGTTTATGGGCATAGCTCGTAACCTTACTTTTTCGGTGCAATTCTACGATGAGTTTGAGAAAAAAATGTACAAATCGTTTGAAGATATGGGTATGTCCGACGAAGTATATGAACGTTCTATCAAATACGGCGAAGCCATAGCCGCACATGTGATGGCTTATGCCAAAAAGGATAATTACCCACAAACTCGTGGTTTTCGTCACACCGTTACCAATGCTCCTGGCACCTGGGTACCTACTCCACCTGCTTATATGGATGCAGTGGAGCCGCTCTGGAACAAAATTCGCCCCATGACGCTTGATTCTGCCGCACAATATAAGCCTGCCCCACCTACCAAATTTAGTGAAGCAAAAGGGAGTCAGTTTTACAAAGAGGCCCTGGTGGTTTACGAAACAGGCAACAAACTGACCGAAGAACAAAAAGAAATTGCCAATTTTTGGGATTGTAACCCCTTCAAAATGAATGTAGCTGGTCATGCGGCTTTTGCTACCAAAAAAATATCACCAGGCGGGCACTGGATGGACATTACTGGGCAGACTTCTCGTCAGGTTAATGCTGATGTTATGAAAACCTCACAGGCCTATGCTATGGTTGCTATTTCTTTATTAGATGCTTTTATCAGTTGTTGGGACGAAAAATACCGTAGTATTCTTATCCGGCCCGAAACCTACATCAATAATTACATTGACGATAAGTGGCAGCCATTGCTTCAAACACCGCCTTTTCCAGAATACACCAGCGGTCATAGTGTGGCTTCTAACGCTTCGGCAGCGGTACTCACCTCGCTTTTTGGCGAAAATTTTGCTTATTCCGACTCTACCGAAGTACGTTTTGGGATTCCGGTGCGAAAGTATAAATCATTCAATGCTGCTGCTGCCGAAGCTTCTGTCAGCAGGATGTACGGCGGTATTCACTATATGCCTGCTA
>JBGAVQ010000035.1:0-28194 GCA_044228045.1 Spirosomataceae bacterium
GCCCTGTCTTGTATTTTATGCTAACTTCTGAGGAGTTTTATCTGCCAGAAGTACGTGGGGCCAAAATCAAAAACCCTACCGAAATGCTTATTGGGGTTCTGAAAGTATTCGGAGTAGAAATCCTCAAAGTTGATGACTGGACGTATATTTCAGACACAGGCCGTAGCCTTCAGCAACAACTCCTTGAACCACCAAACGTAGCCGGATGGCCCGGACAGCGAGATTGGATAAGCTCTAACACTTATCCCCAACGAGGAGGTTACAGCGATGCCATCGTGAATGGGCGGACGGTATCGGGGCGCAACCTTAATAACAAAGTGAAGCCAATAGACTATGTAAAGACGTTTAATAGCAAAGTAAATCCACAACTTTCGGAAGATGCCGTTAAGTTAGTAGATGAGCTATCAAGCATATTTTTGCCTTATCCGCTTAGCGACAAACGCAAGAAATTCTTGTTAGATACCCTGTTGGATGGTACGACTATTGCAAACTGGTCCACCAATACACCCATGGCCGATGTGCGTATTCAGAAATTTTTGAGAGCCATGATGCGCTTGCCTGAGTTTCAATTAACCTAAACTATCCACCTAAAAGACCTAAAAATCAACATGAAACGTAAAGAATTTCTACGGCAATTAGGCTTGCTCACAGGTGGTGTGGCAGTAGGGTTAGACGGCATCCCGATGCGAGCTTATGCACACAACCCCGTGATGATGGACTTGGCTGGTACTAATGGCAAAATAGTAGTGCTTATTCAATTAAATGGCGGTAATGATGGAGTCAATACCGTTATTCCTTATGAAGACAGTATATATTATACCAAGCGACCTAATATTGGTATCAAGAAACAAGATGCCATTCAACTCACAGATACATTGGGCTTGAACCCTGGAATGGGTAGCCTCAAAAATTTGTATGAGGAAGATAAAGTGTCTATTCTTCAGGCAGTTGGCTACGATAATCATAATCGTTCGCACTTTCGTTCTACTGACATTTGGATGTCGGCATCAGATGCCAATCAGTACGTAGAAGAGGGGTGGATGGGGCGTTATCTGGCAAAAACTTTTCCAGAATATCCTGCCAAGTTACCTGACCAACCCATGGCTGTGCATTTAGGGTCAGTAGAATCTATGCTCCTGTTGAGTCAGGTGGGTTCAATGGGAACAGTCTTTGACGACCCCAGTACTTTTTATCAATTAGTTAGTGGTAGCACTGCCGACACTGATCCCCCGCCAGCTACTATTGCAGGCGATGAACTAAAATTTCTAAAAGCCATTGCCGCCCAATCTATTCAGTACTCAGGTGTAATTAAAGAAAAGGCAGATAAAGGCAAAAATGTAATCACCTATCCTAACACCAATTTGTCTCGTCAGCTTTCTATTGTGGCCAAATTGATTTCGGGAGGTATTCAAACCCCTGTTTATTTAACTACACTCGGCGGCTTTGATACCCATGCCAATCAATTGGGGCAACATGCCAACTTATTAAAAACCTTGTCAGATGCAATCGCTTCTTTCCAATTAGACATTGAGCGGCAAGGGCTGGCTAACAATGTAGTAATCATGACTTTTTCGGAATTTGGTCGGCGTCTCAATCAAAACGGCACAACTGGTACCGACCACGGGGCGGCAGCCGTCCAGTTTGTAGTAGGTAAATCCGTAAAAGGAGGTGTTCTGGGTGGTAACTATGATTTAACGAACCTCGACAGTAGCGGCGATATCAAAAATAAATATGATTATCGTCAAATCTATTCCAGTGTATTGCGTGATCACTTAGGTATGAGCGAAGCCGATGCTCGTAATATTTTGTTTAAAGACTTTACCAAGCTCCCTATTTTCAGAGTTTCGGCAGAAGGTGCTGATTTAGAGTCGCCTTTTGAGCTATTTCAGCCCACGCCCAACCCTGTAGTTAGCGAAACTCGCATTAAGTATCGTCTTAATAAGTCACAGCAGATGCGCCTGAGTTTGATGGATTTGCTGGGTCATGAAGTGGCTGTTATCAAACAAGGCACTCAAGAAGAAGGTACTTACTTTGAGGTATTTAATGCTAAAAATATGGTGAACGGTATGTACCTATTAAGCCTCGAAGGTGAGGGAGGGCGGCAAACGCTTCGGATGTTGATTGAAAAATAGTACCTCATTATTTCCCAAATAATAAAGCCCTGTCTGGTTAAGCAGGGCTTTTTATATGATTTTACTTTTTGGCTTTACTCAATTGCTCTATTCTCAAAATAAAGTCTTTGTAACCAATAGCCGGAATAAAATGGATGTGTGTACGGTAGGTAAGTACCATAAAAACCAAGAATAAGCATACCAAAAAAGCCTGAACAAAAATTACCATCAGTGTCATTATAATGCGGCTAATCAACTCCGAAACTGGGTAATCGGTTAAAAAATGATGTAATAAAAATACCGAAAACCCCAGTAGAGCAATCATAATCAGCCCAATACAGAAAAGTAAGAGGCGTACAGCTACTATATCTAAATGCACCGAAACAGCCCCCAAACCATGTAAAATTAGTGAAGTAAAATTCATTTTTGATTTACCAGCCAAGCGCTTACCTCTGTCAAGAGGCAAGGTGGTATAGGGCAATTTTGATCTAATAACCCCGCCTGAAAAATGATTCCAGATTTCGGAAACATAAGCTAACTTTTCGATAAACTGAGCCGGAATCACACAGAAATTACCAAAAGCTATGGTTTTACCAGTCATGATTCTGAATACAATTTTGTAAATTTGATAGAAAAACCGAAAGGCAACGCCTTCGTAACGTTTGAGCCTGCTTGCAAAAACAATTTCTCCTTGATTATGGTTAGCAACGGTAATTATCTTTTCAAGGTCTTCGGGGCGATCTTCTCCATCTGCATCCATTACAACAACCTGACCAAAATCATGAGACTTATGCAAGTAAGCAAGCCCAATAGCAATTGCTTTTTGATGCCCTAAGTTGCGGTTAAGGTGAATGATTTGAATATCAAGCTGTTGGGGTATTTTAGATGAATCATAATTGTATAGTGAGCAATCATTGACAATTACAAAAGAGAACAGCTTTATCGTTTCTTTTGTTACATAATCTTTTATTTGTCCCATCAAGATATAAAGCGACTCCCAATCATTGTAAACTGGTATCAATATTTTAATCTTTTCAGACATTTGTAATTGAGTAAGTTGATGTTCAAAAATAATGAAGAAGACGATAAAATCGTAACCAAAAAAACTAAATTTGATTAAATGGTTACGAGGTTTTACTTGAACAATGAGGACAAGTTATGGTGCAATACTTGTATTATTGTAATGTGAATACAAGCGTTTGTTATACAATAGATAAAAAAAATTGTACCATTCTCAGAATTTTGGCACAACGTTATTTCTTTTGACACAGTAAGGCTATTATTGCCAGAGTTGTTAAGATGAATATAACAGGATATTAACCTTAATTTAGTAAAATTATCCTTAAAAATTGAATTGAACGGTTGTTCTGGTAGGATGTAAAAAATAACTGAATAAAATTTACCTTGAAAAAAGACGCTTACGCTGCTCTGCGCTATCCTGAATTTGTGTATTTGAGTTCAGGTACTTTTCTGAATACAACGGCTTTATTGATTCAGGAGTTGATTTTGGGCTATGAACTCTATAAGCTAACCCACAACCCACTTACATTGGGGCTTGTAGGCTTGGCAGAGGCACTGCCGTATATTTCGCTCGCTCTATTTGGAGGTCACTATGCCGACCGAAAAGACAAACGCACCATTATGAAGTGGAGTTTGTCAATCATTATATTGGGGTCTATTGTCTTGGTTTGGGCAACCCATCCAAATGCCCGTGAACAACTTGGCCAAGAGGCCATGCTGTGGATTATTTATGGCGTGTTGTGCCTCATTGGTTTTGCCAAAGGGTTTTATTCGCCAGCTACCTCATCGTTGAAGGCATTTTTGACCCCACGAGAAGTGTATGGTAATGCGGCTTCGTGGAGCAGTACATTTTGGCAAGCAGGGGCAATTTTGGGCCCTGGTGTGGCTGGTTTTCTCTATTATGCCTATGGCCTAACCAACACTTTACTAATTGTATTGGCTCTTTTGTTACTCAATCTCTTGATGATTTCGCTTATCAGCAAAAAGCCAATTCCTAATACAGAAGAGGAGAAAATAAATGTCTGGGAAAGTATTCGAGAAGGGATTCGGTTTGTGTTTGATAATAAAATAATGCTCTACTCTATTTCACTTGACTTGGTGGCTGTTTTGTTTGGAGGTGTCATTGCTATTTTACCCGTTTTTGCCGAAGACATCCTGCACGTAGGCCCCCGTGAATTGGGTATTTTGCGAGCATCGCCGTCAGTAGGGGCGGTCTTAACTATTTTGGCAAGTGCTTACTATTCGCCTGTTCATCGGGCATGGCAAAACATGATTATAGCTGTATCAGGCTTTGGAATTGCTACTATTATTTTTGCGGTTTCTACTAATTTTTGGCTCTCAGTTGTCATGTTGTTTTTGACAGGAGCGTTTGATAGCATCAGTGTAGTGATTCGGCAAACCATTTTGCAGGTAGTACCGCCCGACTATATTAGGGGAAGGGTGATTTCGGTCAATAGTGTTTTTGTGAGTTCGTCCAACGAAATCGGAGCCTTCGAGTCAGGTTTGGCCGCCAGTTTGTTGGGTACAGTGCCGTCGGTTTTGGCAGGTGGGCTTGTAACGATGTTGGTTGTAAGCTGGGTCTATGTAAAATCCAAAGACCTGTTTGACGTGAAACTGATATGAGGGTTTTAGGGCGAATAATTCTTGCTAAAGTTAGTTGAAAAATCCTTTTGCTATTAGATATGGCACAATGAGCCAAAGCAAGCCTTTAATCAAAAAGAAAAAGAAACCAGCCCAGCCTACCCGTTTGAGCCACGTTTTGAATTTGCTTGGTTTTTCTTCTGAATCCATTTTCAATAGGGAAGTCTGGTTTTTAAACAGCCAAATCTACCAATTTGTTCACGGCTTCTTCTACTTTTTCAAACTCAAATTGCGCTAATAGCTCATCCATCATTCCTTCAATTTGGTCGTTACATAAGTTGCCAATGCTTCCTTCGTGCGTGTGAGTAAGTGTACGATTCGGAGCATAAGTGCCATCAGCAATTTCTTTGCCCACCATTCGATAGGCTTCTCTGAACGGCTCACCTTGCAACACTAATTCATTAGCCCGCTCTACCGAAAACAGCAAGTCATACTTTGGGTCATTAAGGATTTCTTCTTTAACTTTTATGCCCGACAACATAAAATGGGTGATGTGCAAGCAGTTCAGGATTTCGTCAAAAGCAGGCATCAAAATCTCCTTCAATAGTTGCATTTCTCGGTGATAACCCGATGGTAAGTTGCTCATTACCAGTATTATTTCGGTAGGCAAGGCTTTCAGTCGGTTACATTTGCCTCGTAGTAGTTCGGCTACATCTGGGTTTTTTTTGTGTGGCATTATGCTACTGCCCGTAGTCATGTCGTCGGGCAAGGTCAAAAACCCAAAGTTTTGCGAATTGTACAAGCAAATGTCCATGGCCATTCGTGAGAGGGTAGCTGCTACTTGGGCTATGGCAGTGGTGGCAAACAATTCGGTTTTGCCTCGGCTCATTTGGGCATACACCACATTGTAATGTGGACTCTGAAAACCAAGTAGTTGAGTAGTTAAAGTACGATTCAATGGAAACGATGAACCATAGCCAGCACCGCTGCCCAATGGGTTTTTGTTGGCAATTCGATAAGCCGCCAACAGCATTTCTGTATCGTCAATGAGGCTTTCGGCATAAGCACCAAACCACAACCCAAACGACGACGGCATAGCAATTTGCAGGTGCGTATAGCCGGGTAATAATACGTTTTTATGTTCTTCGCTAAGCGATAACAATTTTTCAAATACTAAGTGCACTACTTCTACTACCTCTTGCAACTTAGCACGGGTGTATAGCTTCAAATCTACCAATACTTGGTCATTGCGAGAACGCCCTGCATGGATTTTCTTGCCCATGTCGCCCAAGCGTTGCGTGAGCAAGAGTTCAACTTGTGAGTGTACGTCTTCTACGCCGTCTTCTATAAAAAAATCACCTGATTGAATCTGCTCATAGATACTCTTGAGCTCTGCTTGAAGCAGGGCTAATTCAGTGGTTGTAATCAGCCCGATGCTTTCGAGCATGATGATGTGAGCAAGCGAACCAAGCACGTCGTATTGTGCCAAGTAAAGGTCAAAGTCACGGTCTCGCCCTACGGTAAAATGTTCGATTTGGGCGGCAGTTTGAGTGTTTTCTTTTTGCCAGAGTTTCATAGTGGGCAAATATACAAAAAAGCGTAGCAACGATGTTTATCATTGCCACGCTTCGCTAAATTTAGAAAATCAGTGGTTATTTTTTCAACAGAGCCGCTTGTACTTCTGCCGAAATAGGGGCTTCGATACCGTCTTTGGCAAACTGTCGGCTCACGTTTTCAGTTACTTCATAATACGTTTCCCAATAAGTTTCGCTCTTTGTCCACACTCTTGTATCGAAAAATATGGCATTTTCGGTCAGTTTTGTTACCAGTGTATCGTGTTCATGCTCTTTTGAAGCATGGGGCGAATTGGCAATAGCGGCTTTTAGCGAAGCCCTGATTTTATCAACACCATTTTGGCTGCCTGCCGCAAAAACCATCTCAACTCTGATGACTCCCTTTGTAGAAATGTTGGTGATAGCTCCTGTTGAAAGTGGGCCATTTGGTAGCGTAATAGTCTTATTATCAGGAGTTATTAGCACTGAGTCAAAAATACGAATGGCTTCTACGTGCCCGGTAAAACCTTGTGCCGAAATCAAGTCACCAACTCGAAATGGTTTGAAAATAAGAATTAGTACTCCACCTGCAAAATTGGCTAAACTACCTTGCAAAGCCAAGCCAATGGCCAAGCCTGCTGCTCCAAGTACAGCAACGAATGAGGTAGTTTGAATACCCAAAATACCCGCACAACTCAACAATAGCATGACATTGAGCGTGACGGTAAGGAGCGAAATCAAAAACGGTTGCACATCTTGATCTACATGGCTTTTGCTCATGCGAGAGCCAATCAGCCGAGCCACTTTTCCGATAATGATTCGCCCAATGATGAACACAAGAAGTGCCAATAAAATACTACCGCCATAATTGGTAATAGCACCAATAATCTGAGCTTTGAGGGATTCTAATTCCATAAAAGGGGTTTAAGTTAAAAGTAAAAAAAATGGTTATTCAAATAAAGCTGAGGCATCTAAATGTAGTTCTGGAAATAATTTTGATTGAATAACTCCTTTCCCAAAAATCAGCGTAAGTAGTTCATAATCATTGTCTTGATAACTATAAACTTCTACCGATTTGCTCTGTGGCTCAATCAGCCAATACTCTGCTACTTGATGCCGTTTGTAGCCTTTCATTTTCTTGCCTCGGTCATATTTGGCCGAACTCGGCGAGATAATTTCGACCACCAAGTCAGGTGCGCCTTCCACTATTCCATTACTGGTCAAAATGTGCTTGTTGTCTTCTGAAACAAACAGAATATCAGGCTGATAGCGGTTGAATTGGTCTAAATAAACATCTAATGGAGCAATGAAAACTTCGCCTATTTTTTTTTCATTCACAAAAGAGGTCAGCGCTATAAATAGCCGACCAAGCACCCGCTGATGCAGAAAGTGGGGAGATGATTTTTGCACAATTTCACCGTCTATAAGTTCGTAATAATAATTTTCGTCCAATTCTTCGAGTTGCTCAAACTCTTGAACGGTGTATTTACGCTCAGCTACCAGAAGTTCCATCGTCGTAGTTATTTCAGTGTATTCAAAGATAAAAAGTTTTCTTCAAATAATGACTCGTTTGAGCATTTTTACGTACAATTCAATGCCTTCTTCGATTTCGCTTAGATAGACAAACTCATCTGCCGTATGCGAACGTTCAGAATGCCCTGGCCCCAGTTTGAGTGAAGGAAAATCCATCAAGGCTTGGTCAGACGTTGTGGGCGAGCCGTAGGTTTCTCGTCCCAAAGCCAAACCTGCTTGCACAATGGGATGCATTAGCTGAATGCCAGATGGCTTTAATCGCACAGAGCGAGGCGTTACTTCAGCTTTAAGATGCTCTTGTATTATTTTGGTCACTTCCTCTAAGGTATATTGTTCTGTCACTCGCACATCAAGCGTAAACTTACAGGTATCTGGCACTACATTATGCTGCGAGCCTGCCTGAATGATAGTGGCAGTCATTTTGATAGGCCCCAGCGTAGGAGAAATCTTTGGGAATTGATAGTTACGCACCCAATTGATGTCGTCGAGTGCCAAGTACAGTGCATTGATGCCTTCTTCACGGGCGGCGTGTCCAGCTTTGCCATGAGCGATGCAGTCCAAGACCAAAAGCCCTTTTTCGGCAATGGCAAGGTGCATTTGGGTGGGTTCGCCTACGATGGCGAAGTCAATAGGAGGGAGGTCATTTTCTCGTAATAGCAACTCAATACCTTCGGTTCCAGATATTTCTTCTTCGGCAGTTGCGGCTACCACCAAGTTATATTTCAAGTCGGGGCGATAGTAGAAATAAGCGTATGCCGCCAATAAAGAGACCAAGCAACCGCCAGCGTCGTTTGAACCCAAGCCAAACAGCTTGCCGTCTTGAACTGTCGGTTCAAAAGGATTCAGCGTCCACTTCGGGTTGGGTTTTACAGTATCATGGTGCGAGTTAAGTAGTATGGTTGGCAACTCTGGATTATAGTATTTGTTGCGTGACCACACGTTGTTCTTTTTACGACGGTAGGGGATGGCACGTTCTCGAAAAAACTCCTCAATCAAGCCAGCTGTTTTGTCTTCTTCTCGACTAAACGACTGGCAGGCAATGAGTTGTTTTAACAAAAAAATAGCGTCTTGTGTTAAGACGCTCAGGGTATCATGGGCAATTTGCATAAAATAGACAAGAGAATAATAAGAAATGAGACAAGAGAAATTACTTGAAATTTTTGCCTACAAATCCTTTGGGGATATTGAGTGTAAAAACCTCGTCGTGAACGCTGGCTAAATAAAAACCTTCTTCTAAGGCTTGTTCCAATACATCAGCATCTTCGTAGTCCACATACGCCACTACCATATATAAATCTTTATCGGCATGTTCAGGAAAAAATTCTTTGAATTGAGTGACCATTTTTTGCACTTTTTCAATGTCTCGATGCCTAAAATGACTTTTTACTTCTACAATTACCGCACGGTTGATGTTACTGTTTTCATAGCCAAAATAATCTAGCTCCATCCATTCGTCTGTAGCTTTATTTTTCTTGCGAACTCGCCGAGAAGCCATTTCAACTCCAAACTGTTTGCTTAACAATTTATAGACTGACTTCAAAGCCAGTCCTTCTGTAAATGAGCCAAATTTGTTGCCCAACTCACCCATTTGTTTGTTGAGTTGTTTGATAGCTCGGCTGTTTTCCGCAACAATATCTCTTAATTCCTGATCTGTCATAACTATTAAAAATTGTAATACAAATTTACAAAGAATCAACGAATGGCTTCATTAAATCGTTCGGCGAGGTCTGCAATATCCACATAACGAGATAGTTGCTTTGTCCACTCTTGAGGGATTTTTTGAAAACCGTAGTACAGCCCAGCCAAAGCACCGGCTACTGCTCCAGTGGTGTCGGTATCGTCGCCGAGGTTGACGGCTTTCAGCACGGCTTCACTAAACGATTCGGTAGTCAAAAAACACCACAGACTGGCTTCGAGGGTATGCACCACGTAACCCGATGAATATATTTCGGCTTCGGGTATGTGCCTGATGTCGTCGTAGAATAAGCGAACAAACAGCTCTTTTTCGTCACCCGTGCAGTCAATAGAATTTACAAAATCACGTACAGTGTGTTGAGTAGCTGCAAATGCCTCAAATTTCTCTTTGCCTTTGAGCAAGTTAATAGCGAAATCAACTGCAAAAAAACAGGCAATGCGTGAGCGAACGTGTGCGTGTGTGATGGCAGACACCTCGCTAACCATGTCGAAACGTTCGCTAATGGGGCTATTACGAAGTGAAAAAGCTAAAGGCAAAATGCGCATCAACGAACCATTTCCGTTGGCATATTCATTTTTTTCGCCAGAATGCTCAGGCAAAATGCCTTTTTCTAAGCGATCAAGGGCGTTGCGGGTCGAAATACCAATATCAAAAACAACGCCATGGGGAGTCCAGTAATTCTCGAAGTACCAGCGTTGGAGTTTGTTTGCAAGCTGCTGTAAATCAAAACCTTCGATGAGCTGCTCAACCAAGCAAAATGTTAATGCACTGTCATCGGACCAAGTGCCAGCAGGCTGGTGGTGGGTTCCGAATGCTCGCATATCTACCACGGGCGCAGTTTTTAATGAAGCACGACTCCGAAATTCGACAGGTACGCCCAGTGCATCGCCTACGGCAGTACCAAAAATGAGGCCATTGATTTGTTCTTTCAATGATATAGGCATGAAGGTAGTAAAGATGGTAAGCTAAACTAAAAAGGTGTCTATGAATTCTCTTTTAGCAACTTTCAAGGTTTTAAAAATCTGAATCAACTCAGTTTCATCCATACTATCAAATGATTTGCTAATGGCATATTCATTTTCTTTGAGGACGATAAAATACCAAAATTGAGCCACCACCACCACACCATAAAGGGCTTGATATTGCCACTGATTGCGTTCTCGGGCTGCAATCATCTCGGCAAGCAACTGCCCTTCTGGATCCGAATTGCCTTTACTACGTCGTTTGTACTCATGAAAAAAGAAGTATGGCTTTTCAGGTTTATAAATTCCAGTTGCCACAAACCAATCTACAATTCCAGTGAGGATGAGTTGGTCAAATTCGGCCTCTAATTTTTCGCCTGCAAAGGCTGAGTAAGTATCTGAATTGAAATCTACTAAATTGAGAATAGTAGCAATAAAATGCATTTTAAGTGTTTCTTCGTTCCAATCATTGATGCGCCGAATGGCTACTTTTTTGGCTTTGTTAAGCTGCGTAAGTTCTTCTTCTAATACCCCAGCATCCATTTGAAGCCAATTGGTAAGTCGTTCAAAATCAAGCGTTTGTTTAATTTTGAACGTTTTTTCGATAAATGCTTTATCGCATTTTTCAAAATTGATTTTTGGCTTACTCATAATAGAAGGCATAGTCGTTACGAAAGCACTAATTTAGTTCCTTTTTCGGCATTTTGCAAGTCTTGAGCATGGCAAATAATGACCTCGGTTACACCTTCGGCCAATGCCTTGAATGCGTTATCTAACTTCGGAATCATACCTGTATTGATAGCTCCCTCAGCTTTGTAAGTGGCATAATTGCTGGGGTTGAGTTGTGAGATAACCGAATCGTCGTCGCTTGGATCTGATAACACGCCTCTTTTCTCGAAACAATACACCAACGATACCTCGTAGGTTTTTGCCAATGCAGTTGCAATAGCTTGTGCTTGGGTGTCGGCATTTGTATTGAGTAAGTTACCTTCTATATCATAGGTTAAAGGAGCAAAAATGGGTGTTAAGCCAGCATTGAGCAAGTGTATAATTTGGGTAGCATTGACCTCTTCTATGTCTCCTACAAAACCATAATCAACAGCCCAGCCTGTACGTTTGCGAGAGCGTACAATACCAGCATCTGCTCCTGTGAGGCCAATGGCATTGCAGCCAAGTGATTGTAAATGAGCCACAAAACGTTTGTTGACTAAGCCGCCATAAACCATCGTCACCACTTCGAGCATTTTTTCGTCGGTAATGCGTCGGCCTTCTACCATAACGGTTTCTACATCTAACTTAACAGCAATTTGTGTAGCAATTTTACCACCACCATGCACCAGTATTTTGGGTGAAGGCAGTTTTGCAAAATCTGACAAAAATTGTTTGTATAAGCGGGGGTTATCAATAACATTCCCACCGATTTTGACGACTGATAATGTATGCACTTTGAATCTAATGATAGAATGTGAGAATGATAGCGTGAGAGAATAAGTGAAATTTTTACACAATTAAGCCTCCAAAGTGCCTAAATTTACCCAATGCTCAATACCCAATACCCAATTACCACCTTACTTGCCCGTTGCCAATCCCTATCCATTTCTCGGTTACTAATTTTTCGAGGGCAAAGGGACCACGAGCATGGAGTTTTTGGGTACTAATGCCAATTTCAGCACCAAGTCCAAATTCTCCGCCATCCGTGAATCGAGTAGAGGCATTGGCATAAACGGCGGCGGCATCTACCTCGGTCAGAAACTGGTTGATAAGCTCTTGGTTTTCAGATAGAATAGCCTCTGAGTGCCGTGACGAATAAATACGAAGATGCTCTAATGCTTCACTTATACCTGACACCACTTTTACAGAAATTTTATAGTCTAAAAATTCCTTTCCAAAATCGCTTGGAGTGGCATGCTGGAGGTGCGGATAATTAGCTGTTTCAAAAATATGATAGGCTGCGGCATCAGCAAAAACTTCTACGTGCCATTTCAAGAAATCGGCAGTGAGCATTGGTAAAAAAGCAGAAGCAATGGCCTCGTCCACCAAAATAGAATCTAACGAATTGCAAACGGACGGACGGCTCACCCGTGCATTTACCACGATGTCTCTGGCTTTTTGTAAGTTGGCAGATGATTCTATGTAGGTATGCACTACACCTGCGCCTGTTTCGATGGTTGGTACCAGCGAGTTTTGGCGTACAAACTGAATGAGGCGGTCGGAGCCACGTGGGATAATAATATCAATATAACGAGTGGCGGTGAGCATTTCTTTGACAAGCTCACGGTCTGTAGGCAAGAGCGTAACCACATGAGGGTCAATGCCTTGCTCTTGTAGTACTTGATGAATAAGACTCACTAAATAAGCATTAGAGTACCAGGCATCAGAGCCACCTCGCAATACGGCAGCATTGCCCGAACGAATACAAAGGGCAACCACGTCCACGGTTACATTGGGGCGGGACTCGTAAATAATGCCCACTACGCCAAGCGGAACGGCAATTTTGCTGAGTTTGATGCCATTGGGCATGTTTTTTTCCATCAGAACCTGTCCAGTTGGGTCGGGCAGGTCGGCAACTTCACGAGTAGCGGCGGCAAGGTTTTCGATGCGTTTTTCGTTCAATAAGAGCCTGTCTTTCATGGGGTTAGTGTCCTCCATTCTGATGAGGTCTTTTTGATTGGCCGCCATGATACCCGCTTTGTTGGCGAGCAAGACATCTGCCAAGCGAACTAACACCGCTTTTTTTTGTGTGTCGGTTAGCCTTCTTACTGCTGACGAGGCAATGTGGGTGCGTTCGAGGAGGGGAAGGATGGATTCTAACACCATGATTGTATATTTTTTTTTTACAAAAGTACAATATCATCAGCATTTGCTACTTCAACATTCTGCTTTTTAAGGTTTTGACTTAATACTTCTGACGACTCTTTGGTTCTGGCAACAGCAATAGGGATTTGATTTTCGTCTAAAATCTCTACAACTTCACCTTTATCAAACTCGCCAGATACTTTTTTAACCCCAACAGCCAGCAAACTTTTTCGGTTTTGGAGGGCATTGGCTGCGCCAGCGTCAACTTGTATTTGACCCATAACCAAGCTGCCACTTGCTAACCATTTTTGGCGAGCCGAGAGGTTTGCAACTTGTGGCACAAATACTGTTCCTGTTTCGTGATTGAGGGCTTTCAAAATTCCTTCAGGTGTGTGGATTCCAAAAATAATAACCTTGATACCCATACGTGTTGCCATGCGAGCAAAGGTGAGTTTAGAAATCATACCACCCAAGCCCAGCGACGATTTGCTGTCGTCGGCAAGGCCGAGTATTTGGGAATCAATTTGCTTGACGGTTGGTACAATTTGCCCCGAGGCATCTAATAAGCCACCAACCGATGTGCTAAACAGCATGGTGTCTGCCTCTAAACCCACTGCAAGTAGCGTGGCGAGCTCGTCATTATCCGAAAATTTAAGTTCTAAGTTGCTCACTACGTCGTTTTCGTTGGCAATCGGAATCACACCGTTGGCCCAGAGTTCTTGATAGGTTTCTTTGAGTTGCAAAAATTGACTACGGTTAGCAAAATGTTGCCGCTCACAAAGACTTTGGGCAATTGGAATATTGTATGCTGAGAAGAATTTGGCATAAATACCAACGAGCAGTGGGTTGCCGATAGCAGCTGCGGCTTTGCGTTGGGTAATTTCACCTTTGTATTGTTTTACAAAATGCTTACCAGCACCTACCGCCCCCGACGACACCAACACAATGTTGTAGTGTTGATGCAAGGCAGCTACTTGCCGAGATATTTCCAGAATGGTGGGTTCGTTGATTTCGCCATTGGGCTTGGTAATGGAAGCCGTTCCGAATTTGATAACTAAAATAGGTTTGGACAAAGCACGAGTTGTTTTTTCGTGCAAAAATAAAGAAAGTTAATCAAAAACAGATTTCAATCCTTTTGCTTGTGGTATGAATTATAAGGAAGCTTGGTGGGAAGTTTTAATGAACAAAAAAATGCTCCAAGGCAGTTTCGGTGAAGACACACGGTTTTTCAAGTGCTTTTTTTAGTAATTTAATGTAATCTGCTCTTGGGATTTCAATAGCCCCGTAGCGACGAACGTTGTCGTTCATAAACTGTGTGTCGAGTAGGTCGTAGCCTTGCTTGCGGAGAATTTCTATTAAAAAGTGAAAAGCAACCTTCGAGGCGTTGGGTTCATGATAAAACATAGATTCACCAAAAAAAGCGGCTCCTATTGCCACACCATAAAGTCCTCCTACCAATATGTCATTACGATAGGCTCCAACACTATAGGCCATCCCCATTTGATGCAATTCGGTGTAAGCTTCTACAATTTCAGGCGAAATCCAGGTGCCTTCTCCATCGTTACGTGGGGCGGCACATTGATTCATAACTTCCTTGAAATCAGTGTTGATACGTATTTCAAATGTTTTTTTATTGATTATTGAACGAAGCGAACGAGGAGGTTTGTAGGTATCAATAGGGATAATAGCCCTGGGGTCTGGTGAGTACCAATAAAGCGTACCGTCTGAGTCTGCCATTGGAAAAATTCCGTTCATGTAGCCATACATCAAGTCGGCGGCGGTCAGGTTGTGCATAAGAAAATAGTCGTCAGAAGGCTTATAAGCTATGCCAAAAGTGATAAAAGTGGCACTATATTATTCGACTAAGATACTTGAAAGAATTTCAAAAAACAATGGTTTTGGTCGTTGTTTTATCAAAGTTGGGTTTCGTAGATTTATACAGGATTGGGTTGTCTTTGTTCCACTACATTAGTTCTGCCGAGGGTGGTACACAGGAAATGGCTTGGTCGCTATTGTCCGTAGAGTCTCTAATAATACCCGTGTTAATAGTTGAACTCTATTATTTTAAGTACATAGAAAGTGATAAATGTCAATCGTAAAACTGTTGAAAATCATGTATTTATCTGCATAATGTATTGATTTTTGTAAGACAAGTGAAGTGCTTAAAAACAATTTTATGGCAATCAAAATGGGCGTACTGCCAAACCACATAGTAAGGCAGTCTATAAAACTATTTTTTGTGACAGTGATACTATTAGCTAATAGTACAATGGCACAAGTCAGCCAAGACGAATGGATGGATGCTACAACAAGGAATTTGTTGCAAAAAATGCCCAATAATGAAACCAGACATGGTGTGGCTAAAATTGTTATAAATACAGTTCAGAAAAAAGGGGTAAAACTTGTCGGCGTGGGTTCATGGATTAGTGGAAAAGGTTATGTAGATCCGATAGGAAATGGCACTTCTGATCATGATTTGCGGCTTGTTTTGCAAAATGTAGGCGAGTCAGAGGCAACCAGAGTGTGGAATGAAGTTAGGGATGAGCTAATTAAAGAAGTCAAGGCTAATTTTAAGCCAAATGAAGTTGATCAGGTATTAAAAAGTATCAACCTGTATCCGCCCGAAGTGGTTTTGGAAGGCATAGATGATGCCGCCGAGGCACTACAAAAATTAGAAAAACTTGGTATGAACCCAAACCTTGGCGGGGCCATAACCGAAGGATTGTGGGGAAAAGGAGCTAAGGCATTTCGGGATGCTTACGAAAAAACAAGTGGCCGTGTATTTTGGCAGGAAAGCGGAAAAGTATTCTCTGGCTTTGCCGATTTACTACCTCTTGGCGAAACATCAGGGCTATATACCATTGAAGGATCGGCCCGAATTGCTTCTCAATTTGTGGACAAAACAAAAGAAGCACTCGAGAAGTCCGACGCTAAAACAGTTCGTAAAAATCTTCATCGTTTGAGCGAGTCACTTAAAAAATCAAGGGATTTAGCCAGAATCCAGAAAGCAAATTACTTTGATGAAATCATTCAAAAACTTGATAACTATGGAGACGATTTTGAGGCCCTCAAAAGTGAATTAGCTAACCCCAGCACCCGTCAGACTATTGATAGGCTGCTGGGGCGAGCCAAATTAGATGCAGAACTTTTGAAAAATTTTGCAACCACCACACACCCTCGCAATTTTACGATTTTGAAAGAAATGCTTGAGGCTGAGAGCAGCCGTTGGTCACGTGTCAAGAATACATTTTTAGAGGTAAATGCCCATATCCCTTGGACACCCCTCGTAAAAGGCTTTTTGACTTATATGCAGTATTTACAAGTTAAATCTATTGCCGAAGATTTGGGTGCTGGCGAGCAAGAAAAAGTTTTTGCTGGATTATTGACTGAGGCAGGATTCGTAGTGAGTGCTCCTGCAGGCGTTTTGTCGCTCTTAGTTTCATCTATTCTTCAAGATGCCAAAGATGCGGGCTATCTAATGGTTATTCAATCACAAGATTGTGAGGACTTGATAGCGGGACTTTATGAAGTAAAAGGCCGAGAGGATGCTACTCAAAATCAAAAAATCGAAACAAACATTGATCAACTGGCGAAAGAATTTACCGAAGAGGCCCAAATTATTCCAATCATTGCCCTACATGCACGCAATGCTGCCAGCCGTGGTATAGACGGAAAGGAAACTCAAAAAGTGGATGCGGAGGTCGAGAAGAAACTCAATGAAAAATGTTTGCCGATTATTGTTGAAAAATGGCGCAATAAACGAGCCGATCTGATAGAGGAAGCAGCCAAACTATTTGCTCGGCTTGATGAGCATATTTCAATGGCTAACCTCATAGGGGTTATTAATCCAAGCAATATTGTATTGCAGAATGGTCAGGCGAGTACAACGGCAAGTGCTAAATTAGACTTAAATACCTTAAATGCAACTAATGAAATTCAGTCCTACCTTAATGCTATTTTATTGCTTGGAGGAAAGCAAAAAGTAGTGGCTGTAACTGTCACCCATCATTATCGCTGGTTGCAAGGTGGTAAAGAAATTGCTTTCAACGAAGAAAACTTCTTGCCCAGCAAACCGATTTTTAATCAAAATCTTGCCTCTCATGTTTTGAATTTCAAAACGCTTGGGCATGACTCTGCACGTTTTGAATATCAATTGAAAGTTGATATTACAACCATTGCATCAGATGTTTTGGCAAGCAATAATAAACTTTCTAAAACTTTCGATAAAAAAGTTGATTTTTGGGTAGAAGTATCTGATAAAGAAGATGTTGGTAGTAACTCCTTGCCAGCACCAACTGATCCAACAACTACAACCTCTAAAACAAGTGAAGCCAAACTAAATGTGCCAAAAGAAGTATTGGCCACCGAACTCGTTGATGCCGAATGGGTAGTTCCAGCTGCCTTGAAGGGAAAAATACTAAAATATAATTGGAGTAATACTTGTCCGCCCAACACAACTGGCCCTTTGGCCAAGATTCAGTTTCGTAATCCTTTGACTGGCAAGCCGCAACTAAATACCATGTATGTTGTTGGGTTAGATGCGAGCAATATAGCTGTTACCTCAGCCAGCGAAAATATCACAGTTAAACCAGTGTTTTTTAAGGGGGCAGCTTCTGATGTGTGGGAGGGAGGAAGCAGTAGCTATGGTCTTGTGCTAACTCGCAAACCTGCAGTTAGACAGAGAGATGCTCTCAAATCGGCAACTGTTTCGGGTCAAATAGACATAAAATGGGCCGACTCATTTGCACCGAAGTCTCTCGAAGAAATTCAGAAAGAATTGAGTCGCCGTAAAGGAGACAACCTTAGTAAAGTTATAAACCCAATTACTATTGCGGGCTTCAAGGGATATATACTTGAAAACAAAGAAGTTAGTCAAGGTTTTAATGGTAGTGGTTATGTAGATGCTGGCTATCCTGATGCAGGTGCAGGTGGTTTTGGATATGCCATTAAAGGCTGTTTGGCCATCGAATTTTCGTATTCGGCAGGTGGCTCAGGCACATTACTTGGCGAAGGAGCGGGGTTTGGCAAGCCTGAGCGAGCATGGTGGAATGATATCCCATTTTTATTATCTCAAACTAAGGCTGCCATTACAGAGGCTAAATCAATATTGACAAGTATTTCTTTAGCACCTGACGGAACCATCACCAAAACACCCTACAAAGGACCAAAACTGGATGGTTCAGACCTCGCCAGTGTTCGATTGGTCGTTTCTCCAAATCTTAAAAAACTAAAGAAGGGAGACGTGGTCAATGTTCAAGCGGTGATAGATAATGAGCAAAATGCCGACAAATCTATAGAGTACACTTGGTTAGGAGACCATGCTGGAAATGGAAATAGCGTGAAATTTTTGGCCACTAAGCCAGGTAAACAATCGCTTGCCGTGATGGTCAAAGGTATTGGCTCTGCCTCGGTTGAATTTGAAGTTGCTGATGTAAAAGCAGAAATAGTACAAGTTTCGCCATCTTCATCAAAAATAGCTATTGGAACTCCTGTATCGTTTGTCGCTAAGCTGTTATCGAACGGATTGCCTATAAACGGGAACTACATCTATCGCTGGCAACCTACTCCAGAAGAAAGGTTCGAACCTATTGAAAGTGAATCTAATCAGACAAAAGCTGTTTTTAGCAGGCCTGGCATTACTAAAGTATGGGTACAAATACTCGAAAAAAAAGGATCTGTGCTTGAAACAATTGCAGAGTCAGAACAACTTGAAATAGAAGTAACAAAGCCTGAATTGGCAATTGTTTTCAGTTCGCCAAATGTGATGGTTGGTAACGAACTGAAAGCGCAAGTAAAAACAGTACCTGCCAATTTGCCAGATGCTGATTTTTGGTGGGAAATTAGCTCGAATGCTCGCCA
Source organism: Spirosomataceae bacterium (assembly GCA_044228045.1). Taxonomy (GTDB): domain Bacteria; phylum Bacteroidota; class Bacteroidia; order Cytophagales; family Spirosomataceae; genus JAXLVB01. Next base: position 19,112 of record JBGAVQ010000035.1, read on the forward strand.
AACGGCTGAGTCAAAAAATAGACAGGAAGTATCCTTTATTCCGCTTGATAATAAGCCCGTTACGGTTACGGTTCATGCACGTGTACTTTTCAAAGGCGACGATTTAGGGAGTCGAACGGATAGAATCACACCACAACTCTATCAAGTAAAAGTAAATGTATTAGGGGCAGAAGGGCCAAAACCAATGGTTTGGAAACAAGGCATAGGCTTTGTTCCACTCGAAAACAGTCTTGCTATTCATCAGTTTGTAGGACTCTCTGCTGAAATTTCTCCTACAGCCGAAAATCTGCGTTATGAATGGACTCTGAACGAAGACTCCCACTTCGAAAGTAATAATATTTCACGACAGATTCGTGTTTCACGCAGTCAAGTAGGTACATGCATAGCCACCGTAGTTGTGCGAAATGCAAATGGGATTGAACTTGGGCGTGCCAGTGGCACTTTTGACGTATCGGTATCACAAGAAGAACTTGACAAAGGGGCTAAATCGGCCTCTAAACTCGCCAAAGCTAAGGAACTGATAAAAAAAGATCAACTCGATGAAGCCATTGATACAATTGATGAATATCTTACACTCAATACAAACGATACCGAAGCCTTGACCCTTTCTAAAACTTGGAAAGCTAATAAAGCTACTATTTTAGTTCAGTTAGAGAAAGTGCGTGTTTTGACTCAACAATCAAAATTTGATGAAGCAGAACAGCAATTATTGATAGCACAGCACCTCCATATTTTATATAAACCTGTCTTGGATGCCGATGCCGCATTAAAAACAAAACGCTCTCAAAACGACGCAAAAGTGACAGAGTTGTTGGGAGAAGCTCGTTTGGCAAATGAGTCTAAACAATTTAACAAAACCATCACCATTGCTGCTTTTTTGCGTAAAAACTATACACTTAGTTCGGCGGCAGAAGCTGAAATAACTCGATACGAAGAATGGGCTAAACCACTCGAACAGGAGAAAGAGAGACGCCGTGAGCTTATCAAGCAAGCAGAAGTAAAATTGACTGAGGGGGAGTTTGATGGGGTTTTAAAAATAATAGAAGAAGTTTGGAAGAATTTTGATGTGTATTGGAGCTACGCAAACGATACCGAACCTACTAAGGCATCAAAAATTCAGGAGGAAGCATTGCGTCGGCGTGAATTTATCAATAGCTCATTGCCATTTGTTAAGCAAGTAATTGAAAGTCAGGTATTTGATAAAGCAAAGGTGAGCGAAGCAATAAATAAGGCGGAAGAAATACTAAAACTTCAAGCTAAAAACCTTGAAGTTCAAAACTATAAGAGAATTCTGACTGAACGCCTTGCCAAAAATGAGAAAAGTGCAGCCGACATATCAAAAAGCGATGCCTTTATCAAAGCAGGTGACCAACAACACAATCAGAAAAAATACCAGGAGGCCGTTGAGTCGTTCACCCAAGCTATTGCGCTAAATTCAAATGCTTTTGATGCTTGGCGATTGAGAGGAAGGTCAAAGCGAGAACTAAAAGACTATCAAGGTGCTATTGCAGACTACACCCAAGCTATTGTGTTAAATCCTAAAAGTAGTAGCGCTTATAACGGAAGAGGCTGGGCAAAAGAATTAAGTGGTGATTTTGAAGGAGCTTTGAACGATTTGAATCAGGCTGTTTTGCTTGATCCAAATAACGAACTTGCAGTTTTTAACCGAGCTTTTCATCGAAATGACCAAAAAGATTATGCTGGTGCCATCGCCGATTATGACAGAGTGGTTGCACTGAATCCTACTAATGTCAATGCTTTCTTAAATCGAGGCTTGGCCAAAGAACAAGTCAATAACATAACAGCGGCTATAAACGACTTCGAGAGAGTGCTTGTCCTTGAACCCGCTAACCAAAACGCTCGCCAAAATATAACACGGCTAAAAAATAAGTTAGCAACTCAGCAAGCAGATAGCTCAAAACCAAACTCAGACGAGCCAACAAATAAAGCAAGTGCTAATGGCACAACATCGTGGGGAACAAGCTATCCAGCCGGAACAAAAGGAGATGTATTTAATGGAGGAACTTGGACCAGTTCTCAAGGTAGCTCCGACTGGCTACAGCTTGATTTTAATGGTGCATATCTCATCACCGATATCAATATTGCCAGTGCTGGAACCGATGTAACTACAAAAGGAAGTCGCCTTGTACTTAAGCTACAGAATGAAAATAATGAGTGGATTTCGATAGATGACCTTCGAGAAACAAACATTAACCTTGAAAAACTTTCTTACGGCAATACAGGAACTTCAATACCTATCTACAACAGGTCATTAACGAAACCTATTGCGGCTAAGGCTTTTCGGCTGGAGTTTTATGGAAACGGATGGTTCAGTGCCAGAGATATTAAAATAGTTGGCAGTCGTGTAGGGAATATTACACCTAATGTTCCTACCAAAACAGCAATGGGCTGGACTTTAATAAAAACGGTGGATTACAATACCCCACCAACTGATAAAAACTACACATTAAGCTATTCAAATGGCGTGATTGGTTGGCGTTGGACTTTGAATAACGATGTATTCGCTTTTAATAGTTCTTGGACTGAACCGCCCAGAACGATTCGTTCAGGCGATCGAATCACCTTCACTATTACAGTATCTGTAACTGAAAACGAGGGTAATCAATACTCTGCCAATGGCGATTTTTCTATTTGGTTTGATCATCCCAATATAGAGCCTGGTATAGTGATATCACCTATTGGTTTTACCAATGAAAAAGGCGAATCAGGAGGAATTAATGTTAGTCACAGAAATCACGGAACCCCCAGCATAACTCGAACAATATGGGTAGATGCCTCTCAACTGCCTTCGGGAAATATTGCAGGTACTCAAATTGCCTTAATGGTGATGGCTGCAAATGGGCGTTTAGCTGGTAAAAAATATATTTATGAATGGCGGTGATAGGCTTATGCAAAATATACGCTACTGTATAGTTTTAATGATAGCCAAAACATAGCTGAACATTACAGAAAATTCAGCCTCTTTTTGAACCTTTTGTCAGCTTGTATTGTCTAATTATAAAATTTACGCTCAGATTGTTGCGTTGTATTGTGGGTTTTACCAACTTTGCATCGTTTTTCAAACAGTTCTACAAAAATGGAAAGTCAGTCACATACTCTTGCTTTCTTCTACACGCCGGCCATTAGGCCGCCATTCCGTTATAGGTCTATTAGGACGTATTGATACCTGTTTGCCTACGCAGCAAAGCTTTTTCTCCCGATTTTCTTTCTTTTCAAACAAGCCAACGGCTAATCACTTCATGTTACAGCATCGCATTTTTAGGGTAATAAGGCAATTGAGGGTTTGAGTAATCTCAAATCGTACATTATTCTGTTTTATTGGTTTTCAAGAAAATCAATGAAAGTACATCACTCAACTTATTACATATAAAATTGCACTTAACAATGACACTTCCTCTTTTCCCTAAGATATTTACAGCCATGAACGAATTTAACGTGCGAGTTGCCTCGCCCGCCGACAATAAGTATGCCGAAGAAATCTGCCGTTGTATGGAAGAAAGTGCCAAGCAACGAGGCACGGGCATTGCCAAGCGATCAGCCGATTATTTGATTGCCAAAATGAATGAAGGCAAAGCCATTATTGCCTCTACAGATACTGGCGAATGGGTAGGCTTTTGCTATATTGAAACATGGGATCATGGCAAATTTGTAGCTAATTCTGGCCTCATTGTACACCCCGAACACCGCCAAAGTGGTGTTGCCAAAAGCATCAAAGCCAAGGCATTTGAGTTGTCTCGCACCAAGTATCCTGATGCCAAAATTATCGGTATTACAACAAGCTTGGCAGTCATGAAAATCAACTCCGACTTAGGCTATAAACCCACTACATTTAGTGAGTTGCCTGTGGGTGATGATTTTTGGAAAGGCTGTTCGTCGTGTGTGAACTACGATATACTGACCCGTACTAACCGCAAGCATTGCCTATGTACTGGTATGATGTACGACCCAATAGTTGAGGAAAAAAAGAAGCCTCAAACTTGGGATTTCATGAAGCAGTCTAAGCTTTATGAACACTGGAATAAGCTCAAACAGAGGATGTTGGCCAAAGAAGAAGAACCTGCTTTGCCATAGCGAAAAGATAGCAAATAGTTGATAGCGAATCGTGTTCGCTTATCCATAAACTACATCAAAATCATTCGGGCAGGCAGGTTGAGCAAACCTGCCTGTTTTAGTATCTTCGTCTGTGCTGAGCGGAATTATCCCTTGTCTGACGAATCGTAAACAATGAAAATAGCCAACAAAGATTATTTAGCAACAGCGAGCATGAGTTATCTCTTGCTACCCAATTTGCTTTTTGTTGCGCATTGGCTTCGTCTCGAAATCGCCTTGTTAATAGTTGTAGTACTGAGTTGGGTGGTATTTAAGTGGATAAAACAAGAAACTGATGCGACTTATATGAAGGGGCAGAATGCCATTTTGTTAGCTGCTACGGCATTGGGATGGACACTTTTTTGTGGTATTGGTGAGGTAGGATTTCAGCAAGGCGACTATTACAAACACAACCTGATTTATTATGATTTGATTACTCGTCCGTGGCCTATTGTTTATGAAAACAATGAGTATAGTAACCCAATCTTGTGCTACTATACAGCTTATTATTTGCCAACTGCAGCTGCGGCTAAAGTGATTGGTGGCTTGGCAGCGGCACGTTATTACTCTATAGTTTGGGGTTTTTTGGGTGTGTGGATTGGTTTTTTGTGGATATACCGGCTTACAGGCCAATATTCAATATGGATTGTGATGATATTTATGCTTGCCTCTGGGTTAGATGTTATAACAAATGCCATTTTTTTTCTAAAATATTTGTATCTCGAGCATGATGTCAAATCACTTAAAACTATTGCAATTGAGCAGTTTTTTCCTGATTATCAGTCGAGTATGCGATTTTCAAACAAACAGCTAACACATAGACTATTATTTTCTTCTCATTTTTCTGACTTGCAATGGGTACCCCAACATGCTATTGGCGTGTGGGTTGGAGGAGGATGGTTATTCGATGAATTATTTGTTAAAAAACGAGGCTTGCTTATTGGATGGATTGGCTCATTGTTAATACTTTGGTCCCCTTTTGTCGTCATCGGTTTTTTACCTTTTATTTTGTTGGGATTCGTTAGGTTTCCGAAGATTTTTTTTTCGTTTCAGAATTTGATAGCAGGTGGTGCTTTGGGTATAATTGGAGGAATTTATTTTCAAAGCCATCTACCTCAACAATATCCATTTGATTGGCTTTTTACCTCATTTAATGGGCTGACTGATTGGCTGGGTTATTTCTACTTTTTGGTTGTTGAAATCATAATCATCTCAGTCGTTTTGGGGTGGGTTGAGCTAAAGTATCAGGTAATTAACAACTTAAAACCACTTATTTGGCTGTCAGCTGTAAGCTTAGTAAGCGCTACATGGATAGTAATGGGGCATTTCAACGATTTTGCCATGCGAACCTCTTTACCTGGGTGTTATGGACTTACGCTGTTACTTTTATACGCCCTTACTAACTTGATAACGATGGAAATAAGGTGGAAAACAACTTCTTATTTTTGGCTATTGCTTGTGTTGAGCACCTATGAGCCACTCCGAGAAATAGCGTGGACATTAGTTGGTACCAAGTCAGAAGTAGAATTAGACCATCGAAGTATTGAGTTGGCTCCACAAGGCTTGTATGCAGGGCCAGATGTCAGTAGATTTCGCCAAATTTCACCTGGTTGGAACAATTCTATTCAGTATTTGGGCCATCAAGATTCATTTTTTGGAATGTATTTAATGAAAAAATAATAATTACTTATCATGTCAAAACCCAAAGTAGTATTAGCGTTTTCGGGAGGACTGGACACCTCCTATTGTGTAAAATATTTTAACGAAGACAAAGGCTTTGATGTCTATTCGATGTTGGTGGATACAGGCGGTTTTTCAGACGCCGAACTCCAAACTATTGAAAAAAACGCTTATGAATTGGGCGTGAAAGAACACGTTACTTACAGCGCCGTTGACGACTATTACCAACACTGTATCAAATACTTAGTGTTTGGTAATGTGCTCAAAAACAATACGTATCCGCTGTCGGTAAGTGCCGAGCGAGTGTTTCAAGCATTGGCAGTAGCAGAATATGCCAAGCAAGTTGGAGCAGATTATGTGGCACATGGTAGCACCGGAGCTGGCAACGACCAAGTACGCTTCGATATGATTTTCCGTATTGTCATTCCAGATGTTCCAGTAATTACGCCGATTCGGGACAATCGCCTGCCCCGTGAAGCCGAAATTGAGTATTTGAAGGCAAAAGGAGTAGTACGTGACTGGACAAAATCTACATATAGTATCAATAAGGGTCTCTGGGGAACATCGGTAGGTGGAAAAGAAACCTTGACATCGGATGGTTATTTGCCGGAGTCGGCATTTCCATCGCAATTGACCAAAACTAACCCCGAAGAAGTAACACTTCGGTTTGAAAAAGGAGAATTGAAAGGTATCAATGGCATAGACTATGAAAACCCCGTAGAGGCGATTAGGGCTTTATCAGATATTGCCTCGCCTTTTGCCGTTGGGCGAGACATCCACGTAGGCGACACCATCATTGGTATCAAAGGACGGGTAGGTTTTGAAGCCGCCGCTCCGCTTATTATTATTAAGGCGCACCACACACTCGAAAAGCACGTTTTGACCGAAACCCAACTCTACTGGAAAGAGCAATTGGCAAACCAATATGGTACGATGCTCCACAAAGGGATGTTTTTGGAGCCTACCATGCGAAACATTGAGTTGTTTTTAGAAGATATGCAGCAGCACGTAACAGGCTCTGTACGAGTGCATTTAGCTCCGTATCATTTCTATGTGATGGGCAGTACGTCTCCTTACGACTTGATGAGCAACGTGTTTGGGTCTTACGGCGAAATGAACAACGCTTGGAGCGGCGACGACGTGCGAGGCTTCTCAAAAATTCTCTCTAACCAAACCATGATTCATCGGAAAATTACGGAGATGAATGATTAACAGTAAGGTTGAATGAGATTGTAGATTCGATTTAATCAAAATTATGAAAATAGGAATAATCGGCGGCGCAGGCTACACAGGTGGCGAGCTGCTCCGCATTTTATTGAACCACCCACAAGCAGAAATCGCTTTTGTGCATAGCAATAGTCAAGCTGATAAGCCTGTGTATCAAACTCACTCAGATTTATTTGGAGAGACAGAGCTAAAATTCAGTTCATTACCAGAGGCCAAAAACCAGATACCGTATTTGTTGGATAGCAAAGGAGTTATTTTTCTCTGCTCTGGCCACGGCGAATCAGTAAAGTTTTTGAATGAGTATCCTGAGTTTAAGTCCTTGAAAATCATTGATTTGAGTGCAGATTTTCGGGATGAATCTAATGGCTTTGTGTATGGCTTGCCCGAACTCCAGCGAGAGCGTATCCAGCAAGCGCATCACATTGCCAATCCAGGTTGCTTTGCTACCTCTATTGAGTTGGCTTTGCTTCCCTTAGCAAAAGCAGGGTTGCTTCACGACGACGTGCAGGTCAGTGCCATTACAGGTAGCACGGGGGCAGGGCAAAGCCTTTCGGCCACAAGTCATTTCTCTTGGCGAAACAACAACGTGAGCATTTACAAAGCGTTTACGCACCAACATTTGACAGAAATCAAGATGTCGGTGCGTAAGCACCAAGCCGATTTTGCCAAGCGGATTAACTTTATTCCGTATCGGGGTAATTTTACTCGGGGTATCATGGCGAATGTTTACACAGCGTTTGAAGGCTCGCAAGACGATGCCCTCAAACACTATACTGAATATTATGCTGCTCATCCGTTTACGCACCTAAGTACAGCCAGTGTGGACGTAAAGCAAGTAGTTGGTACCAATAAATGCCTGTTGCACCTGGAAGTTCACGATGGTATGTTGCTCATAACCAGTGTTATTGACAACCTTACCAAAGGTGCATCGGGTCAAGCAGTGCAAAACATGAACTTGATGTGTGGGTTTGAAGAAACAGCAGGATTGAAACTAAGAAGTGTAGGGTTTTAAGCTATGTAGTTTGTGGGTTTTCCACCCTCCCCCTTCGGGTACTCCCGCCAGCGGGAGAGAATAATCTCCCCCGCTGGCGGGGGTGGGGGGTGGAAAAGCGTCGGAAACTGCAAAAAAGTTAAAGTTATGCAAAAAGCGTCTCCTCAAAACTATTACCATTACAACAAATCCTTGCAGCCTTTTGCGAATGCACTTCGTAAAAATATGACGAAGGCCGAGGCTTGTTTGTGGAAATATGTATTGAGGGCTAAGAGATTAGAAAACTATGCATTCCGAAGGCAAAGGTCCATTCTAAACTATATTGTTGATTTCGTTTGCTTTGAGTTAATGTTGGTTATTGAAGTAGATGGCATTACGCACACCTACGAAATTACAGCTAATAAAGATGAACGAAAGACTGCTGATTTGGAGAGCGTTGGTTTTACCGTAATGCGATTTGATGACGCAAATGTACTGACCAATATCAATGGTGTTTATGAAATATTATTGGCATGGATTAGTGATTTTGAAAATATTGAAGACATTCCAACCTCCCACCAAGGGGAGCGAAATTTGATATGTACACCGCCAAATACCATCGTAACGATAATTTAAACGAAATCAAAGCCTTTGTACAGGCGAATAGTTTCGGCATTTTAGTAAGTCAGGTCGAAAACCGACCGTGGGCTACGCACATTCCGATAGAATGGAACACCAATGCTCAAGGCGAAAACGTACTGCAAGGGCATATTGCTCGAGCTAATAAACAATGGCGACATTTTGCTGATAATGAGGAGGTTTTGGCGATTTTTAATGGGCCTCATACCTACATTTCGTCGTCGTGGTATAGCCACGAAAACGTACCAACTTGGAACTACATCGCTGTTCATGCTTATGGCAAGCTAAGAATTATTGAAGGAGAAGAACTGTACCAAACACTTAAAGACTTGGTGAATAAGTACGAAGCTACCTCCAAAAATCCCGTAGCCGTAGAGCGAATGTCAGATGAATACGTGCGGCGAGAAATGAAAGGGATTGTAGGTTTTGAGATAGCTATTCAAGACATACAAGCGAC
>JBGAVQ010000036.1:0-28124 GCA_044228045.1 Spirosomataceae bacterium
GACGGTGGAGATGAGGGAGGAGTGTTTTTAGAGGTAGCGTTCCCAAATAAAAAAAGCCGCTTCATCAGCGGCTTTTTTGTTGAATCTTATTTCACTGGTTCAAGCGTCCTCGCCGGGCGACGTTCGCTTGAACCCACAGAAGGCTAATTTCTCGGTGCACCTTGCACAGCTCCAGGGCCTTGGCGTTGTTGGAGTTGCATAGGATTTGGCCCTTGTGGACCACCACGTCCTTGCATTTTAAACAACTGAAACTTAGTAGGCTCGGCTGGTTGACGAGGGAACGTATTATTTGCTGTATCAATATCGGCAATCTCAAAGAACGGATCAAGTGTCCATTGTGTCACTCGTTTCTTGGTCGGAATTATTTTCTTAACATCCTTGTCATTCAATCGCCAAATTTCGGCTGGTATGCGGAAGATTTCGTCCGTACCATCTTCATACTGTGCTTTCAAGATAACAGGCATGGGTACGCCGCCTTTGTTTTTGAGGTTGATAGTGTAAAAATTGTAACCGTCCTCTAATAGCTTACGCTCGTCTGGTGTAAGCGATGCTAAGTAAGTTTCTTGCTTTTTCTTGTCGGCATCGGTTACCGTGTAGCGGTCGTAAGTTGTATAAAAATCAGCCAGACTTGGGTTGGCTTCCACAGCTGTTTGCTTGATGTCTGTTTTGTTACGAGTGCTGGCCATTGTTTTCTTTTTGGCTTCGTCCGCAGCTTTTTGGGCGGCTTTTTGCTTGGCTGGGTCTTGAGGGTCAAGTGCAAACCATTCTATATTTGCAAGGTCTTGATCTACAGGCTCTACGCCATAGAACCAACTTTTCCAGAACCAGTCTAAATCTACGCCTGAAGCGTCTTCCATTGTCCGGAAAAAGTCGGCAGGGGTTGGAGATTTGAACATCCAGCGGCGTGAATATTCTTTAAAAGCATAGTCAAACAATTCACGCCCCATCACGGTTTCACGCAAGATATTCAGGGCAGTAGCTGGTTTGGTGTAAGCGTTAGGACCAAACGCCATGATATTGTCTGAGCTACTCATAATGGGTACTTGTTGCGTAGGGTCAGTTTTCATGTAATTGACAATACCTTGTGGCTCTGCACCCGTAGAGAAATCACGTTCCCACTCATTTTCAGCTAAGTATTCTAAGAATGAGTTAAGCCCTTCGTCCATCCAAGACCACTGGCGTTCGTCTGAATTGACAATCATCGGGAAGAAGTTATGACCAACTTCGTGGATAATTACCCCAATCATGCCCTTCTTGGTACCTTCTGAGTAAGTTCCGTCTGGCTCAGGACGACCTCCGTTAAAGCAAATCATGGGGTATTCCATGCCACCACCTGGGGTTGCATGACAAGAAATAGCCACAGGATATGGATATTGGAAGGTATGCGACGAATAACTTTTAAGTGTATGCGCTACAGTTTGGGTCGAAAATTTACCCCAAAGTGGATTGCCTTCTTTGCTATAATAACTCATGCAAAGCACGTTTTTGCCTTCTACGTTGGCCATCATGGCATCCCAAATGAACTTACGAGATGATGTAAAAGCAAAGTCACGGACGTTTTGAGCAGCAAACACCCATGTTTTTTTGCCTGTGGGTTTGTTTTTTTCAGCAGCAATGGCTTCGTCTTGGGTTACGATTACCACAGGTTCTTTAAAATTCTTCTTGGCGTCGTCCATGCGCTTGGCTTGCGTTGCCGACAGCACTTGTGCGGCGTTTTGCAACTCACCCGTAGCACCTACCACGTGGTCGTTGGGAGCCGTAATAGCTACTTTGTAATTACCGAAGCAAAGCGTAAACTCACCTTGTCCTAAAAACTGCTTGTGTTGCCAACCGTTTACGTCGTCATAAACTGCCAGCCGAGGAAACCAGTGGGCAATAAAGTAGTTGTAGTTGCCATCTTTGGCAAAAAATTCATAACCAGAGCGTCCGTAGTAGCTGGTAATCAGGTAGTTCCAGTCTATTGAGAATGATACCGATTGTCCTGTTTTGAGTGGTGCTGGCAACTCAATCCGCATCATCGTATGATTGATAGTATAGCGAAGCGCCGCACCTTTGATGTCTTTTACAGCCGTAATGTTGTAACCATATTCTTTTTTCTCGGTCAATTGCGTGATAGCCCCCGAGCGGCTACTCAGCCCATTTGCTCCAATTCCTCCTGTTTGAGATTGAGTGCTTATGGCATCGTCTTTAAACAAATTTTGGTCTAATTGAATCCACAAATACGGCAAGGCATCGGGCGAATTGTTGAAATAAGTGATGGTTTCGGAGCCAATTATTTTTTGGTTCACATCATCAAGCTCTACTTTGATGTCGTAGTCGGCACGTTGTTGCCAATAGTCTTTGCCTGGCGAGCCAGAGGCCGTACGATAAGTGTTGGGCGTGGGTAACGACGTACCCATTTGCTCAAAGCGATTATTGGCATTGTAGTTGGTGTTTTGACCAAACTGCGCCCACACAGACGAACTCACGCCAAGTACTGCCAAAAGAAGTAGAATGTTCTTCATGGTTAGTTAAGTTGTTGAAAATGTATAGAATGCCACGAAAGTAAGAAAAAAACGCCATACTTTCATTCACCCAAACGGGGGGATGCGACCAAAGCCTGAAACCAATCGGGCAGAAAAGGGGTTTTAGCGAGTAGATACGTTTTGAACTTCACTAATCTTGATTGCTACCCCCCTCCTTGAATTGTGGGGTTTGAATGACTGCTGCTACGATACTAATATACGTACTACCAAATGCTTAACACATTACACCTTACCGACTTAACTAAGTCAGCTTTGCCCTTTGAAATGCACACCATGGACTGGGTTGATACGCATAGGCACGAGCAAATCAACACCCCGCATCGGCATAATTATTATGTAGTTATCTGGATTCAGGACGGGTCCGGCTGGCATGAAGTGGACTTTCAGCGGTTTGCTATTCAGCCTAATTCTTTTTGGTTTTTGTCACCCGGGCAAGCGCATTTGCTTTTGGCAGAGGGTCATCATCAAGGCTATGTGATTTCATTTACAGATGAGTTTTTTTGCCAGTCCGATGCCGATCGTGAAACCTTTATCAATACTGGTCTTTTTAATAACTTCTTGAATTTCAAACCATTTGAAGCATTGCCAGAGCAAACGCCTATTTTGGAAGCAACAGCGGGACAACTCTTGCACGAATACGAAACAGATGGGCAAATGAAGGCAGATGTGTTGAGGAGTTATCTCAAAATCTTCTTGATTCAGGCAGCAAGGCTGTTTGCACCTCAAATGACTGGCTCCCACGAGGGCTCACGAGCAGTGTGTTTGGTGAGGCAGTTTCAAGAATTGGTGGATAATCAGTTCAAAACCAAAAGCAAAGTAGCCGACTATGCCGAAAAGCTAAACGTAACCCCCAGCCACCTCAACGACACCGTGAAACGCATCACAGGCACGCCAGCTTCGGAACATATCAAACACCGAGTGATTCTGGAAGCCAAGCGAAGGGCTTATTTTGGCAATACTTCTGCCAAAGAAATTGCCTATGAGTTGGGTTTTGACGACGAAGCGCATTTCTCGAAATACTTCAAAAACAACACAGGAAAGACTTTTTCGGAGTATCGGAAAAACCTCTCAATCTTGCATTCGTAGCTATTTTTTCAACAATCCGTAAAATATACAAGTCTATCCGTAAAATTTCCATGTTGTTACATATATGTATATACATATATTTGCATCGTAATTCAACCGACAACAAAAAAACAACTATAAACATGGAAACTGCAGTAGCAACCCAATGGGGCATAGACGTTGCCCACTCACAAATTCAGTTCAAAGTAAAACACTTAGTTATTACCACTGTAACGGGTAATTTCAAAGAATTTAGTGCTTCGGTAGAGGCTGACGAAGATTTTTCAAGCCTTTCGGCATCATTTGAAGCAAAAGTGGCTTCGATTGAAACTGGCAACGAAATGCGTGATAACCACCTCAAAAGTGAAGATTTCTTTGCTGCCGAAACATTCCCAACGTTGAACTTTGTTTCGACTAATTTTGAGAAAACAGACGACGAAAATTTTGTACTTACGGGTAATTTAACGATTCGGGACATTACCCAATCTGTTTCATTAAAAGGTACTTACGGTGGCACCATGACCGATCCTTGGGGCAATGTAAAAGCTGGTTTTGAGCTGTCAGGCAAAGTAAGCCGCAAGAGCTTTGGCTTGCTCTGGAACGCCGTTACTGAAGCAGGCGGTGCCGTAGTAAGCGACGACGTAAAAATAGTAGCTGATATACAATTGGTGAAGCAAGCATAAATATAAAGCCTGTTTGAGGGTTAACGTCGGCGAGTACTCGCCGACGTTTTTTTTATCCCTATTTTTAATTCCCTAATTTCGACAACTTTTTCCTGTGTTTTGCCATTCTTTCGTGCCATAAAATATATCAACTTTGTGTCAATAAATAAACACATAAAACCATGAATAACAACGTATTAGGCTTGCATCACGTAACGGCGATAGCAGGCAATGCCCAACGAAATTTTGATTTTTATACCAACGTGCTGGGCCTTCGATTTGTGAAGAAAACCGTCAATTTCGACGACCCTCATACCTACCATTTTTACTACGGAAACTATCCTGCTGAGCCAGGTACTATCCTGACGTTTTTTCCGTGGCAAAACATCGTGCAAGGGCGCAGAGGCACAGGGCAGGCAAGCGAAGTGGGATTTTCGGTACCAGAAGGAAGCCTTGATTTTTGGCTCAAACGCTTTGATGAACGTGGGGTAATCTACAACAAACCTTCTACTAAGTTTGGCGAAGAATACCTTACTGTACTTGACCCCGACGGCCTAAAATTAGAACTCACTGTGTCGGCAAAAACCGATGACCGCCAGGCCAATACAACACAAGAAGTAGATGCCAGCAAAGCCATCAAAGGCTTTCAAAATGTGAGTATTACACTCAACGACATCACAGGAACGGCAGAGGTTTTGACCGAATTGCTTGATTATCAGTTGGTAGAGCAGCACGTCAATCGCTATCGGTTTGCCAATAAAAATATCGAAACAGCCTCGGTAATTGACTTAGTAGAAGCTAAGGGTGAGCGCAGGGGACACGTGGCAGGCGGCTCGGTACACCACATTGCGTTTCGGGTAAAAGACGATGCTGCCGAACTGGCCTTGCGAGAGAAAATAGTAGCAAAAGGCTTTAACGTGACAGAGCAAATTGACCGTAATTATTTCCATTCGCTGTACTTTCGTGAACCTGGTGGCGTGTTGTTTGAGATTGCTACGGACAATCCAGGCTTTACCCTTGATGAGAAATTAGACGAACTGGGTCACGGCCTCAAATTACCTTTGATGTATGAAAACCGTAGGGCCGAAATAGAAGCTGTTCTGCCAAAATTGAACTAATAGGAAGGTGAATTATCCTTTTTGGATTCCAAAAATTAAAATCATAAATCGCTGATTTTCAAACGTTATAGGTTTTCAAAACCTATGACGTTTGGCCTGTTTCATACAAAAAAATCCCCCTCCGTTTCTTGGAAATTATTCAGTTTAAAAGTCAAGCAAGTAGCTTCAACAGAACAATACAACCATTAACATGACTTACCGATTTATTCCAACCCAACAACCAACTACTGCTCCAACCGTGCTTTTGCTGCACGGCACAGGAGGTAACGAACACGACTTTATTGACCTTGGCAAAGACCTTTTTCCGAATGCTAATCTATTGGGTGTACGAGGAAATGTATTAGAGAATGGCACGACCACTCGCTTTTTTCGACGTACTGCTGAAGGTGTTTTTGATGAGCAAGATTTAATATTCAGGACGCACGAATTAGCTAATTTTGTGACACAATTAGCTGATAAAGAAGGATTTATGCTTAATAAGCTGACGGCTTTGGGGTACTCAAACGGAGCAAATATTGCAGGCAGTTTGTTGTTTTTATATCCTGATTTGTTGAAAGGAGCAGTACTTTGGCGTGGAATGTTGCCGTATCAAACACCACCCCCTATTGCATCAGTACAAAAAGCCCATGTGCTGATGACCTCTGGCTCGCAAGACTTTTATTATCGGCCTACTGACATGGACATTTACGAACAAATACTCACCGAAAAAGGTTTTACAGTAGAACACCACGTGTTGCAAACAGGCCATAATCTGGTTCGTCAAGACCTAACTTTGACTGCAAACTGGTGGAAGAAAGTTAATGGCTAACGAAGAAAGAGTAATCTATGAAACTGTCTATCATGGCTGCCATGAGCCACAATCGGGTAATTGGTAAAGAAAACCGCCTGCCATGGCCGCATATTCCTGCTGACTGGGCCAATTTGCATCAAGTTTGCTATGGCAAAAAGATGATTATGGGCCGCAAAAGCTATGATACCCCCGACCGTGTGTGGTCTGAAGCAGGCAATATTGTGATTACTCGCCAGCAAGATTATGAAGTAGAGGAGGGTTTTACAATAGCTCACAGCCTCGAAGATGCCTTAACTATGGTGAAGGGCGAAACTGAGGTTTTTATCATTGGCGGCGAAGAAATCTTCCGCCAATCTATTCATTTAATTGATGCAATTCACCTTACTATCATACACAAAGAGTTTGCGGGTGATGCGTTTTTTCCAGAATTTGAAGAAAAATTTACCGAAGTGAGCCGGGCTGATTTTAAGGCAGATAGCGAGAATCTGTACGACTATTCGTTTTTGGTGTATGAGCGAGTACCTCATGCAACTACATCACACAAAGAAATTGTAGCGGCATAGGGGGCAGACCTTCGGTACAAACCCCGGAGATTTAAAAAATCCATTTGTCTTTAATCAAAGTCAAGGCTACCCCAATCACAACGCCCGATACAGCAAGCACCCAGTCTCGTTTACGAACTTTGAGTAAGTCAACAAACACAAATGCCAGCCCCAATACAGCCAATACAATCAGAATTTGGCCGATTTCGAGTCCTACATTGAAGGCAAAAAGTGGGCTAACGATGCTTTCTTCTCGCCCCAACAAACTTCGTAAGTAATTAGAAAAGCCCATCCCGTGAATCAAGCCGAATGCCATGGCCATTGGGTAGCGAATTTGAGAACCTTTCTCTTTTTGTAAGATACTGTCTGAACTTTTGTGAAAAAAATTAGCCACAGCTGTCAGTAAAATGGTAATCGGAATCAAAAACTCAATCAAGTCGGTACTATATTCAATTAGGCGTAGCGTAGCTAAGGCCAAAGTAATCGAGTGCCCCAGGGTGAAAGCAGTAACTAAAATTAAGACTTTTCGCCAGTCTTGTAGCCGATAAATAGCGCAAAGTGCTACAACAAACAGAATATGGTCGTAACCATTGAGGTCGGTAATGTGGTCAAAACCAAGTTGTAAGTAAATGCTAAAATCAGACATAAATTGATGAGGTGTGTGAATACAAAATTAGCAGGATTTTTGGGAAGTTTTCACCTTAGTTTTTATACAAAATCAATAATAATTAGTTATTTTTCAGGAAAATTTGGGACTATTTGTATCAGAAACGCTATTTTATTCAACTATAAAACCTCATGCAATTCGACTTCATTATTATTGGCGCAGGTTCGGCAGGATGTGTATTGGCCAACCGCCTTTCTGCAGACCCTAATCATAAGGTATTATTATTAGAAGCAGGCGGCCCCGACAAAAAAATGGAAATCCACATTCCAGGGGCTTACTCAAAGCTCAATCGTACAGAGGTAGATTGGTCGTTTTCGACAGAACCACAAGAACATGTATTAAATCGTCGTATTTACCTACCTCGTGGCAAAACATTAGGAGGCTGCAGCTCAACCAATGCCATGGCGTATGTACGAGGCAACCACGCCGACTACAACGAATGGGCTGCCATGGGCAACAAAGGCTGGGCTTATGACGACGTGCTGTTATACTTTATCAGATCAGAACATAACGAGCAGATTGACCAGTTAGATGCTGGTTATCATGGAAAAGATGGGCCACTCAATGTGACTTTTGCCAAGGTTTTTCGCACACCCATTGCCCCAGCTTTTGTAGAGGCGTGTAAGCAAGGAGGCATTCCCGAAAACCATGACTACAACGGAGCAGAGCAAAAAGGGGCAGGATACTTTCAGTTTACAATCAAAGACCAGAAACGGCACAGCACGGCGGGTGCATTTTTGAAACCAGTTCTTGACCGCCCCAACCTTAAAGTGTTGACAAAGGCTCAAGTCAAGCAAATTTTGATTGAAAATGACCGTGCCGTTGGGGTAGAGTTTATCACTGGAAAAAACAGCACCGAAAAAGCATTTGCCAGCAAAGAGGTTATTGTATCGGCGGGGTCTTTTGCTTCACCCCAAATCTTGATGCTGTCGGGCATAGGTGATGCCGACGAACTCAAAAGCAAAGGTATTCTTGTTAAAAAGCACCTGCTCGGCGTAGGTAAAAACCTTCAAGACCACTTGTTTACGAATGTGAGTAGCCTTTGCTCGGTCAAGAATGCAGGGGCAAACCATACCATAAAACCTCTGAACCAGCTCAAATATTTGATTCAATACGCTTTTTATAAAAACGGGCCGTTCAGCATTAGTCCGCTCGAAGCATATGCGTTTTGGAAAATCAGTGATAGTTCAGACCCTGTAGATTTGCAACTACATTTTGCTCCTATTCACCTCGGAACAGGGTATGACGTTGATTTTTATGACCTTAACACTTTTCCACGGACAGACGGCTTCACTATTTTGCCAACTTTACTCAAGCCCCAAAGCATTGGTTATGTAGGGCTACACTCAGCCAACCCAACAGATGCGCCGTTGATACAGCCTAATTTTTTGGCGGCAGAAAGCGATGTGAAAATCTTGCTTGATGGTACAAAAAAAGCCATTGAACTGTTGGAGTCACCAGCCTTTGACCACTTACGGGCAGGATTGGTAGCTCCGCCAAACCGTACCTCAGACGATGAACTTGTGGCGCACATTCGGCGGGTGGTCGAAACCGTGTATCACCCTGTAGGTACTTGCAAAATGGGCAACGACGAAATGGCAGTGGTAGATGACCAATTGCGGGTGCACGGTATTGAAGGCTTGCGAGTAGCCGATGCTTCCATCATGCCTCGCATTGTCGCTGGCAATACCAATGCACCTGTTATTATGATTGGTGAAAAATGTGCTGATTTGGTGTTGAATAGCCACCATTGAACTACGAATTTGCCAAGGCCCTATCCAAATGTACATAACCGCCATCCACATAAATCAATTGCCCTGTTGTGTGACTTGACCGATTTGATAACAGGAACGCCGTCATGTTAGCGATTTCTTCGGCGGTGGTCATGCGGTTCTCAAAGGGGATATTGGCGGTAATGGATGCCAATTTTTCTTGCGGATTTGGCAAAGTCTCAATCCACCGCTCGTACAAGGGGGTCCAGCATTCTGCCACCACAACGGCATTGACACGAATGCCATATTTAAGTAATTCAACGGCCCATTCACGGGTAAGGGCGTTACGTCCGCCATTAGCAGCGGCATACGCCGACGTACCGCCTTGCCCCGTTTCGGCGGTTTTAGAGGTAATATTAACAATTGCACCTTTGCTGGCTTTTAGGGCTGGTAAGGCGTAATGAGCCATCAGGTAATAATGGACTACGTTTTTGTGTAACGATGCCATAAAACGCTCATAATCGCCATTTTCTAAGCCTACTCCGTCGTTTACGCCAGCGTTGTTGACTAAGCCGTCTATTCGCCCAAATTGCTTTAAAACTAATTGAATGGCTTTTTCGCAGGCTTCGGGGTGTGTCAATTCTGCTACTATCTGAAAGGCTTTTTGCCCTTTCGCTTCAATAGCTGACACTACTTGTCGGTTGTCGTCTTCGTTGCGGCCTACCACTACCGGAATCGCTCCTTCGGTGGCTAATACATTTACAATTCCTTCGCCGATGCCCTTGGCACCACCTGTTACAATAATTACTTTATTGGTTAGTTGTAAGTCCATGTGCTAATTTGAAACGGGGTTGCTCGTGTGATTAGTTAATTGTTCTTCCTCGGTCTGTGGCACACAAAACGCTCGTCGACTACGTTCTGTATGCTACAGGCCGATGGGTGTAATTAGTTGATTGTCAGGTATTTTCTCTTTTCTTATGTCTCGCCATCTCTTGTCCCATCACTAATGCGAAGCTCCCAGTTTTACCTGTTTTACATTGCTATTTTTTAAGGCAAAATAAAATACAACAATAAAACAAAGGGCTGGCACAATGTAAGAGGTTTGAATATTGCTCAGATCTGAAACTCGTCCCATGATGACAGGAAAAATAGCACCACCCACGATAGCCATGATAACCAACGACGAACCAATTTTGGTTTTTTCGCCCAAACCTCTGATACTCAGTGCAAAAATAGTGGGAAACATAATAGACATAAAGAACTCAACCCCCACCAAGGCATATACTGATACCATTCCGCTGGTGACAACAGCAAGGAGGAGCAGACCGAAATTGAGGATACTGTAAATAGCTAACAACCGAGAAGGTGCTATGAACCGCATGAGATAAGTGCCAAAAAAACGCCCGACCATGAACCCCAATAACGCACCAGACAAGAAAAAAGCAGCCGTTTTTTCTTCGATTCCGGCTACTTTGTCGGCAAAACGAATGAAAAAACTGCTCACACATACCTGAGCCCCCACATAAAAAAACTGAGCAACTACGCCCAAAATCAGGTTTTTCTCACTCAAAATAGAACCAGTGGGCTTAGTTGATACCTCGTCTTCTTCTTTGATTTCGGGCAGGGCTGTTCGCCAAATCAAAATGGCTACCAGCAATACCACTAAGCCAATTAGTAGAAATGGGATTTGTACCGACGATGCCTCTTGGTTTAGGTATTCATCAAGTTGTTGGGCTGGCATGGCTTGTTCTTCTTGTGGCGTGAGTGTTTTGCCCGACAAGATGAACAAACCACCTGCTAATGGTGCTAAAAAAGCCGCTAATCCGTTGAACGACTGCGCAAAATTGAGGCGTTGGGTAGCACTTTCTTCGTCTCCCAGCACAGTGATGTAGGGATTTGCGGCGGTTTCTAAAAAGGTCAATCCACTGGCAATAATGAACAGGGCAACCAAAAAGAAACTGTAATTTCGGAAGCCTGCTGCTGGATAAAACAAAAAGGTACCAACTGCAAAAAGCAATAGCCCAAGCGTAATACCTGCTTTGTAACCGAATCGTTTCATAAACAAACCTGCTGGCAAAGCCACCAAGAAATAAGCAATATAAGAGGCTGAATCAATAAATGCCGATTGTAAATCACTTAGCTGACAGGCTTTTTTGAGGTGCGGAATCAAGATGGGGTTGAGGTTGAGGGCAAAGCCCCACAGAAAAAACAACGAAGTGATTAGGATAATTGCCAGTCGGGTTTTGCGGTCAGTCATGGTTGGTTTAGAGTTAGGTTGTAGAACCATGCAAATAAAACTATTTTCTAAACAAAAAAGACCTACAAGGTTGGTTTCTTGTAGGTCTTTGATTATTGGTATTAGCTAAGTATCAATTCCTCGGCGCACCTTGCACTGCACCAGGGCTTTGGCGGTTGGCTTCTTGCATGGGGTTGCGCTGCCGTGGGAAGTTGAACTTAAACAACTGGAACTTAGTGGGCTCGGCAGGTTGGCGTGGAAAGGCATTGTTAGACGTATCAATATCTGCAATTTCAAAGAACGGGTCAAGCGTCCATTGGGTCACTCGCTTCTTGGTCGGAATTATTTTCTTGACATCCTTATCATTCAATCGCCAGATTTCGGCTGGAATACGGAAAATCTCGTCCGTGCCATCTTCGTACTGTGCTTTCAAAATAACTGGCATGGGTACACCGCCCTTGTTTTTGAGATTAAGCGTGTAAAAATTATAGCCTTCTTCCAATAATTTTCGCTCATCAGCTGTAAGGCTCGCTATGTATGCCTCGTATCTACGTTTGTCGGCTTCGGTTGGATTGTAGCGGTCGTAAGTGGTATAAAAATCAGCCAAACTTGGGTTGGCTTCCACGGCTGTTTGTTTGATGTCGGTTTTGTTGCGGATGCTCGCCATCGTTTTTTTCTTGGCTTCGTCACTGGCTTTTTGTGCTGCTTTTTGTTTGGCTGGGTCTTGGTTGTCAAGTGCAAACC
The DNA here is from genome assembly GCA_044228045.1 of Spirosomataceae bacterium. Lineage (GTDB taxonomy): Bacteria > Bacteroidota > Bacteroidia > Cytophagales > Spirosomataceae > JAXLVB01. The sequence goes on from JBGAVQ010000036.1 coordinate 12,062, forward strand.
ACTGTACTTCCGCCAAATCTTGGTCAACGGGTTCGGTGCCATAAAACCAACTTTTCCAAAACCAGTCTAAGTCCACACCAGAAGCGTCTTCCATGGTACGGAAAAAGTCGGCAGGCGAAGGATGTTTAAACGCCCAACGACGAGCATATTCTTTAAAAGCTTGGTCAAATAATTCACGGCCCATTACGGTTTCACGCAAAATATTCAAGGCTGTGGCTGGCTTTGAGTAAGCATTTGGGCCGTGGTTAATCACATTGTCTGCCGAAGTCATAATGGGCGACAGTGCCTTTGGGTCAGACTTCATGTAGTCCACAATCAGCTGCGGTTCACCTCGCCGAGACGGATAGCCCCGTTCCCATTCTTGTTCTGACAAATATTGGGTAAAAGAGTTGAGACCTTCGTCCATCCACGACCACTGGCGTTCGTCAGAGTTAATAATCATCGGGAAAAAATTGTGACCCACTTCGTGAATCACGACCGAAATCAAGCCGTACTTTACTCGTTCGTCATACGTGCCGTCAGCTTCGGGGCGGCCAGCATTGAAGCAAATCATGGGGTATTCCATACCGCCACCACGCCCCCAGTTAGCCGAAATAGCTACCGGATACGGATAATCAATCGTTGTTTTAGAATAAGTCCGAAGTGTATGCGCTACGGCTTGGGTAGAGTATTTACCCCACAAAGGATTGCCTTCTTTGGGGAAATACGACATAGACATCGCCGTTTTACCGTTCGGAAGTTGGGTATTCATGGCATCCCAAATAAACTTGCGAGAGGTGCAAAAGGCGAAATCACGCACATCTTTTGCCACAAATGTCCAAGTTTTTTTTCCTGTGGGTTTTACTTTCTCGGCGGCTGTTGCTTCGGCTTGGGTTACTATTTCAATGGGATTGGTAAATTCTTTCTTGGCTTGTTCCCAACGTTTTAGCTGCGTAGCAGATAAAATCTGGGGTATATTTTGTAGTTCGCCCGTTGCGCCTACTACGTGGTCGTTAGGCACGGTAATGGCTACTTTGTAATTGCCAAACGGAAGGGTAAATTCGCCTTGTCCCAAAAACTGCTTGTGCATCCAGCCGTTGATGTCGTCATAAACACACAGGCGAGGAAACCACTGGGCAATAAAGTAAGCGCAATTGCCGTCTTTCGGAAAAAACTCAAAACCCGAGCGCACCCGCACTTCGTCCATATTAACGATATTGAAATTCCAGTCAATCGAAAAGGCAAAACTTTGACCTGATTTAAGCGGTTGAGGCAACTCCACACGCATCATGGTACCATTTACAGTATGATTAAGGATAAGGCCTTTGGCATCTTTCACAGCAGTGATTTTATAACCGTAATCTCGCTGGGCATCAATCAGTTGGGTCTGTGAGTTGATTTCTGTAATAGACGTATTGGCATCTATGCCTCCAGTTGAGGTGTTTTTGCCGATAGAGCCTTTTGCAAAAAGATTTTGGTCAAGTTGCAACCACAGATAGCGCAGTTCATCGGGTGAAAAATTGTTGTAGGTAATGGTTTCGGAGCCAGTGATGCGGCGCTTTTCGTCGTCTAACTCAGCTTTTATGTCATAATCTACTCGGTTTTGCCAGTAGTCTTTGCCGGGTGCGCCAGAGGCGGTTCGGTAAGTGTTGGGTGTGGGCAAAATTGTACCCATTTGTTCAAAACGACTGTTGGCATTATACGCATCGGCTTGGTTCCGAATCTGCGCTGTTGCTACTTGGTAAGACGCAAGAGACAAGACGCAAGAGGTAAGAAGTAGGAGACGATAGAGAAGAGGCGAGAAAACAACCCCTCTAATGCGACTCCCCTCCTCGGAGGGGTAGGGGCGACCGACGCTTCGGTGGGTGGAATAGGATAGGGGAATGAACATTAGCGAATTATTCATACTTACTTTTGGTTAAGTGATTGACTACCAGATGGGCGAAGATAATGAAAAGCGAATAAAACAATGTGCTATTTCGACAGAAATAGGCATTTTGACGACAAACCTTTGTTGGTGCATTGTACTTTTTCTACTGATAATTTTCTGTAACCTTTTCTTGTCACAACCCGTTATCCCACTGATTGTATTAACTTTGTGCCTCGTTTTGCAATGACACAGCAAAATATTTTTACACTTTTGCCTTTACACTTCACGATGACTGTTTTACCATACAAAGAACAAACTGCTGGCAAAAAAGAGCAGGTGGCGCAGATGTTTGATAACATTTCGCCTCGCTACGACTTGCTCAATCACCTGCTGAGTGGTGGAATTGACATACTGTGGCGAAAAAAAGCCATCCGCTTGCTTCGGGCCGAAAAACCTCAGACTATCTTGGATATTGCCACAGGTACGGGCGATTTTGCCATTGAAGCACTGGCTTTGAAACCCCAAAAAATTGTTGGGGTGGATATTTCGGAAGGGATGCTGGCGCATGGGCGAGAGAAGATAAAAAAAATTGGCATGGAATCTGTTATAGAGTTGCGTACAGGCGATTCGGAGAACCTGCCCTTTGCAGACAATACTTTTGATGCTGTTATCGTTTCTTTTGGTGTACGAAACTTTGAACACCTTGAACTGGGCCTGGCAGATATGTGCAGGGTGATGCGAGTAGGAGGGACGTGCGTGGTGTTGGAGTTCTCGAAACCTAAGCGTTTTCCGATGAAGCAATTGTACAATTTTTATTTTAAGTATATTTTACCAACTATTGGCAAACTAATCTCGAAAGACCGTGCGGCTTATAGCTACTTGCCCGAATCGGTGCAGGCGTTTCCAGACGGTAAGGACTTTTTGAGTATTTTTGAAAAGGCAGGCTTTAAAAACACGCAATGCGTACCACTCACCTTCGGCATCAGCTCCATTTACATCGGCAAAAAGTAATCTTTTCGCTGGTTTTAGTTATTTTATTGGGGATTCAGTTCTCAGCAGAAGCGCAGAAAAAAAAGGAATTTTTGCGCCGACACATGGAAAATTATGAAGATAAGACACTTCACTTCGGTTTTTCGTTTGCTGCACCTTTGACTCGCTTCAACATAACCCATAGCGATGCGTTTGTGAAAAATGATACGGCTATCAACCTTACATCACCTGTTCAACCTGGTTTCAGAATGCTGTTTGTGATGAATACTCGCCTTAGCAAACGCTTCGATTTTCGGGTTACACCGGGTATTTCTATTTATGGCCGCTCTGTGGACTATTATACCAAAAATCGTACAGAGCCCATTACAGAGCTTCGGGAGTCCACGTGGGCAGAGTTTCCATTCTTGGTAAAGTACAAATCTGAGCGCCGTGGCAATACTCGTATGTATGTGGTAGCAGGCGTTCGCTTAGGGGTAGAAGCCAACGTTCGTAAAAAAGAAAATCCTAATTTTGGCCGACTCACTACCAAAACTCGAGACGTAGCCCTTGAATACGGCGTGGGTTTAGAGCGGTTCTATCAGTTCTTCAAATTTGCCCCCGAGTTGCATTTTTCGCATGGAATTGTGAATATGCTCCAACCCAATAGTAGTGCCATCGGCCAAAACATCAGCAAAATGACAACCCATACAGTAACGCTGTATTTGATGTTTGAATAAAAAAATTGAGTCGGCTCAATGAACCAACTCAATCAGGCTTTCCCTTAACCAAAACTTATTTTCTTGCTTTCATAGAGAGTTTACGATTTATTGTGAACAGATTACCGTAAACTGTTGTCACCGCCCACTGCAGACTGACCCAAGGCTCACAAACTCTTGAGCTTGCGTAAGTACAAGTTGCCAAAACGAGATTGAAGCAAAACGGCATTGCCACCGCCGTTGAGTTTTCCCGTCAGTTTATCGTCGGTTTTCTGGAAATTACTGGTATCAAAATCCGTAAAAATGTCGCCATAGCCATTCCATGCTTGCATGGTTACGGTAGCTTTGGTGTTGTCTGGTATAGTGAGCGAAACAATGCCGTGGCGAGAAACCAACGTAATGGGTTTGGTCAGGGCGGGAGTATCTAAATTAGCTGTAATTTTACCTTGCATTAACAGCACCTTAATACCCCCACTGAGATTATCTAACGAAACAGAAGCGGCCTCAGACCTGATGTCGGCATCGCCCGTTAGGTTACGGACTATCCATTTGCTACTACTCCACGGACCGTTTTCGAGGAGGGTTAGGTGTAGCATCATCGGAATTTTGATGCGATAAGTTCCTGAATAACAATTACATACTTCGGTAATAGATAAAATGCTATCGCTTTGCGTAACCGCCAAGCCTAAGCCCGAATTGTCTGTTAGCCCTTTTACATGGAGGCGTTGTAAACCCTGAGCGGTTTCGGGAGAACTGATACGCTCGTCGGTTTCGATTAAGATATCGGTACCGGCATAGCCCTCAATCACCAAGTTGTTTCGTTCAATCACCACAACGGCATGACGAACACCCGAAGCAAGGGTAGTTTTGTAAGACGTTTGGGCAAAGCTACTCACCCACACCAGCAGGCTGGCGACAGTTAATAAATAATTTTTCATGGCTTTTTATGGAAAGGAAGTGAAACCCCTCTCCAACAAGAGAGGGGCAGGAGTGAGGTGAAATTACTTCTTCTTACGCAAATAAATATTGCCGTTGCTTGATTTGAGCTGGAGGCTTCCACCGCCGCCATTGATAGTGCCATCAAAGGAATCTTTACCCCACGAGTTTGGGCATTGGTCGCAGTCTGCTGGGAAGGTTGAGGCCAAATTGCCAGTTACTACACTAACCCCACCAACACTTTGGCCAGATGCAGGCGTAGGTGCGCTTGCACGGTTGACTGTTCGCACGACATCGGCAGCGGCCAACTCTCGGTCTCTTTCTCTAACACCACTTTCGGTTGTTTTTTTTGTAGGTGTAACGTCCCAATCTGTAAAAATATCGCCATAATAAGAGCGCATTTTCAGATTGACTTTGGCATCTGTTGGTAGTGTTACATCAATAGCCCCTGTTGACGAGATAGAATGAGGGGCCTTGGCATTGAAGGATGAGTAGGTTACAAAAATCTTCCCATAACCAGTATTAGCTACCAAGGGGCCAGTAATGTCATTGGCATAAACTGAAGTATGGCCGGTTTTGAGTTCAATTTCGCCAGCTAATTTACTAATTGTCCATTTTCTGCCATCTCCGTAACTATTGTCTTCTTGCATGGTAATGGCCAGATTTTTTGGAATTTTCACACTAAAATTTCCATTATATCTGTTTCGTGGGATGCTGATTTTGAGGGCGTTACCTTCTTGGTCAACGTTTGCACCCAGGCCTGTGTTGTCTAACACACCCCCTGTAATCATGCGAAGCCCTTCGGCCTCACGGGGTAAGTCTTTGCGGTCACCAACTTGTTCAATAATTACTTCGTCGCCGTCGTAACCCTCTACGGTAATGGAATTTTGTTGTACTAAAATATGTACCCGTTTATCAGCACCACTAAAACGAATTTTGTATTGCTTGGGCGTTTGTGCCAGGGTATAACCGGCCACTACTACAAAAATGAAGGTAAAAAACAATTGCTTTTTCATGGTAAAAGTTTAATTAATGGTTTAGCCCCCAACCCCCGAAGGAGGCATATTTGTTTAATGATGTATATCTCACTCGGGTTTGAGATTGTAGCGGTGTTAGGTGTTGCTGACCAACACTCATGTTCTTACAACTTTTGTCTTTTCGCTTCTGTGCCATTAAAAACTCAACACACTTACTCCTTCTTCGGCTTTATCTCGAACAAACTGAGGTACTTGTTCTGTGTCTGAAATGGCCATCATTTCGGGTAATGCTCGTTTTTCACGCAGATTGACCAAAATCTCAATTACAGCTACTTGCAGCATAGGGTCTTGTTGTTTGCGTAGGGTTTGGATGAGCGCATCTCTAACCCGCTTGTCATTACCAAAGTGCGAAAGGGCTTCTGCGGCTGCCATGCGTACATTTGTGTTGGGGTCTTGATTGAGGGTACGCACAAGTGCTTCCAATACTTTACGGTCTGGGGCTGTCATTTCGTAGCTAAAATTAACCGCTTTAATGCGCTGGCTCGGCGACTCTTGTTTGAGCATCGACAGCATCACCAATTCTTTGGTGGACTTCATTTCTTTTTTGAGTGTGATGAGTTCTTTCATCATTACTGCTGGCAATGGCTCATTTGATTTTGTATTTGCTGGTGTTTCTGGCTGAGGTTTATCAATGAATTTCTCCACTATTTGCGGTACTAACACTTCTTTGGTGGGGGCAGTAGAGCGTCCAATCAGAAAAGTGCCACACAACAAGGCCAGGCCAGCAGCATATTTGAGGGTGTCTCGCCAGAGGTTTCGGCCTTTTGTTAGCGACACCACTTTTGCCAGCTTTTCAGTTTCTTGTTGTTCTTGCTCCAAAAAGGCGTAGAACGCCACATCCATGTCGGCAGGAGGCTCTTGATCGTCAGTTTTGTTGAGCATTTCCCACATTTCTTGCATTTCTTGAGCTTCTTGGCGGAGCTTGGGGTCGGTCTTTAGCAAAGCCTCCATCTCCTCTTGCATCGAGGCAGACAATTGCCCCGAAACGTAGTCGGTCAAGTGTATATGTCGTTGTTCTGGATTCATTGTTCACTCAATTGAAAATACACTTCTCGTAACTGCTTAATGGCTCGGTGAACTTTTACTTTTACGTTGGCAACAGAGCACTCCAGCAAATTGGCAATTTGTTCGTAACGGAGTTCTTCATAACGGCTCAATATCAATACTTCTCGGTAATCGTCTGGCAATAGGTTTAGGGCTTTTTGTACAATCTGGTATTGTTCTTGTCGGTCATCTTGGTCTTCAAAAACAAACAAGGCTGTGTCTAAGTCGCTGATTTTGAATGGATTTTCTTTTAGGAAGTCGTGGTAAATATTACGAGCAATCCGGTAAATCCAAGCTTTAAACTCATGGCCTTCTCTAAACGTATGCCTATATTGAATAAGTCGTACAAAAACCTGCTGAGTCAAGTCTTGACTTTGCTCACGCACTACCCCAAAGCGTAGGAAAAAGTTGAACATCGGGCGTTTGTAACGCTCGTACAGGATTGCTGCATGGTTCAAATTTCCTTCGGACACAGAGGTCATGGCAGCCTCGTCGGTCATAAGTAGTTGTAGGTTATGCGGTACGTGTTAATTGTCTATTTACTCTCCTCATTCTTTGCTTCTTATCTCTCAGAACTTCTGCTTTCTATCAATGCTTACTGCAAGTTCTGAAAAAGGTTACAGAGAAGGTAGAAAATTTTTAAAGAAGGTTATCGTTTGTATTATTACCATCTCAAATGGAATGACTATTTTCGTAAAAAATTATAATCTAATGAGTGAAATTATCTTTTTAGTCGAAGAAGACCTTGAAAGCGGTTTCAATGCACGGGCTTTGGGGCAATCTATTTTTACGCAAGCATCGTCTATTATTAAGCTAAAAGAAAATATCCGAGAAGCTGTACTTTGCCATTTTGATGAAGGTGAAGCCCCTAAAATAATACGCCTACACTTTGTTAAAGAAGAAGTGTTGGCATTATGAAATCACCTCGTAGCTTGACGGGCAACCAATTAATCAAAGGGCTTGCTCATTATGGTTATGTAGTTACAAGACAAAAAGGTAGCCATATCCGCTTAACAACATTACAGCACGGGCAACATCATGTTACAGTACCTGCTCATGACCCAATCAGCATAGGAACACTTTCTTCTATTTTGAGTGATGTAGCTGAACATTTTCAATCAACGAAGGACGTTGTTTTAGCTACTATTTTGAATTAGTTTTCAGTCTATTGATGAAATCCAAACTCCTCCAACTCCTTTTTGTGCTGGTTGCCCTTGTGGGCATAAATGTACTGGCCAATTTTTTCTTTTTTAGAATTGACCTTACCGAAGAAAAACGGTACAGCCTTTCAGATGGCACGATTAGCTTGCTCGAAAACCTCCCCGCCGACGTAGTAGTGAAGGTCTATCTCGATGGCGAAATGCCAGCAGGTTTCAAACGCTTGCAGTCGGCAGTGCGTGAAACCCTCGAAGAATTTAAGGTTCATGCGGGCAATAAACTCAACTATCGGTTTGTGAATCCAGACGATTTTTCGACCGAAAAAGGGCGAAAAGAATTCTACGAAGAAATGCTCCGCCGAGGCATGTTACCAACCAATGTAGTTGACGTAAAAAGTGGCAAGCGAACCGAAAAACCCGTGTTTCCGTGGGCAATTATTTCGGTGGACACGCTCGAAACCAAAACGTTACTCTTGAAAGGTAGCCGATTGGCATCGTCGCAAGAACAGCTCAATCAGAGCTACGAAGGTGTTGAGTATCAGTTGGCTTCGGCTATTAGCGAACTCACCACTGGCACTCGCAAGCGCATTGGCATCTTGAACTCGGTGAGCAAAGTGCCAGCGGGACGGCTGTCAGATGCCATTGTATCGCTTCAAAAAAAGTATGATTTGTTTCAGGTGGACTTGGCCAAGTCACCTAACTTAAGTGGCTTAGATGCTATACTGATGGTAAAACCCGACGTGCCTTTTAGCGAAGACGATAAGTTTAAACTCGACCAGTTTGTAACCCACGGCGGCAAAGCGGTGTTTTTTATGGATGCACTCAAAGTAGATAGCGTGGGGCAAGAAGGTACCTACGCCCAGCCCAGCCAACTGGGGCTTGATGAGTTGTTTTTTCGTTGGGGTGTTAGGGTCAATGCCAATATAATCAAGGACTTAGAGCTATGTGGAGCTATTCCGCTCAACGTTGGCATGAACGGCGACAAACCCAATATCCAGATAGTGCCGTGGCGATTTTTTCCGTTGTTGAATAGCTTTGGTAAGTCGCCTATTGTCAAGAATTTAGATGCCGTTTATGCTCATTTTGCTGGAACAATGGATACAGTTCAAGCAGCAGGAATTGAGAAAACCCCACTGCTCCTGACCTCACCTTATACACAGGTGCTTAATGCCCCTGTGCTGATAAGCTACAACGAAGCTCGCCGCCAACCCAACCCTCGAGACTACAAGGCTGGGGTGAAAACCGTGGCGTATTTGCTTGAAGGTACGTTCACGTCACTGTATCAAAACAGAATTTTGCCCTCAGACCCACGAGCCAAGAACTTTCAGGCGCAAAGCCCACCTACAAGTATTGTAATTTGTGCCGACGGCGACATTCCACTCAATGATTGGGACACCAAGCGTAACGTGCCGTATCCTTTGGGTTATGACCGCTTTTCGCAGCAAACCTTTGCCAATAAAGACTTTGTACTAAATGTCTTTGACTACCTTTTAGACGACAACGGGGTAATAGCTTCACGTAGTAAAGAGGTGAAATTGAGGCCATTGGATAAAATTCAGCTGGCCGAAAAACGAATGTTTTGGCAAGTCATCAACCTTGGTGTGCCTTTGGTGTGGGTAGTTTTGTTGGGCTTGGTATGGCAGTGGTGGCGCAAACGAAAGTATGCAGCTTAAAACATTTGTATTAACTTTAAAGGGGGATTTTTCCTGAGGAGAATCGGGTAAACTGTGGATAATTTTTGTACTTTTGTTCCCATTTTAGATGAGAACTACTCACAACTCGCAATAAAAAACTTGTAACCCAATTACCTTATGAAATTTGTTGTATCGTCCTCGGTGCTGTTGAAACAATTGGCGGCTATCAATGGAGTAATTGCCAGTAATCCGATTATGCCGATTCTGGAAAACTTCCTGTTTAAACTTGACCATAACACGCTCACGGTTACGGCCTCGGATATGCCAACGGTGATGATTACGGAGATTGAGGTCGAATCTAACGATAGTGGTGCCATTGCTGTGCCGGCTCGCTTGTTGTTAGATACGTTGCGTGGGCTGCCAGACCAACCAGTGGTCTTTAAAATAGATACAGATACCTTTGGTACTGAAATTGTTACCGAAAACGGTCGGTACAAGTTGTCAGGCGAAAACCCGATTGATTTCCCCAAAATCCCATCGGTAAATCGCAATTATTCGGTTGATTTTACGGCAGATGTGCTGGGCAAAGCCATTGCCAATACCATTTTTGCGGTTTCTAACGACGACCTCCGCCCTGCCATGACAGGCGTTTATTTAGAACTCATGGGCGAGTCAGCTACGTTTGTAGCTACCGACGGCCACCGCCTGATTCGTTATCGCCGTGATGACGTGAAGTCTAATTTTGAGACTTCGATGATTATCCCTCGCAAAGCCCTCAATTTACTCAAATCGTCGCTTCCTAACGACGACACACCTGTAAAAGCTGAATTTAGCCAATCAAATGCGTTTTTTAGTTTTGGTAACATCCGCATGATTTGCCGCTTGATAGACGAGCGTTTTCCTGATTATGAAAATGCGATTCCGACTAACAACCCTAATGTGTTGTCTATCAGTCGCTTAGAGTTGTTGGGTTCACTTCGTCGGATTTCGATTTATGCCAACAAAACAACCCATCAAATTCGTTTGAAACTTACCCGAGATATTCTGACCATTTCGGCAGAAGACTTGGACTATTCAAACGAAGCCAGTGAGAAACTTGCGTGTGAGTTTGAGGGTGAAGACATGGAGATTGGCTTCAATGCGAAGTTTATGATTGAGATGCTCTCTAACCTCAGCAGCCGTATGCTTACGCTCGAAATGTCGGCACCGAACCGAGCAGGTATTATTTTGCCAACTGAAAAAGAAACCAACGAAGACGTGCTGATGTTGGTAATGCCAGTAATGCTGAATACGTATGCGTAAATATTATAGTGGAGTCTGTACCGCAGGTCTGACCCTTTTGGTGGTCAAAATTGCTATGAGTTTTTGGCCAGACCTGCGGTACAGGCCTCATCGCTAATTCAAAACGAGAGTCCAGAGCAATTTTCGGAATGGCCAGTCGTTTTTGAGATGTTATAAATTGCATATTCACCTAAACGTATAAAAAAATGAATCGTAATTCTTTCATTATCACATGTTTGAGTTTGTTTTTGGTGTTTTCTTTATCGGCAAATCCACCTAAAAAGCACGCCAACGGCGAGGGTATCAAGTTTTTTGAAGGCACTTTTGCACAAGCTCTTGCCAAGGCAAAAGCCGAAAAGAAGTTGATTTTTCTGGATGCTTACACTTCGTGGTGTGGCCCTTGCAAAGCCATGCAAGCCCGTACATTTCCTGACAAAAAATTGGGGGAATATTTCAACCAAAAATTTGTATCTATCAAGATAGATATGGAAGAAGGTGAAGGCCCAGGCCTTTCTGATACCTACGGCGTAACAGCATACCCGACTTTGTTTTTTATTGATGCCAACGGAAAAGTGGCCAAACGAGTCTTAGGATTTCATTCTGCTGAAAAGTTGCTCTCGCAAGCACAGTCGGTAGGAGGCAAATAAGCGTTTATCTTATTTTTTATGAAAAGCATCTGATAACAAGCAGGTGCTTTTTTTATGTTTATCCACCATGAAACAATTATTTATCGTTGCTTTTACGCTTATCAGTTTGGCGGCTCAAAGCCAGCAGATTACCGAAAAAGACTTCAATGCCTACTTTGATCAGTATGGCATCAAGGGGTCATTTTTACTGTATGATATTAAAAATGGCTCTTATATTGCCCATAATTTACCTCGGTGTAAGCAAGGCTTTTTACCTGCCTCTACCTTTAAAATACCCAATTCGCTTATTGGCTTAGAAACCGGTGTAATACCTGACTCCAGCTTTGTGATAAAGTGGGACGGCGTGAAGCGAGAAATAGAATCGTGGAACAAAGACCATACCTTGGCCTCAGCGATTCGGGTGTCGTGCCTGCCTTATTATCAAGAACTTGCCCGTAGGGCTGGTATTGAGCGAATAAAAGAAATGCTGCTAAATCTTAATTATGGCAAGATGGATGTTAGGGCCGATAATGTGGATAAATTTTGGATTAGTGGCGACAGCAAAATTACAGCATTTGAGCAAATAGACTTTTTGAAACGCCTGTATCAGAACAAGTTGCCTGTTTCGCAAAGGAGCATGAACATGGTGAAAAATCTTATTGTTCTTGACCAAAACCCAGCCTACATCTTACGTGGCAAAACGGGCTGGTCACAAGCCAACAATTACAACATAGGTTGGTTTGTTGGTTGGCTCGAACGAGACGGCAATGCGTACATCTTTGCACTGGGTGCCGAAGCTACAATGCCTACGCCCGAAGGTTTTTCGGGTGGAAGGCGCAAAATCACCGAAGCTATTTTGAAGGAAATGGGATTGATGTAATTATTTTTCCAAAAAACCTTCTTCCTGCGCTTGTTGCTTCACATCCCGAAGCTGTACAGGCTTATTTTTGTTTTTCTGTAATCGAATGTTCAGGAATTCGACTAACAACGAGAACATAATGGCAAAGTAGAGATAACCCTTTGGTACTGAGCTTATTTCAGAATTGAAAATGGTGACGTGGGCTAAGTGAGCACCTTCTACAATGAGCATAAAGCCAATCAGAATCAAGAATGCCAAACCCAACATCTGAACAGTAGGGTGGCGATTTACAAACGAACCCACTGGCCCCGAAAACACCATCATAATCAGGATAGAAAGCACCACGGCAATCATCATAATGGTTACGTTTTGGGTCAGACCTATGGCGGTGAGGATAGAATCAATCGAAAAAACAATATTGATAAGCGCAATCTGAACTACAACACCGATGAGGCGGTCGCCAGCATTGGGGCGTTTTACTTTATCGTCTTCTATATCTCCTTCAAGCTTGTGGTGGATTTCGCTGGTACTTTTATAGAGCAAAAATATGCCACCGGCCAACAAAATTATGCTTTGGCCCGAAATACCAGCATGTAACCAACCCCAATCTATGTGGGCAAACGGCTCTTGCAAAGAGATAAGGAAAGAGATACCAAAGAGTAAAACAATCCGAAATGCCATTGCCAAAAGCAAGCCAATGTTGCGGGCTTTTGGTTGTTGCTTGGGGGTTAGTTTGTTGGCGGCAATAGAGATAAAAATGATGTTGTCGATGCCAAGTACAATCTCAAGAAATGTGAGTGTGAAAAGGCTGATAATTGCCTCAGCTGAGAGTAAATCCTGCATGGTTAAGATATATTTTTACCAAAAACAAGATTTCGACGAATCATGTTTTTGCAAAGCTATGTGTTCTATCTGTCTATGTGGTTACAAAACTATAAGCAAAGCACATTTTATCCAAAACTCAACAGGATGAAGGGTTGGGTTTTGGCATAAATGGTTGATTTTGGCTACAATTTATCGGCGAATAGCCTGACGTTTCCAGTAGGTGAGGCTACGCCAAAGCCATTCAAAAGGCCCAAATTGATAGAAACGCATCCAAACATTACTGAAAATGATTTGGAAAATCCATATACCAAGCACTACCTCGTACAATTGGTAGCGTTGTAAATAGCCAAACCAACCCAGCCCAGAGCCATTAAAGATAATTCCGCAGATGATGGTTTGAGAAAGATAATTGGTGAAGGCCATCTGTCCTACAGGAGCCATTGTTTTGAAAAACCAGCCAAAAATGCCTGACCGATACAATACCATCAACAACCCCAAATGACCTAATGTGTGAAATACTCGGCGTATTTCGTAATACTCAAAAGGCCAATTTTCCCAATACTTGATTGCATCAAAATTGATATGATATACGAAGTCCATTCGGTAATAGTTTAAAGTAAGCCCTACTCCATAGCCTACCACTAACAAGGCCCAGTAGAGCCACGAAGGTTGCTGATTGGTTAGTACCCCCCATTTGAATAAGGCCATTCCAATAAACAAGAAAAGCATTATATCCCAGATTCCTTCTTGGTGAAATTCACGACTTTGTATTTCAATATTAACATCTTCCATTGACTTATAGGCAGATACGTATCCTGCCCTTACTTCTTTATTGGCAGACTCCACTTCATGCTTGATGTGCTCTATCGAAGCGTTATGTACCATTTCATGCCATGCTTCCAGTTCGTTTTTTTGCGTTTCGGTAAGTTTTACTTTTTTCTTCTCTAAGGCTTCGGCGGCCAAGCCTTTCCTCATTTTGGCCTTATCCCTAAACAACTCACTGTTTTCTTTGTAGGTGGCAATAGCCAAAACAACCAGCGATGCAAAGACCAACTGGCGAGGATTAAATTGCCTGAATGGAAACAATAAAAATCCACACAAGGCATAAGAGTAAAGAATATCGCCGGGCCAAAGCAACACAAAGGCGTTGATAAGGCCAAAAACCAACATCCAAAGCAAACGACGGAAATAAATGTCGGCAGGAGTAATGCCAGCGTTGTTTTTGATGAGGCGGTTGAGCAATAGCAAGCTACTCGCCCCAAACAAAATGGAAAACAAGCCCCGCATTGTACCCTCAAAACCACCATTCACAATGGCCCAAGCCCAAAAATTAGGCCCAGTCATTTCGTTGAGTACAGCAAGGTTGTCGTGAATGGCATAAGACTGACCAAAACCTGGGATATTCATTAACAAAATACCCAACAAGGCTACGCCCCTGATGGCATCGAGTATAAAAATACGATCTTTTTGAAGAACGGGGGTTTGAATAGAAGACTCCATAAATGTGGGGTGATTTAACAAAGCAAGGTTTGAGTCGGGAAATAACAAAAAAGCCTCTGAAAATCAAAGGCTTTGGAAGGGATTTAAGTAAAGAAGGCTTCTCTTTTATTCAAATATTACGGAAATCAACTCAGCGATACAAACGGGTTTTTCGGAGCCTTCTCGCTCGAAGATACAATTCATTTCTATTTTGACTCCGTTGTTCGGAAAATCCTCTACACTTTTGATAGTTGCCGTCATCCGCACTTTGGAGCCAGAAGGCACAGCATCGGTAAACCTTACTTTGTTGGCACCGTAGTTAAGCCCCATTTTGGCTGTTTTGACCGAATAGAGTTCGTACATCATTTTGGGAGCTAATGACAACGTTAAGAAACCATGGGCGATGGTAGTTTTGAAGGGTGAGTACTTTTCGGCCATTTCTTGGTTTACATGAATCCACTGTTGGTCGCCAGTAGCTTTGGCAAAGTCGTTGATCATTTCTTGCGTGATGGTCGTCCAACTGGTAGTGCCAATTTCTTGACCTATGGCGGTTTTTAATTCGGCGAGGTTTTGGAAGTTTTGCATGATTAGTTTTTTATAGGTTTCCCATACCATTTCTGTAGAACTTGTTGAGCAGCTTTGTTTTGGGGTGTAAAATCGGTATCCATTTTGTGCCAACGGCTTTCGGCACGATTGAGCATTGCGGGTTCGTACCATTTCCAGGCAAAGCCACCTGCAAACCACGGTTCGTGCCAAAACTCTGCAAAAAGGGCTTCATAGGCATTGGCCTGGGCTTGGTGATTTACCTTGGCAGGGGTATCAGCCACCCACGGTTCTTTGGCGGTTTGGTCAATGCTCCGGTAGCCGTATTCGGTAAACAAGATGGGTTTTTGTGTATTTGCTACAAACTCATTCAATATTTCGTGATGTTTTTCCCAACCTTTTTTGAGTTCGGCGGTGGTAGGGGTGGCACTTTCAGAAAGTGGAAAATAGGCATCAATGCCCACATAGTCAAGGTCTTGCCAGTGTGGGAATTTCTGAAAAGTATCCCAATTGGCGGCGTAAGTGAGCTTGCCTTTATAAATACCTTTTACTTGTGAAATCAGGTTTTTCCAAAAAATAGAGCGTTTTTGTGCAAAATTTTCTAATTCGGTGCCAATGCAAAACAAATCCACTTTAAGTGAATCAGCTACTTTGGCATAAGTTAGGATATATCGGCTGTAATTTGTTTCCCATTTTTTCCAAGCCTCGTCATTAGGCAAGTCAAACGTACCCGTAAAGCCTCCGTGACGTAGCCAAATATGCGGTTTAATCATCACTTTGATGCCCCGTTGGTGTGCCAATGCCACACAGCCACCTACACCTTGCACGTTTTCACCCCACCATTGACCCGTTAGGTTAAAAATCAATTCGTCAGACTCCCTGGGGGTAAAAGCGTAGGGCATTAGGCACACCCAATTGGCATTTATTTGCTTAACAGGCACAAGTGCTGTGCTGTCTATGGGGCGTACAGGCGCAACAAAACTGACACCTGTAATTTTTTCGCCAAGATGCAGTGGAGCAACTTGCCCACATTGCGAAAGCCCTAATACGGCAGTGATTACATAGAAAATAGCGAGGAGTTTCATAGAAAATGGGTGTAAGAAAAATA
>JBGAVQ010000037.1:0-28065 GCA_044228045.1 Spirosomataceae bacterium
GTAAAACGGGCGATTTGTCACAATACTGGCTTCTTCGGTTACTTTTAGCCAGGTTTGTCCACCATCATCGGAGCGATAAAGGCCGTTTTTGGTGGCCTCAACCATGGCATAAATGCGGTTTGGGTTGCTACGAGCAATAGCCAAGCCCAAGTGTCCATAGTCGCCATCGGGTAGCCCATCGGTTTTACCGAGTTTTTTCCACGATTTGCCACCATCATAAGTTAAATACAAACCCGAACCTGCTCCACCCGATATAAAATTCCAGGGGGTTCGGCGGTGTTCCCACATAGCAACCAACAATTTGAGAGGATTGCTCGGATCCATCACCATTTCGCCCACACCCGATTTCTCATTAGTGAACAGTATTTTCTCCCATGTTTGTCCGCCATCTACAGTTTTAAAAACCCCTCTTTCGGGATGCTCGCCGTAGGGATTGCCAATAGCACCTGCATACACAATATTAGGGTTGCTGGGGTCAATACAAATACGGTGGATGTTGCGGGTTTTCTCTAAACCCATTGATTTCCAGGTTTTTCCACCATCCATGCTTTTGTATATGCCTGCGCCAATGCTGACCGAATTTCGAGGATTTCCTTCGCCCGTACCGACCCACACTACCGACGGATTAGATTGTTGAATGGCAATAGAACCGATATTGATGTTGGGCTGGTCGTCAAAAATAGGTGTCCATGTGATGCCACCATTTTCAGATTTCCAAACACCGCCCGATGCCGCCCCAGCATAAATAATATCAGGGTTGGCAACAACAGCATCAAGCGCCGTAATTCGCCCCGACATCACGCCTGGGCCGATGCTACGGGCTTTCATGTTTTTGAATTTTTCGGTAGGTAATTGCTGACCGACCGAATGAAAAGCGCAATGTAAAAATGATACAGAGAGAAATGAGAGGCGTAATGCCAAAAATAGTAGTCGTTTTTGCATGATTTTTAGGGGTTGTTATGAAGAGATGCTAAAGTAATAACCCTAAAATTCGGAAAAATTCCTTGCGAAGACAAGAATTGTAGATGATTTAGCAGAAAGTAGAGACTTCTAATTCATCCTCCTCTTCAAAAACACAAAGCCATTTTCTTCCTTAATCCATTGCAAATTAGGATGATTACGATAGTTGTCGGCTTCTGTAATTTTGGTCACAAAGTAGGTAGGTTTGTCCACTTCGCCATTCAGTAGCCAGTTTTCGTCAGCACATTGGGGGTTTTGGCAGGGTTGTTTATCAAAGTAAAACAAATGAGCATAGCTCTTAAAGCCCACCGTGCCAACATAAACGTTTTGCCCCATTTTTGATTGATAAAAATCTAAGGGGGCTCCTTGCACGTACTGTTCTATTTTGGGAACAATAATAATGGAGTAACAAAAAATACAAATAGCCGTAGTGGCAAACAAGAAAAACGCTCCTTTGAGGCGGTAGTTTTTTTGCAACGAAGACGAAAGCCAGCGTATGCCTACCAACAAAGCCACCAAATACCCCAGTCCAATTAGCCATTCCCAGCCAGCCCAATGAACAGCCGCTTGCAGATTGCCCACTACAAAGGCATCTTTGATATAGGGCATAGCTTCAAAGGCATACATCCCTACTAATGGTAAGCCAATCAAGGCCAGCGAAAGCACCAAACCAACTGTAATCAAACCAACCGTTGTCCATTTGCTCCACGAAAGACTTCCTTTTAAGTAGGCGTGCAAGTGCAAAGCGGCAAAAAAAGTAACTGGATACCACGCCATCGAAGAATAATGAACAATTTTGGTAGTGACAATGCTGAACAGAATCATGACTACCCAGAAAAGAATCAATAGCCAATTGGCAAACCCGCCATGCTTGGTAAAGCGAGTTAGGTAACGAATTGCAAAAATAGAAGTTGGAAAACAGCCAACGAGCACCACTACAAAATGATAATAAAACGGCTGCCCGTGCCCTGAGTCAGGGGTAGAAAAAAGACGAATTTGATAGCTGATAAATTGCTCAAAAAACCAAAAGCCATGCTGATAAAACTCGAGGCCAAACCACGTAGCCGCTACCAAAAGCGTAGTAAGACCAAACAGAAGCAATTGCTTGAAAGATAGCATGCTACCAAAGCGATTAACTGCCCAAAGTATGCCTACAGTTAAGACCCACAGCAAACCCGCCACAGGTCCTTTGGTCAGCAAAGCAAGCCCCATAAAAACACCTGCCAAAACAGCAAAGGTTTGTACCGCAGGTCTGACCTTTGCCTGAGGCTTATCACCAGTAGAAATAGAAGCCCGATACGTAAACCAAATACTCAAAAAAATAAAATAGTTAAACGTAGGGTCAATTAAGGCTGTTTTGAAATAAAAATGTGGGGCAAACGAACCTAAATACACCAGCACCCATAGCCAGCCCAATAGCCTGTCTTTTAGTTGTTTACCTACAAAATAAAGCGTTATTAGTGTAACAATTCCTATCAAAGCATTGGGTAGTCTAGCGGCAAATTCGTTGATGCCAAATAGCTTCATGGCCAATACTTGTAACCAAAAAAATAAGGGGGGTTTCTCCCAAAAAGGCTGAAAATCAATCTGTACCGTAGTGTAATTACCCGACACAATCATCTCTCGTGCTGACTCCGCAAAATTGACTTCGTCCCAGTCGAACAAACGCACCGAACCTAAAAAAGGCAAGAAAAAGATTCCACCCAGTACAGTAATCCAAAGCCAATCCGGGAACTTACGCAATATATTCACAAATTTAAGGAGGGCTGATACCCAGTCTGTTACGAGAATAAAAATAATAATAAAGTAGAACCGTAGTAATAGTGCCAATTAGCGACCCCACATAAACATCAATCATAAAATGTTGAAACAAGTACAGCCTCGAATACCCCACCAAACACGCCAATATCAAGAAAACGCCTCCCCAGCGTTTGTCTCGTACAAGCAAGGCCAATAAGCAAAAAACCGCAAAAGCAGACGTAGTATGCCCCGACGGAAAACTGTTAGAAGTAAGCAAATCTACTCCTTCAACACGGTGAAAACCAGCCCATTGTCCTTCAAAAAACTTAGAAGGGCGAACCTCATCATCAAAAACAATCCGCTTTAAAAACTGAGTAACAATGCCACTAATTAAAAAACATAATCCTGCAAGGCCAGCCCATAACTTTTGAATAAACAACAAAATTAAGACAACGAAAACAACAAAAAAACCATCACCAACTTGGGTCATGTACTTAAAAAACACATCAGCCCAGGGCGTATGAAGTTGATTGATGTTTCTACTCAACGAACCCTGTGAAAAACTGATTTGTAACACCCCAGTTCCTGCCAGCAAGAGCGCATAAGGCCCAAAGAAAAGCCAATTTTGACGAACTATTTTTTTGAGCTTTACGCTTGTAATTTTCTGATTCATAATTTTTTATCCTTGCGTAAGTCGTTGCTAAATCATCACAATGTCCTCAGCTCTGGCAAATCGAATCCCTTTTGATTTTGCTTCGGTATAGATGGGTTCACCCAGAAACCCCAAGCCCGTTACATCAGACATACAGTCTTCAACTACCACCATTTTGGCGGCCAATTCAGGGGCAAAATCCATTGCTTGCTTTAAGCTTGTGCCTACACAATGTGATTTTGCCTCTCCCATCAAAAAAACAGTGTCGTAATCCATCAACAAATCTATCAATGACTGGTTCAATTGCGTTTCGGGGGCATCTGCAATCGGAATATTAGCTTGAAAGATGCCAAAATGTTCGGTCAGCGGATTTGTTCCTTTCACGGCAGTATGATAGTTTTGGCCTGTGTGGTGTGTCCAAGCACGCAAGGCTTCCATCAGTGTATCGTCCAAACCAGCCCCTTTTGAGCCAATTAAGCAGTGCTCGGGCCAAATAAAATGCGGAAACTGCCCCTGTGCCTCCAATGCTTCTACATAAGCAGTAGCTTCTTTGGCCCAAAACAGCGGTATCCACTCACCAGCTAAAATTTCTGAGTAGGTGATTTGCGTAAAAGGCTCTGGCGGATTTCCATCAGCATTTTGCCAAAACGAAGGGTGCGAAATGTCCAGAATAAGGTGCGTGTCTAATGTAACCGTAATATGGTCAATGTTGCCTAAATTGTTTAAAATCAAGGTACTGATTCGTTGTACATCAGCATCTGCACCAGATACAAACAAGGCCCCGTCTGGATGACAGAAATCGTGCTGTGCATCAATAATTAACAGCGCATTTTTCATAAGATACAATCATTACTTGCCCCAAAAGTACCCTTCCAAATGCTTTTTCGCCAATCTTTCTGATAAATTATTGATAATTAGCCCATTGTCTTCCTCTACAACCTGTGGATTAAGGTAGAGAAATCTTCAAAATAAAGCATTCAATTTGAATTTGTAATTGCCTGAATATTAGATAGTTAATTTTCAATCCAACGGATTTTTTAATTTTCAAATTCCTAATACAAGGATACCTTTGCAAAAACCAGAAAAACCCTCTAACTTTGCGCTCCTTTTGATTTAGCACGTGAAAGAGCTACGTAAATTCGACATCCATATTACCCAACTTGAGCAAAAAGAGCATGGCTATGAGTTTGAGGGGGGCAATGCGTTTTTTAAGGCTTTTGAGCAAGAACTCATTACGCAGGGTAATTTCAAAGCTGTAGTTACGCTCAATAAGTCCGCAACCATGTTGTTGCTGTTGTTTGATATAGTAGGTACTGTTGAACTTACGTGTGATAGAAGCCTCGACGTATTCGATGAACCTATTCATATACAAGAAAAGTTGATCTTGAAGTTTGGCGATAAGGCAGAAATCTTGAGTGACGACATCGAAATTATTACACGAGATACTGCCACAATTAACGTAGCGCAACCTATTTTTGATTTCATCGGGTTGGCGATTCCAATCAAAAAACTGCATCCTCGTTTCAGAACCGAAGATACAGACGATGACGGAAACATACTGATATATAGTACAGACAGTGTAAAACCCGAAGCGGATTTAGAAGAAGAGAAAGAAATTGACCCTCGATGGGCAGCACTGAAAAAATTAAAATAGTAAACAAATAGTAGATAGCCAAGAGCAGATAGCAGGAAGCATCTACCACAAATAATTGTAAAACTGTAAACTGAAATGGCACATCCTAAGCGAAGACACTCCTCAACCAGACGAGATAAACGTCGTACACATGACAATCTTTCGACCAAACAATTAGCGGTTGATTCACAAACTGGCGAAACCCACTTATATCACCGTGCACACGTGTCGGAAGGAAACCTTTATTACAAAGGCAAAGTAGTTGTTGAAGGCTATACCTCGGTATAGTTATTAGCAATGGTTAATGGTTATTTGTTAGTCGTATGGTTGTTAAAGGCTGTACGACTGATTAGTAGCGATTAACCATTTGTTTTTTGAGACTGTTAGCTACTTGTATAGGCCACAATAAATGTATTCAATCATGCATTGATTAACAAAACTTGTGGTATTTGTTACACATAGGGTAGGGTTTGGTCAGATAATAGTTAAAAGCTTGTTAATTATTAAGCCCGAAAACCATCAGAACAAATTTCAAGTAGCCCATCACGATTAACTACCTAAACTTGCGAAGTTTTGGTTTAGAAATCCTATCTTTACGCCCAACCAACGCTAATATCCATGAGAATAGCAGTAGATGCAATGGGAGGTGATTTTGCCCCCCAAGCCATCGTCGAAGGCGTAGTGATGGCAGTTCGTGAACTTCCATCAGACGTACAAATCATTTTGATTGGTAATGAGACGCTTGTAAAAGACTTGCTTCAAACCCACTCGTTAGCCGAGGGTGTAGAGGTTATTCATACTGATGAGGTAATTGCCATGGGTGAGCACCCAACCAAAGCACTTTCTCAAAAACCCAATTCCAGCATTGGAGTTGGGTTTAAACTTTTAAAAGAGGGCAAGGTTGATGTGTTTTGTAGTGCTGGTAATACAGGTGCTATGCACGTAGGAGCCTTGTTTAGTGTAAAAGCTATTGAGGGGGTAATTCGCCCAGCCATTGCAGGCTTCGCACCTCAAAAAGATGGTAATTACGCTGTTATATTAGATATTGGTGCCAATGCTGATTGCAAACCCGAAATGCTCGAACAGTTTGGTGAATTAGGGTCTTTGTATGTTCAGCACACACTCAAGATTGATAACCCACGAGTTGCCTTAATGAATATTGGAGAAGAAGAGCAAAAAGGCTCTTTGGCTGTTCAGGCAGCTTACCAATTGATGAAGGCCAACCGAAAGATTAATTTTATTGGTAATATCGAAGGAGGTGACTTGTTCGATGGCAAGGCCGATGTGATTGTAACAGATGGCTTTACGGGTAATGTGTTACTCAAAATTGCAGAATCGTTTTATGACTTGGCCGTAGAGCGAGGCATCAATGATGCTTACATCAATCAAATGAACTACGAAGCCTTTGGGGGGAGTCCCATTATTGGAGTAAATGGCAATGTTATTATTGCACATGGAATTTCGTCGCCATTGGCCGTTAAAAATATGATTCTTCTCGCCAAACGCCAGGTAGAGTCAGATGTATATCAAAAAATTAAACAAGCATTAAATTAATTCCCCTCCGCATAAAGGGTCTTAATAGGCTGAAATAGAGGCTGTTGGGTGACATAGTGCCATGTATATTATGAAATTTTGTTTCCCGTGTCTCGTTTCTCAACTCTAACTTCAAATGAAAATAACCGCCGCCATTACAGGCGTACACGGGTACGTTCCGGATTATATTCTAACTAACGAAGAACTATCCACCTTTGTCGAAACGTCTGATGAGTGGATCACCAGCCGCACAGGAATCAAGGAACGCCGCATTTTGAAAGGCGAAGGCAGAGGAACTTCTTATTTGGGTGCTCAGGCACTAAAAGGACTTTTAGAAAAGACCAATCACCATCCCGAAGACATTGATTTGTTGATTGTGGCAACGGTTACCCCCGACCATATTTTCCCATCAACGGCCAATTTGATTTGCCGGGAGCTGGGTATCAAAGACATCCCCAGCTACGATTCTGCCGCCGCTTGTTCTGGCTTTATTTATGCGCTGTCGCAGGGTGTGATGGCCATTGAGTCGGGGCGTTACAAGAGGGTGGTAGTGATTGGTGCAGACAAAATGTCGGCCATTGTCAATTACCAAGACCGTACAACTTGTGTGCTTTTTGGTGATGGTGCTGGTGCAGTTTTACTTGAGCCAAACGAAGAAGGGCTTGGTGTTCAGGATTTTATCTTGCGTTCGGATGGCACAGGAGTTGAGTACCTTTACCTGAAAAATGGGGGTAGCAAATATCCACTCACGCCAGAAAATATCTTAGAACGAGATCACTTTGTGCATCAAGAAGGGCCGCAAGTGTTTAAGTTTGCAGTCACAAAAATGGCAGATGTTTCTGCCGAAATCATGGAACGTCATGGCCTTGTTGGTGACGACATTGCTTGGCTTGTGCCACACCAAGCCAACAAACGGATTATTGATGCCACGGCTCGTCGAATGAATATTGGCGACGAAAAAGTAATGCTCAATATTCAGAAATACGGCAATACCACTGCTGCTACCATTCCGCTTTGCCTTTGGGACTACGAGAATCAACTCAACAAAGGCGATAACTTGATTTTGGCTGCTTTTGGAGGTGGATTCACATGGGCATCGGCTTATGTGAAATGGGCCTATGATGGCAAGTAAGAGTAGTAGGAAATAAGAGGTAAGAAGCTTCGGCTGTACTGGGGCGCAGAGCCTGACCAATGAATACAACAAACAACAAAACGATTAACAACTAAAGAGTACCATACAATGGCAACAACCGCAGACATTAGAAACGGTTTAGTAATTAACTACAACAGTGTTTTATTTCAAATTGTTGAATTTCAGCACGTTAAACCAGGAAAAGGGAATGCGTTTGTCCGTACTAAACTCAAAAACTTAAGTACTGGCAAAGTGATTGATAATACGTTTTCGTCGGGAGCAAATATTTTTCCCGTTCGTGTTGAGCGTAGAGAATTTCAATTTTTATATAAAGACGAAGTTGGTTTCAACTTTATGGACAACGAAACTTTTGACCAGATAACACTGGGCGAGGAGTTGGTAGATAAAGCTGACCTCATGAAAGATGGCCAAGTTGTAGAAGTACTGATTAACACCGAAAACGAGGCCGCTTTAACCTGTGAACTCCCTCCTTTTGTTGAATTAACCGTAACTTATGCCGAACCAGGCATTCGTGGCGATACCGCCAACAGCCCCAAAAAACCTGTTAACGTAGAGTCTGGTGCCCGTATCATGGTACCTCTGTTTGTAGAAGAAGGCGAAAAAATTCGCATAGATACCCGCACCTACGAGTATGTAGAGCGTGTAAAGCAATAATTTGGCGAAGGCTTTTAGTTAATCTATTTAACGCATAAAGTTTACTTTTAGACTCATAGTATTTTGTTAATCTGCTAACTATGAGTTAGTTATGATTGACAAATAGCAAATGCAAGATTCAATAACGCTAAACAACGAATAACAGTTTTGTAATTGCGTTACAACCTATTGAGATTTTTGCAATCTTAGCATCCTCAAACCTAACCTATAAGCTGTATCGAACGACTAAACTTCGAGTTCGAACTGTTTGTAACCCATCCCTATCAACATGGAAACCAAAGACATTCAAAAATTACTTGACTTCATTGCCCAGTCGGGTTTAGATGAAGTTAATATTGAAACACAGGAGCTGAAAATTAGTGTAAAAAGATACGGAACAAGTGCCCCTATTGCCTCGGCTCCGGTGTACCAGCCCGTAGCAACACCTCAGCCCGTCCAGCAGGTGCCGACCCCAGTCCCCGTGCCAGCACCACCAGCCGAAAAGCCAGCCAGCAACGCAAACCTGATTACTATTAAGTCGCCAATGATTGGTACTTTTTACCGATCTTCAAATCCCGAATCACCTTCGTTGGTGAATATTGGTGACGAAATTAAGCCAGGCAAGGTGCTTTGTATTGTAGAGGCCATGAAACTGTTCAACGAAATTGAGTCAGAAGTTTCGGGGCGCATCGTAAAAATATTAGTTGAAAACGCCTCTCCTGTTGAATACGACCAGCCGTTGTTCTTGGTTGAACCCGTTTGAGGGGTTATACCTGTAAAGTAAGAGCCGCAAGGAACAAGGAATGTTGAATGTAGATCTGTATTCTTACTTCTTCAGTCTTCTTGTTCCTTGTTACTTAAGAAACAGGTTGTATTAAATTTGATTTACTTTGTAATTTCATAAGCGATTGGTTAGTAGTTATTTACAAGAAAACTATTGCCAATTAACTCTTTGTTATAGACCACTTATGTTCAAAAAAATACTTATTGCCAATAGAGGAGAGATAGCCCTACGCATTATTCGTACTTGCCGTGAAATGGGTATCAAAACCGTTGCCGTTTACTCTACAGCTGACCGTGAGAGTCTGCACGTGCGTTTTGCCGACGAGGCCGTGTGCATTGGACCTCCGCCAAGTCGTCAATCTTATCTTAGTATTCCGAACCTGATTTCGGCTGCCGAAGTAACAGGTGCTGATGCCATTCACCCAGGGTATGGGTTTTTGAGTGAAAATGCCGAGTTCTCACGCATTTGCCAAGAATACGGCATTAAATTTATTGGTGCTACAGCAGAGCAAATTATGGGTATGGGCGATAAAGCAACCGCCAAAGCAACCATGCGAGCAGCAGGAGTACCCGTAGTGCCTGGTTCAGATGGCCTACTCGAATCTATTGAAGAAGGCAAAATTTTGGCTAACGAAATGGGTTATCCGGTCATTATCAAGGCAACTGCCGGTGGTGGTGGGCGAGGAATGCGGATTATTAGGGCCGACGAAGAGTTTGAAAAAGCATGGCACGATGCCAAAACAGAGTCGGGAGCAGCTTTTGGAAACGACGGACTTTACATGGAAAAATATGTGGAGCATCCACGCCATATTGAGATTCAGATTGTGGGTGATCAGTTTGGTAAAGTGTGTCATTTGTCCGAACGAGATTGTTCTATTCAACGCCGTCATCAAAAATTAGTAGAAGAAACGCCTTCTCCCATCATTACCCCCGAACTGCGAGAACAAATGGGCCAGGCTGCCATTAAAGGAGCATCGGCTATTGGCTACGAAGGTGCCGGTACGGTTGAGTTTTTGGTGGACTCTGATGGTAGTTTCTATTTTATGGAAATGAACACACGGATTCAGGTAGAGCATCCCATTACAGAAGAAGTAACGGATTTTGACCTTATTAAAGAGCAAATTAAGGTAGCTGCTGGCGAGCCTATCTCGGGTAATAACTACACGCCAAAGCTATACGCCATGGAGTGTCGCATCAATGCCGAAGACCCTTCTAATGGATTTAGACCTTCGCCTGGCAAGATTACCAACCTACACTTTCCGGGTGGACATGGCGTGCGGATTGATAGCCATGTGTATGCTGGTTACACCATTCCGCCCAATTATGATTCAATGATTGCCAAACTCATTGTAACTGGACAAAGCCGTGCCGAGGTAATAACTCGCATGAAGCGTGCCTTGCAAGAGGTTGTGATTGAGGGCATTAAAACAACTATACCATTCCACATTAAATTGATGGACGACCCAGGCTTTCAGTCAGGTAATTTCACAACTCGTTTCTTAGAAAGTTTCGATTTCTCTAATCTATAAAACAGTAGCGTTAAATTTGTCTTAACATAAAACAGAATTCGGTCTGAATTACGCACAGTAGTGACTGTCGTCCCGAGTTACGCACCCTGCTGTAAACCGTGAACTTGTAAACTTTGAGTATAATGCAGTCAGAAGCAATATCGGCACGAGTCGAGAACCCTCACAAAAAGATAAAGCAGGTTTTTGTAGAAATGGGCAAAGTGGTGGTGGGGCAAGAACGCCTCCTCAACCGCTTGCTTGTTGGGCTTTTTACGGGTGGACACATTTTACTTGAAGGTGTGCCTGGTCTTGCCAAAACCCTGACTGTGAACACCTTAGCCAAAATACTTGACCTGCAATTCCATCGTATCCAATTCACCCCAGACCTACTACCCGCAGACTTAACAGGAACCGTAATTTTTAACCGAAAAATCAATGATTTTGAAGTAAAAAAGGGGCCAATCTTTGCCAATTTGGTACTGGCCGACGAAGTAAACCGAGCTCCCGCCAAGGTGCAATCAGCTCTATTGGAGGCCATGCAAGAAAAACAAGTGACCATTGGCGACGAAACGTTTTACCTCGACCGCCCCTTTTTGGTACTTGCTACCCAAAACCCCGTTGAGCATGAAGGTACTTATCCTCTGCCCGAAGCGCAGGTAGATCGCTTTATGCTCAAATTATTTGTAGATTATCTGGACCGAAACCAAGAACTGGAAGTGATGCGGCGGATGTCGAATATGGACTTTGACTACAAAGTGCAAAAGATGTTGACAAAAGCAGATATTTATGGCATCCGAAACGAAATTAACAAAGTCACCATCTCCGAAACACTCGAACGCTACATTATTGAGCTGATTTTTGCGACTCGCCGCCCGATGGAATATGGCCTGAAAGACGAAGCCCGTTATGTGCAATTTGGGGCATCGCCACGAGCCAGCATCAACCTCAACTTGGCCGCTAAGGTATTGGCTTTTTTTGATGAACGAGATTTTGTATTGCCCGAAGACATCAAAGAAGTAGCCCCCGACGTACTCAACCACCGTATTATTCTCAACTACGAAGCCGAAGCCGATGGGATATCAACCCGCCAAGTGATTGATACCATTCTGAAAAAAGTGGCAATTGGGCGGTAATTCAGTTTACAGCATTGAGCGGGGTGCGTAACCCGGGGTAACAATCGCTACTGTGCGTAGTCTTTACATTTTACAGACTTCAAGAGTTTTAGTGTGTGGTAGCAGGTAACTGCACACGCTAACCCTTCATATTTTACTTCGCTTCCCATCCTTAATTACCTCTTTTACAATAAATAAGGGACGGTTTTTGGACTGAAAAAAGATTCGCAACACATATTCACCGATAATTCCTAAGGCAACTAACTGAATGCCACTAAATAAGATAAGGGCGAACAGCAATGCTGTAAAGCCTTCAATGACCCCATCCAGAAAGTATTTTTTGTAAACTACATAAGCAAGATAGAGAAGCGATAGCAAGATAGATGAGCCTCCTAAGCGAGTAACAAACTTGATAGGGAACTCACTAAAATTGAAGACACCGTTGTAAGCGAGTCGGAAAAGTTGCTTAAACGAATATTTTGGCGCACCAGCCACCCGTTCGTCTCGCTCATACTGAACACCAATTTGCCGAAAACCCACCCACGAGCGCATCCCTCTCAAAAAACGACTTTCTTCGGGCATTTGGTTAAGTATATCAGCTATTCGCCTGGAAATGAGAGCAAAATCACCACTGTCTAAGGGTAAATCAATGTAAGAAATGCTTTTGAGCAGGCGATAAAATAAATAATAAGCCCCCCGTTTTATCCAATTTTCTTTGCGTTTGGTTCGCACGGCATACACAACATCGTAGCCTTGTTGGTATTGTTCATAAAATTTAGGCAACAACTCAGGTGGATCTTGCAAGTCTCCATCAATAATAAAAAGTGCCTCCGTACCCCGTGCCGAAGCAATACCTGCTGTGAGAGCCAGTTGATGCCCATGATTGCGAGACAAAAAAATACAATGATAGCGAGCATCGCTCAGGGCCAATGCCTGCATGAGCTGAGGGGTATTATCTCGGCTCCCGTCGTCTATCAACACTACTTCAATGCGGTGTTCCAACGAATCCATGAGGGTAGTTAAACGGCCAATTAGGTGAGGAAATGACTCACTTTCGTTGTAAAGTGGCGCAACAATGGAGATTTGGGGGAGTTCAGGGTTCAAAACGGGCAAAATTTGAGGAAAAATCAACAAGCCACAAAAATACGATACTTTGATGGGATAAGTAATTTGGAAATTTGATAATTTGAGGGTTTATGAATTAAATATCTGAGAATGAGGATTTTGTAAAATAATCTTGTTTGTTTAAGTATCCTCACTCAAAGCCATCAAGGTTTGTGTAAGGTTTTGTTTGTCCACTTTAACTCATGTTGTTTGCCCATAACCCCAAGCATACCTATCTGATAATCTCCCGAATACAAAAGAGGTTTTTGCACAAATGCAACCACCCCCCGCCCTCGTTTGAACGGATTACGACCCTCATAAGGAGCCGCTTGTGTGGCAATTAGGTAGGTATGTTGCACCGATTGAAGTATCCAATAAAAAGTACTTGATGAAAGGTTATCTTGTTGAAAATCAGGGTTATAAATGGCAAAATGAGCAGGGGTGTCTATAACACTTACATTGGGAAAAACTTTTTGATTAGTAGCGGGTAGGCGTAATTCTGCTTGATAGGGTGTGTAAAAGGCTTGTGGGTATTGGTAATGTTTAGCATTGATACTCTGTGTAAGTACCTTGTTGATATAGCTGGCAAGCGACGTGCCTACCATACCCCCCAAACCAACTTGATTGTAACGTTGATTGAAACAATTTGCCAATAAATTTCGGTGTCGGTTCTCCACTTCGGGCGTGAATCGCCAATATGCCAGCCCATTGGCGAGTAGCGTGACCAATATGAAAGCAACTAACTGTTTTTGCGAGGGTTTCTGTTTTTTAGCGTGTTGCCGTAGCATCCACCACGTATAAAACAAAGAAACCAAAAGCGTAGGATATAGCTTGTAATTACTGACAACCAATACCCCGAATCCAAAGCGGGGGCGCAAAATAGATACTACTAAGGCATTGATTAACAAATAGATAAGCCCACCTACTACAAATAATTCATCAGTTGTGAGGCGTTGCCAAGTAGTAGAATGACTATTTGATTTACGAGGCACTAAACTTTGCCAAGCCAACATACCCAAGCCAAGGGTCATAAAAACACCGAAGATGATGGGTAATGCAAATCGAAAGGGTTCATATTGAGAAGGCAACAAATCTAAAAAACCACCAATAAAAGTAAAAAATGCCAAAACAATCTTGTGCGGATACGCCCGCAGGTAGGTAAAGCCCGCCTCGTTGCCTTGAGTGCTAAATCCCCAGAAATACAAAAAAACAGCAAACACCATCAACATAGTCCATAGCAGCAAACTTTTATATCGGCTTTGTAAAAACAACATAACTGCTCCTGCCAACCAACCAAACATTCCGTTTGACATTGAGAAGGTAGCCAACAAAATCAAAACCACAGATCCCATAAAGTGCTGCCATGATTTTTTGACTAAACAATACAACGAAAGCAATACCAAAAAGGCTGTTGGCTGATGTTGTAAACTGGTAATGGCCCAAAACGAAACCAAATGATAATGAGGTTGAAACAAGATTAACGACAAAGGAACAAGATACCACCCCGACAGTTGGTTACGAGTAAACACCCTAAAAATCAGCAAGAAAATGCCTACTACACTCAAATTACCAATGAGCATAAGCCATCGGTAATCAATGGCTCCAGTAAACCAATATTGAACAACCGTCACTAATTTTGCAAACAAAATACGGTGTTCATTATTAGGCTTGAGTAGGAGGGTTAATTTTTGAGAAATGGAAGACTCTTTTGAAAAATCTATCAGAAAAGCTGGAAATGCCTCTACATCATCAAACCACGGGGCATTTACTGCAAATTTCCAGAAGTATAAAAAAAACAATACAAGGGGAATACTTGCCGTAAAGAGTTCAAGTTTCCGAGCATACGAATGTGTAGTAGTTGAATCGCCACTTAATGGCAAGAGATTAGCTAAACGATTAGCCATAAGTAAACCAAAATTTGTAAATAAACCATTGATTATTAGTGGTTTATTCCGATTTTTGAACACATTGAGGATAAATGTCTCTACAATATTGCTACAAAAATGTGAAGTCAAACGCTAAAATATACTTTTGTAGGGCTAATTTGTGATGTTTTTTAATCCTTCTGCCTCATTTATGCAAGATTGGTTCTCGTTAGATTGGTTTACGTGGAATACCCTCCGCAGTTTTGAGTGGGAAAGCCCTTACTTTCTGTACGGCATTTTGGCTGTTCCCTTTCTTTATTTATTGCGGTGGTTATTCTTGGGTCGTTCGCAACAACGCTTGCAAATGGCCTTTGTGCGTGAAGATTTTCGGAGTAGTTATATTAGTTACTTGCGGCACATCCCGCCTATTTTAATGTCAATTTCGGTCATGTTGTTGTTGGTAGTGTTGGCTCGTCCGCAGCAAGTAAGCGAGCAAACCAACCAAACCGCCGATGGCATTGATATTGTGTTGGCATTAGATATTTCGGAGTCTATGCAGCAGCGAGACGTATTGCCCAACCGCCTCGAAGCCGCCAAAAAAGTAGCATCCGATTTTATCAAAGGGCGTTTTCAAGACCGCATCGGGCTGGTGGTATTTGCTGGCGATGCCTTTACACTTTGCCCACCTACTACCGACTACGAAGCCCTCAACGAATACTTGTTGGGCATCAAACCGTCTTTAGTTCGGGAGGCTGGTACCGCCATTGGTAAGGCATTGGGCGTGTGTATCAATCGCTTACGAGAGAGTGAATCAAAAAGCAAGGTAGCCATTTTGCTGAGCGATGGCGACAATACTGCCGGCGAACTTGACCCTATCATGGGGGCACAGTTGGCCCGTGCTTACAATGTAAAAGTTTATACTATAGCCGTAGGACGCAATCAAGTAGTGATGCAAAAAGACTCTACCAAGTCGTTTGGGCCAACAGTGGACGAAGCCATGTTTAAACAAATTACAACCATTGCACAAGGGCAGGCGTTTAGAGCCACAGATTCGCAGTCGTTGAAACTGATTTTTAACCAAATTGACCGTTTGGAGAAAGTAAAAATCAAAAACACCAAGTACAAAGATGTACAAGATGTGTACCACAACTACCTCCGCTGGGCTATAGTGTTTTGGTTGTTGGCTTTTTTTACCAAAACTACCTTTATTGCTAACATACTCGAAGACTGATGTTGTTACCCCACTACCATGCCAATGTACTCGAAGCTGGCCTCGACGAAGTAGGCCGAGGCTGTTTGGCTGGGCCAGTAGTGGCAGCGGCGGTTATCTTACCCCCCGACTATTATCATCCACAACTGACGGACTCGAAGCAACTTTCTCGAACGCTTAGAGAAAAAATACAAATTGAGTTAAAAAATGAAGCACTTGCCTGGGCCATTGCCGAGGTGTCTAATCAGCAAATTGACCAGATTAACATTCTGAAAGCCAGTTTTTTAGCCATGCACCAAGCCATTAGCCAGCTATCACTTATGCCAGCGCATTTATTGATAGATGGCAACCGATTTACGCCTTATCCGTTTGTGCCGCATACCTGCATCATAAAAGGCGACACCAAATACTTTTCGATAGCCGCCGCTTCGGTATTGGCCAAAACCTATCGAGACGAACTCATGGAACAGCTTGCCCAAGATTACCCACATTATGGCTGGAGTCACAACGCAGGCTACCCAACCCCCCAACACAAACGAGCCATTCAACAACATGGCCTAACGCCATACCATCGCTTGAGTTTTAAAAGCACCTAAACAAACAAGATAGTTATGGAAATGTCATGCTGCAAGCACCTAACTTATGCTGTCTAAGAAATTTGGTTTGGGCTAAAAGGTAGATACTTTCAGGATGACATTTGTGGGATTAACAAACTTTAATTATTGAATCTTCACTATCTTTTTTACTACTCGTTTGTTGTTACTTTCGGCTTGTAACAAATATAGCCCTGGTTGATAACGACCCAAATCTACGCTTGTTTCATGACGCAGACTTTCTTCGCCCAACTGCCACTCGCTTTGGCTATTACCCAAGGCATTACTAAGTTTTAGCTTTACAGTGCTTGGTTCAGGTAATTGAATAACTACACTGAACTGACCTGCAGTAGGGTTTGGATAGGTGCTTAGTTCAAAAGCATCAGCAACCGACTCATCCGAAGTAGCAAAGCGGCTGCTTCCCAAATTGACAAAGGTGGTGGCTGAGGCCGTACATCCAGTGCTTGGTGTCAAGAAATTAACGGTATAAGTGCCGCCATTGGCAGGTGTTGGAGGCATAATAACTGGGCTTTTCAACGCACTACTAAAACTCGCTGGACCCGACCACGCATATTGTTGCCCTGCTGGATTCGCATTTAGCGTAATTTTAGAGGCTGTAACGGTATTTGTTGCGCTTACAGTTAATGGAGTAGCCGCCGTAATATATATTTGTTTAGAACTCGTAGTCTTACAAACACCTGTACCGGTCATTTTAATGGTATAAGGCCCTGCCAGGGTGATGGTTAGGCTCTGTCCATTACCAGGAGGTATTAGGGCGAAGGTATTCAAAAACCACTCATACGTTACATCGTCTCGATAGGGGGCTGTAAGCACCAGTGTTTGGCCCGGACACAGGAAATTCTTGCCCGACGATGTTGTAAAATTGGCCTCAGGTTGTGACACTACTACTACCGACGTAGTAGCCGTGGCCGGACATTCGCCTATAATTGTAAACGTAACGGTATAGACTCCATCATTAGCCAGCGATGCTTTTTTGATGCTTGGATTTTTGGTGGTAGTAGAAAAACTGGGTGGCCCAGCCCAAGAAAAGCTACCTCCGCTGAGAGGACTGGTATTAACTGAAAGATTAAGCTCAAAACCCTCACAAACTGGAGAGTTACTACTGGCCAAGATAGGAGGTGGCGGCGTAACGGTTAAAGAAACAGTGGTGGAATTACTGCATGAGTTCGAGTTAGTAACAGTTACGCTAAAAGTGCCATTAAAAGCAGGACTGGTAATACTTTGTACCAAAAAACTCGGGTTACTAAGTGTAGAGTTAAATCCCTGGGGTAGTCCTCCACTTTTATTCCAAGCAAAACTTGTTCCACCAGTGACAGTTAGTTGCACCGTACTGCCTTTACATATTAAAGCAGGCGACACTACACTGGCCGAAGGCGTAGGTAAGGGGTGGATAGTAATAGCAACCGCAGCTGTAGCAGAACAGCCTAACAAGGGGCTTGCCGTAACACTAATGGTGACTGTGCCACTCCCAAGTGCTGTAAAGATAGGATTGAAAACTGGCCCGAAGGTAGGGTTACTCACTGTAGAAGAAAAAGAGCCATCGCCAGTTCCAGAGCCTTGCCAAGAATAATTATTAACCCCCCCGCCTGTAGCAGATAAACTGATAGATTGCCCAACACAGATAGGAGCAGTAGGTGTAATAACAGACTCCCCATTGACGGTTAGACTGACCGTACCCGTATTGCTGCAACTTGGACCTGCTCCCGCCGTGACCGAAAAGGTATAAGCACCGCCAGCCGTAGGCGTAAATGAGGCTGGATTAGCTGTAGCCGAAACAAATGAACCCGCCCCAGAAGATGCCCAACCAAAGGAATTTAATGTAAAACCAGTCGCCGAAACAGAAAGATTGGCAGGAGTGCCTTTGCAGCCCGGTAGATTTAAAATAGAATTGGCGTACACCGTAAGTGCGGGAGGGCTAACAGACATACTGGTAGTGGCAGATGTTGTACAACTAAGCGTATTGGTTGTAGTGGCTGATACAGTGAAGGTATATGCCCCATTTACCGAAGGCGTAAACGTAGGGTCTGCTACTGCAGAGTTACTAAAAGTACCAGCAGCAGAAGCCCCCCAGCTATAAGTTGCCGCACTTGGAGTTATAGATCCAGTTGTTAAATTACCAGCAATGCCCTTACAACCAGGCCCACTAACGCCCAAGAACCCGTTAAAAGAAGGTAACAAGCCAGGTAGGGGAACTAAGTTAAATGTTGCCGAACATACTCTTGCACTTGAGCCTGTAATAGTAGCCTTAACTGTACGATTAGTATTTCCCGTGAGGAGCCCCCCTGCTGCTGGTAGTGTGTAGCTAAAAGTAGCTGATGATGTACTAATAGTGTAAGTAGCAGGGCCTTCAGTGACAAGAGCACCACAACCGCTGTTTCAAAGATAAAGTTAGGTTAATAGATCGACTTGGTGCTCCACTTTAAGGTAACAGTAACAGAAACGGTACTACCACCACATTTGTTACCAGCAGGGAGGACGGCTATAGACGAAATGGTTTGGGCAATAGAACTGTTGTAAGCCAACAAGCCAAGTATTACTAAAAAAGCAGAGTCGAAACGAGGTAAAGAGTTGTTTCATGGGGATAGATATTAATTAGGAAAACATAAGAAGAGATAGCAATTGTAGTAAAAAAATGAATACAAGCCAAAAACGTTTAACTATTTATTAAACGAAACAGTTATACGTTTCAACAGCTAAGTCATAATGGCTTGTTTTTGAGCTATTTTCACTTCATCTTTTTTCTTAGAAAAACAACTCCTGCTTTTCATCAAAGCCAGTGAGTTTTTCGCCAACGGTGTAGAAACCACTGGCATCAGCGGCCGGAGCAATGGCTTCTGCCTTGGCGTTCTTGGTCGGCGGGGTAGGTCAATAGTGTAGGCTCACGTTTGAGGGCATCGGTGAGGGCTTCGTCCGAGCGACGTTTCCAATAAAAAACTTGTTGATAGTTTTTAAGCAAAATCTCTTGATTATCTGCCGAAATATCCCCTGCCGTGCAGTAATTAAACGGCAGTTCCATCACAAACTGGGCAGTATTGAGTGCAGTAACCGACTGCGGATAGGGTAGGCGATAAAGTCGAGATTTGGTGTCACGCTTGGTTACTACGTAAAGGTCTTTGGTTTGGTGGTCTATTAGCAAGCATTCGGCGTCGTACCACGCGTAGCGAAATGGCATATTTTTCGGTTTTAGTTCACCTGCGGGGCGAAGCGTACCTGTCAATGCTGGCTTTGGCTCGATAAATTGCATAGTCGTCGTACACCGCCGTGTTATCGCCAATATCACCAATGTAAAGGTAGTTACCATCTGCAAACGATGTGTAGGCAATATCTTCCCAGTCACGGTTAGTAGCGTTTTCTAAAGTGGCCGTTCCTTTGTTATTGCCTTGTTTGTCAAGCAGGTACAAGGTATTTTGGTCGCCAGAGTCGTTGTGCGCCCATAGCAGGGTAGAATTAGTTTGGCTGGCAACCAATCCTGATAATTCTTCGGTTGCCTTGCTGGTAAGCACACCTGCCTCCACAGCATTGTCAAACGTCGCTTCTGTCGCTGGGGCAGGAGCAGGCGGGTCGCAAGCACAGACAAAAAGTGCCAAAAAGAGCGATATAAAGCACTTAAAAAGTTTGATGGGCTAATTGTTTGGAAAGTTCAACTTCGTTTTGAAACTTTAACGCAAAGTTTCATTAAAATTGTTAAAAATAGTAATCTTCTTATGTAAAGGTTACGTTACCAAAATTACTGACCTATCATTTACAAAATTTTTCTGCTACATGTTTACCAACCAAGACTTAGCCCAAATCGCCGCTAAAGGCATAGATTTAGCCACAATTGAGCAACAAATCAGCGATTTTGAAGCTGGATTCCCTTTTTTGCCGCTGTCAAAAGCTGCTACCGTTGGCGACGGCATCTTGCGCCTAAGCGACGATCAGGTGCGTCAATACACACAAGTATTTGATGCACAGAAAAACGACATTGAGCTCCTCAAATTTGTGCCAGCCTCGGGGGCTGCTACTCGTATGTTCAAAGCCTTGTTTTCGTTTCTGGAGGCTGGGAAAAGCGATAAGTCGGTTGAGCAATTTTTTTCACAACTGCCTAATTTTGCTTTTTACAACGACCTCATGGCATTGGTAGCTGCCGATGCAGACCAAACATCAATCGCCGACTATTTTTTGACTGACAAAGGCTTAGGTTATGGTAGCTTACCCAAAGGACTACTCAAATTTCACAACTATCCCGATGGCGCACGTACCCCTGCCGAAGAACACCTGGTAGAAGGAGCACATTATGCCAACTCTGGCGGTACGGTACGGCTTCATTTTACTGTTTCGCCCGAGCACCAATCAAAGTTTACAGCCTTGATAGATAGTGTATTAGCTAATTTTGAAGCACATTTTGGCGTGAAATTTGAAGTGGCTTTTTCTGAGCAGAAATCCGCTACTGACACCATTGCCGTTAACATGGACAATACGCCGTTTCGTGAAAAAGACGGCTCGCTTCATTTCAGACCTGCTGGGCATGGGGCTTTGCTGGCCAACCTCAACGACATGACGGCAGATGTGGTATTTATCAAAAACATTGACAATGTAGTGCCAGACCGCCTCAAAGACACCACCATTGCCTACAAAAAAGCCCTTGCTGGTGTATTGTTGCAGTACCAACAAAGGATTTTTAAATACTTAGAAATGCTCGAAGACGGCTATGTGAACGATAGCTTATTGCGAGAGTTGAAGGAGTTTTTTGAGCAAGAACTTTGTGTACAGTCACCCGAAGGATTTGGGCAAAAAAGCCAACGAGAGCAGCAGGAGTATTTTCAAGATAAGCTCAACCGCCCAGTCAGAATCTGCGGTGTAGTACCCAACACAGGCGGCCAGGTGGTGGGCCGTTTTGGGCGCAAAACGCTGATGGCACAAGTTCATTACAAATAGTAGAATCGGCACAGGTGGACATGGACGATGAGGCGCAGAAGGGCATTTTTATGAACTCAACGCACTTTAATCCTGTAGATTTGGTGTGTGCTTTGAAAAACCACAAAGGGCAAAAGTTTGATTTGTTGAAATACATTGATCCCAAAACGGGCTTCGTCACCCAAAAATCAAAGGATGGCAAAGACCTCAAAGCACAAGAGTTACCCGGTCTTTGGAATGGCTCTATGGCCGATTGGAACACGATTTTTGCCGAAGTGCCACTTATTACTTTCAACCCAGTCAAAACAGTGAATGATTTATTAAGACCTGAGCATCAGTAAGAAGCGACTACAATAATTGATGATTTTGGATTTTTGATTGACGATTTTAGGTAGTGTTAAACAAGTAGTGCTACAAATTGGTCTGACGGCCCGTCTGGGCGACCCCGTCTGGGCATGACCTATAAGCCGAACAGGCGGTGCCAATGGCACTTTTTGCATTTAAACTACCTTTTTTACCAACAGTATGCCCTGATGGGGCAGAAATTCAACGTTTGATTCACATTATCAAACTTACTTATTCGGGTTTTTGAATAAGCTCATCAAGTGTAGTATTATCTAAAACGGCGAGGTTGGCATCTCGCCATTTTTCCATTACTGAGCGTAAGGTGCAGGTGTTTTCATCGGCGCAGTCGTCGCATTTGCCATAAAAATAAAGCGACACACACAAGGTAGGAGCAATGGGCCCGTCAATAACACGTAGCACTTTTGAAAACGAGAGCTGGCTGGGCGGAATCCGCAACAAGTATCCACCGCCTTTTCCTTTTTGGCTTTGCAAAACCCCTTGATTGCGCAAATCAAGCAGAATAGCTTCCAAAAACTTCTTCGGAATATTCTCTTTTTCAGCAATATACGAAATGAGCAATGGCTTCTTGCTTTCGTATTCTTGTGCCAGTACCTTGAGGGCTTTGAGGGCGTATTTGGCTTTTTTGGAAATCATTTTTTCCGATGACTAAATGTGAGTAGGGTGAACAGAGAGTTTGTAGTATTGGGTATTGAGAAAAATACAAATATCTGATTGTTAGTATTTGAATGTGAAAATCTTAATACCATAAACTCAATACTCGTTGTTGCTTAATGAAACGCAATCAAGTAGCCAAAACTAAGAAAAGTTATGAAAAAACCCTAATTGGCTAAATTGGCGCATTCAAGCAGTTGGCCGCTTAAACCATTATTTTCAATCCACGCTTTAACGGGCTTTCAATTTGTCTTTCAAAAAAGCCGCTGTGTAGTTGTTTTCTAAGCTTATCATGGCTTCGGGTGTGCCTGTAAAGGTAACATAGCCACCCATTTCGCCACCT
The DNA here is from genome assembly GCA_044228045.1 of Spirosomataceae bacterium. Classification (GTDB taxonomy): domain Bacteria; phylum Bacteroidota; class Bacteroidia; order Cytophagales; family Spirosomataceae; genus JAXLVB01. Next base: position 22,757 of record JBGAVQ010000037.1, read on the forward strand.
TCGGGGCCGAGGTCAATAATCCAGTCGGCACATTTAATAATCTCCATGTTGTGTTCAATAATAATCACACTATCACCTTGCTCTACAAGGGCATTGATGGCTTTGAGGAGTTTTTTGATGTCGTGAAAGTGCAGTCCTGTGGTGGGTTCATCAAAAATGAACAAAGTTTTACCTTGATTAGCATTACCTTTCCCCAAAAAACTCGCCAACTTAACCCGTTGTGCTTCACCACCCGACAGCGTGTTTGAAGACTGCCCCAAGCGTACATAGCCCAGCCCAACTTCTTGCAAGGGAAGGAGTTTGTCGGCTAATTTTGGTTCATCTCGCTTGAAATACGCAATGGCATCGTCAATAGTCATGGCCAAAATATCTGAAATGTCCACCTCGCCGTTGTATTTCACTTCCAATATTTCTTGCTTAAACCGCTTGCCTCCGCACGACTCACATTTGAGGCGAACGTCTGCCATAAACTGCATCTCTATGGTTACTTCCCCTTCGCCCTGGCAGACCTCGCAACGCCCACCCTCTACATTGAACGAGAAGAACGCAGGCTTGTATCCACGAGTTTTTGACAAAGGTAACTCGCTCATCATCAGGCGAATGTGGTCATAAGCCTTGATATAGGTAACAGGGTTAGAGCGAGACGACTTACCAATGGGGTTTTGGTCTATCATTTCTACGGCAGCTAATCGGCTAAGGCTGCCTCGCAAATCACTGAATTTACCCGAATCGTCGGAATAATTGCCAAAATGCCGCCCCAATGCCGGAAACAAAATTTTACGAACAAGGGTTGATTTGCCCGACCCACTCACGCCAGTTACTACAGTGAGCGTGCCAAGCGGGAATTTCACATCCAATTCCTTCAAATTATTTTCTCGTGCGCCAGTAACTTCTACAAAATCAGACCATTTTCTTCTGATTTTGGGTATATGAATCTTATCTTGCCCTGTCAAAAAAGCAATGGTATGGGAAAATGTTGAATGATTCTCTGCATTTAATTCAGCATTCAGCATTTTGAATTCAGTACTTTGAATCTGTTGCCAGTTTCCCTGAAACACCAATTCTCCGCCATGACTGCCCGCCTCGGGGCCAATGTCAATGATTTCGTCGGCAGCTCGCATAACTTCCTCTTCGTGTTCGACCACAATCACTGTATTCCCCAAATCTCGTAGCGATTCCAGCACACTTACTAAGCGTTGGGTGTCACGTGGGTGCAAGCCAATAGAGGGTTCGTCCAGAATATACATAGAACCAACCAGCGCACTACCCAACGACGTGGCCAGTTTAATGCGCTGGTATTCACCACCTGACAAGGTGCTGGTGAGACGATTAAGCGAAAGATACCCCAAGCCCACTCGCTCCATGTAATCGAGGCGATTGCGGAGTTCGGTCAAGATACGGCGAGCTATTTTTTCGGTGTGATCATCTAATTGTATTTCTCGAAAGAAAGAACTTGCCTCTGAAATAGGTAGTAACACAATGTCAATAATAGACTTTTGGCCTACTTTTACATAACCAGCATCTTTGCGTAACCTCGACCCTTTACACTCGGGGCAAGTGGTGCGCCCTCGGTACCGAGACAGCATCACTCTATACTGAATCTTGTGGGTTTCGGCCTCAAGCATGGCAAAAAACGCATCCAGTCCCTCAAAATGGGCATTGCCAGTCCAAAGCAACTGTTTTTGGGCTTCGGTGAGTTCTTTGTAGGCTCGATGGATAGGAAAATCGAACCGAATACCGTTTTTGATGAGGGGTACGAGCCATTCGCCCATTTTGTCGGTGCGCCACGGGGCTATGGCACCTTCATAAACGGACAGGTTTTTGTCGGGAATCACCAGGTCAGGGTCAATGCCCAGAATCCGCCCGAAGCCTTCGCAACGCTTGCAAGCCCCATAAGGGTTGTTAAAACTAAACAAATTAAGCGTTGGCTCTTCAAATAACATGCCGTCCAGCTCAAACTTGTCTGAAAATTGCCGTTTTTCACCACCTATTATTTCAATAAAACAAGCACCCTCGCCTTCAAAAAAGGCCGTTTGCACAGAGTCGCCGAGGCGAAACTGCGTTTCTTCGTCGTTAGATTTTACGGCAATACGGTCAATTAAAATTTGGATGCTAAATGAGGGAGAGCTAATTGCAGACAGTTTTGTGCTTGGTTTTTCAGCTAAAATTTCTTCAATAAAAAGCGTTTCATTATTGGCCACAATGCGAGTATAGCCTTTTTGGAGCAAGATATTGAGTTCTTCTTTGAGGCTACGCCCGTTTTTGAGATGAAGCGGAGCCAGTATCATAACCCGAGTACCTTCAGGATGCGAAAGTACATAATCAACCACGCCCGAAACGGTGTCTTTGTGTACTTCATGGCCCGACACAGGCGAGTAAGTGCGCCCGATGCGAGCAAAAAGCAGTTTCAGATAGTCATAAATCTCGGTAGTAGTACCAACCGTAGAGCGTGGGTTTTTAGAAGAAACCTTTTGTTCGATGGCTATCGCCGGCGACACACCCTTGATGTACTCTACGTCGGGCTTTTCCATGCGTCCCAAAAACTGCCTGGCATAACTACTGAGACTTTCTACATACATCCGTTGCCCTTCGGCAAACAGCGTGTCAAATGCCAACGACGACTTGCCAGAGCCTGATAAGCCTGTAATAACCACTAATTTATTGCGAGGGATGGCCACATCAATATTTTTGAGGTTATTGACTCGTGCGCCTTTGATAAGGATAAATTGCTTGGGACTGAGGCTCTCGATGGGCGGGCAAATAGGCGTAAGTGCTTCGGTTGGATTCATCCCGCAAAATTAGTGAAAACGGCTCTCAAAAGCACGACAGCACTTAAAATAAGCCTAAGAATTTGAAAATTTGAAACGAGGCTAATTTGAAAATTTATGAACTGATAACCAATAGGTTACTGGGTGAAATCAGGTACTTTGCCTTATGATAATTTCTTATTGAGAACCTTTGTACCATTTTTTGTAGTTATTACGTTAATTTTGAGGTGATAAGGAAATTGAAAATAAAATCATAATGAGAAAAATGATATTAGCAGGGCTATGCGCCTTGTTTTTTGGTCAAGCGGCTATGGCACAAGACCCAGAAGTACAGCCTCGCAGCAAGTCGGTAGTGATACGGCAAGAAGGTTATCAAGAGCAACAAGAGCCTGAATTAAAAGACCTTAGCTTTCGGCAACGCATCCGAATTGGCGGAGGGATAAGCGGACTAAGCATCGGGAATCCAACTTCCATCGGGGTATCGCCCATGGTGGGTTATCAGGCTACCAAGCAAACCATTATTGGCGTTGGTGGCACTTACCAATACAGTTCTTGGAAGTTCTACGACAATTTTGGCAATACCTTTCGCCAGTCTTATAACACCATGGGATATCGGGCTTTTGTGATGCAAAACTTACCAATTCTTCAAGACCTCATTGGGGGCGGATACTTACAAGCCGAAATCGAGAAATACGAGAGTCTATCGCCGAGTTTTAGTTATCGCCCATCATTTTTGGTAGGCGCTGGCTTAGGCAATCCACGTGGTTTTAACCTGACTGTTTTGTACGATTTTAATTACAAAAACGGAATTAACCCTACCAACGGCAACCCGTATTCATTGTATGGTAGTCCGCTTGTGCTGCGAGTGGGTGGGTTTTTCTTCTAAGGCTTATAAGTTAGGGCCTTAATTTTGACTGATTGCCCAGTTACTCCTTTTTGCGTGTCAATAGGAGCCAACATGAGTTGGATAATGCTTTCTTTCCAACTGGGTATTGAGCTGATATTGAGCTCATAGGTATGGTATTGCCCGTCGTTAATAATCGGAAACGTTAGACTTTGTTCGGGCGTAAATTTCAATGTTTCGCCCAAGCGTCGCCAATACAAACGACCTGTTTTGGCAGTGGTCTGGTAGGCTGCGGTTAAGTACAGTTTAGGTACATCGCTTGCTTTCCAAAACTGTATTGGGCCATACATTTCAATCTTTTCTTGTTCTAAGGGCAGGGCAATTTCGCCTTGCAAAGGCAGGCCGCTGTCGTGCACACCATCAATAAAGTACCAATGTTGTCGGTCTGTTTTGAACTGATAATCAGGGAGTTTCTTCTGCGTAGCATTTTGTTGATAAGCAAACTGACGAATTTGACCTAAATTTCCCACAATGAGTACATAGCTGTATTCGTAGGAAATATTGTGGTCAAGAATTTCGCCTTTGAGTGGTGACAAATAACCTGCCGATGGCGCAAGCTCATTGGTGCCTCCTGGAAAGTTAAAACTTGCACCTGCAAAATAATAACCGTCTGGTTGCCAGATGCCTACGCCCCAGTTGTCGTCTCGAAGTAGGGCTGCCCAGTTTTCGTTGGCATGAAAATAAGCATTAGTATTTGCTTTGTCAGGCGTAATTTGCGTTGCGGCATCATTAGAAAAGGGCTTGTCGCCCGAATACGTCATAATTTTTCGAAGCGGTGCATTGGTATAAATCGCTGGAAGTTCTTGCACGTGAGCGTTGTATTGGGTGCGGTCGGTGCGTTGATTGGTAAGTTTATGACGAATTTTTGCTGTATTTTCATTTAACTCAATCCATGTTTCTACTGTACAATCGCATGGTTCGGCATTCAAGGCCCATTGTAGCGGAACAGACTTCGAGTACATTACTTTTCCGTCGTTTTTGAACTCAACAGTCTTAGACCAATTACCGAAGATGTCTCCTGCCTGCACTGGATTCCAGCCTGTATGTTCCCAGCCACCTCGGGGTTGCTTGCCATTGGGTGCAAAAGGCACAGGCCCTGCGTAAAACGAAATCTGAATCTGCCTGCCGAGGTCGTAGTTATTGACCAAGTTTACCTTTTGTTGAGCATCAGCCAGGTAGGTAATTACACCGCCAGCACCTTTGTTTACGCCAATCCGAATGACACCATTGTCTAAATAATCAGTATCTTCGGGTTTAGAGGGTAAGGGTTGGCCCCCACTTGGGGCCGCAGGCTGTACTTTAGAGATAATACCTTCATAAAAACCCGACGCTTGGGCAATTTTTTCAGGACTCCACAGGTCTCCTTTTCGACACCCGAGCGAAGGGAGTACCATTCCTATCAATAAAAAACATACGATTCGGTACATCAACGTCATCAAACTACTCATAATTTAAGATTCTTTTGGCAAATTACAGAAAGTAAACCAACTTGTGCAAAAGTTGTTATCTTTCTCATCAGACTTTTATGCAATTTATAGACCTTTCTAAGCCTATTCAATACAACGCTGGTGACCCGTGGTTTATGCGAGTCAAGATAAAACATAAGTCGCACAAGGCGGCTCGCTGGCTTATTCGGT
>JBGAVQ010000038.1:0-27635 GCA_044228045.1 Spirosomataceae bacterium
GTTGGGGGCTATGCCCCACAAAATGTTGTAACCTGTCGCATTAGGTACTTTTTCCCATGAAATATCAGCATTACGTTCATCCGTTTGGCGTTTTACGGTCAGGTTAGTAGGTGTTTGTGGTGCAGAGCCATTACCATTGCCAAATACCCGAATATCACTTACAGCCAAGTTACGCATGGGTACATGTACGTTTTCGTACTTCACAAAGCGGGCTTTTACGGGCTTAGGCAACTCGATGTAAGCACAGGCACGGTCTTTTTTTTCTTCCTTCAAATTATCCGCCGCCAGTGTCCACACCTTGCCGTCGAGCGAGGTATAAATCTTGAACTGCGTATAAACTCGTGGTTCGTTGCTGTCAAATACGTCTGATTTGTAATCGGTAAAGTTGAGTTGCACGGCTTTCACCTCAAACGTATTTTGCAAGTCTATCGAAAGCCACTCACCAGCTTTGTTGGTTTTGGCTACCCAAAAGGTGCGGGGATGTTCGTCAGTTACTTTATTGGCTCGCATGGTATCCATTACCGACGATGCCATGCAAGGTTTTTTGTAAGAAAGCAACATCCATCCTGTAAACAATTCGTCTTTGTTCTGCCATTTTTTTGTAGGCAGTTTATGCGGAAAATCGCCAAAACGAGTATTGGCGTACATCTGTCCGTCTTGGTCAAAACCCGTTGGAAACATGGCAATACGTCTTTCAAAATTCCAGTTTACGGCAATCCAAGGCGTGCCTGTGTTCCAATAATTTCCGTAATTATCCTGAAACGTATTGCCGTGCCCTGCACCATTCATAAAACCGCCGGGCTTGTAAGAAATTGGGTTGTAAGGTGCATACGTGAATGGCCCAAGCGGGTCGTTGCCTACATAAGTGCCATTGGCATACACATTAAACTCAGTGCCGGGAGCACCGTATTGTAGGTAATATTTGCCATTATGTTTGGTCATCCAAGCCCCTTCGGTAAAGGGCTTGATGGTGTCTCGGTGGTCACGCCCAAAGCGTTCCCAACCATGATTTTTAGGGTCTAAATAGATAAGCCCTTGGTATTTAGACTTATACGTAAGCCTCCGACTTTTGTCTAACTCTGCTCCAAAAATAGGATATACATTTGACGACCCCCAGTACATAAACCAGCGGTCGGTGTCAGGGTCGTGAAAGATGGCCGGATCCCACGGGCCAATGTCTTTGGGCAGGCGAGGCAGCCAGCGGTTATAAAATTCTAATTTCCCTTTTTCGGGAGCTACGCTATAAAAAATGGGTCGTTGTTCAAAAGTACTCTGAAACAAAAACAAGGTGTCTCTCACTGATAACGCCGCAGGGGCACACATGTCTTCCATAGGCCACTTGTTGGGTACTACGTATTTCCAATTCACTAAGTCTTTGGAGTGCCAATAGCCACCCGAAATGGTTACAAAACAGTAATATTCTCGCTTGTGGTTGATAATAACAGGGTCAGCACCAGAACGATACGAGATGTTTTCGTTCAGTTGCTCAAAATTGTACCTATAGCTAATGTCCATCGGGTTGCAATAGGTTTTTTGACCAATGCGCTGGGCTTGTGCTGACGAAAAAGTGAGTAAGGCAACGAGAATCCAAGCAACTGATTTCATAGTGAGTACGAGTGAGGATAAGTGTTTTCAAAAATAGGCATTGTTGACCAAGGTTGCAAAAGTAAATGTCTGCTCAAAACACCTCAAAATCGTGACAAAAATCACTTTTGGGATGGACTATTATGATATGATGCCATAGCAAACATTTCTACCTATGCATTAGCATAATGATGTGCTATTAACAACCAAAACAAGATGAAATCAACTAAAAATAGCCTTTATTTTTTAATTATCTACTTGCTTTTTTTCAATGGAATAAGCGAGGCAAAGTCTTTATTGAAGTTTCAATTGGCGTTGGAGTCTGCCTATGCTGCTGAAACAGATTCAGTAAAAGTGAATCAAAAGGAGTTGACTCAACCAAGCGTGAGTATGGTAACATCATTAAAGGCCAGGTATGCCGAAAACTTTGCATTTCTGGTCATCAAATTTAAAGATGGCCATGAGCAAGCCATTTCATTGGCAGATGTTGCAACCATTGACTTTCGGAAAGAGGCCTTACCTGTAACCGAGACCCCTCCTGTTTCAAATAGTTTTAAAGAGTTACTGTTAAGTGGCAAATCGTTTGAAGGCCAAGCTGCTAATGGGAGTAAGGTTTGGCCATTTAGTATTCGATTTGTGAAATTTGATAATCAGTCAGGGGCAATTGTGGGCGAAATTACGTGGAAGAGCTTAAACGCTATCCATAAAATTGAAGGAAAACTCACAGGCGATGAGCTGGAATTTACCGAAACCGCTTACATCAAAAAGGGAGGCGCCGACCTCAATTGCATTTATCGGTTGCAGCGTAATTCATCAAGGGTAGCTGGCAATTGGTTCGAAAACGGGCAGTCTGCTAATCGAACAGCATGGTTTGACATCCAGTAAGCATCTCAAACAGATGGCTTTCCTTCATAATTATGCTGCTTTTAGTGTACTGTTTCTGGGCGACCCCGTCTGACTCGAAGCGTAAAAAGTAGCCTCGCTGGACGGGTCAGATGCCCCATCTCAGATGCCCGGCGGTTTAACTCTTTTTCAAGCCAAAGCCGTACGAAATTCCCAATGAAGCAATTTCCTTGAAATTGTGTGGGTTCTATGAGTTAAAAACCTTCGTATTAATATAAACGAAAATGGGCTTTCATCAATGAGAAAAAGTACCCGAAATGCTGATTTGATTTATCTCCTATTCTCTGATATGTATCAATGGTAAATTTGATGTACTAAAAACCACATAAACTCCTTGATAATTATGAAAAATCCCTTTTTAAAAAGAATTGTGCTTGGATTTGCGTTGGCTGCTGGCTATCATGTGTTTCAACCGATGGCGTGTAAACCCAAAGAAGAAGTTACGCCAGTTGACCCTAACAAGCCCATAACAGTTGATACCAAAGTAATTGACGAAAATGCTGAGTTGATTGAAAACGCCTTCATTTCAGCAGATGCCACAGCCTTGAAAGGTCTGATGAGTCCAACAGCACAAGAAACATACAAAGACCTACTGCCAAATATGGCATCGGGGATGAAGAAGTATGGCGATGCTTTTGCTCAACGAAAATTAGAATATGCCACTCCTATGTATGCCGTGTATTCCTTCACAATAGATGGACAGCGTTATACAGCAGCAATGGCTTATCAAGAAAGCAAAACCTGGAAACTTGTTAGAATCTAACCTTTTGACACATGAAAACACTTCAAAAAATTGCCAGACTTGCCAATTACCTTATTGGTGTATTGCTCTATGTTGGAGTAGTGGCGGTACTGTCGAGCTTTGAAAACAAGGTTACGCACCCAGCAGTGAATGATTTTATGATTAACGCTTTTTTAAGTGATTATTCATTGGGATCAATATCGTCAGATAAGAAGTTTGAGAAGTACTTGTTTACGTTTGATCAGGAATTAACCGGAACTGCAGTGAGTCAAACGGGTCTTTTGGCCATTTCGGAAAGTGATAAGAAACAATCGGTACGAGAATGGATTAAGCACGGAGGAATGTCTGCTGATGAACCCGAAGTGCCAGCGTCATTTCGTCACTTTTATGACCCAACTGCACCAGAAGGTTCAAGATACTTACGTGATGTAACCCAAGCAACGTTGCTGAGTTGGCTTCAAGCTATTGGCTATGCGTATTCGGGCGACCCCCGCACCGATGGCATAGAATGGGCTTTGGGCGACCGCAAAGGATTGAAAGATGAACACAAATATTGCTGGGAAAATGGAAAAGACTGGATGAAAAAAGCACTTGAAACCGCTGATGAGGCACAACGAGAGCGACTGATGGTGCAGGCTTGGCGTGCAATGGGCGAAACCCTACACATGATTGCAGACCATGGTGTGCCTGTGCATGTTCGTGACGACTCGCACCCAGCTCCGTTTGCAAATAAAACACCCTTTGGCGACCCTGACCCTTATGAAGAATATATGTATGTGTTAAGTAAAGATTATCCAGCTAAGTTCAGTGATTTTTCAAAAGGAAAATACAATGACAATTTGGTAAAAGGATTTAAAGCTGCCACTACAGTTCGAGACATTGCTCATCAGACGGCCTTATACACCAATACCAACTTTTTTACCAATCAGACCATTGCTGGTGTGGACTGGCAAGGAGCTACAGTGGTTCCCGTGACACATAGTGAACGGACTTATAGCTTACCTAAACTTACAACTGATTCGTATGATATTTTGGATCATGGCTATACCATCAACGGAGTATTGCAATGTACTGACCGTTCGTATTGGCTCAATTTTGTAGGAAAGCATACCTACCCATACATTGATGAGGCTTGTGTTGAGGCTCAGGCAAGTGTTATTGTGCCAAATCTTGCTCAAGCGGGCAAACACGCCATGCGGCTTTTCATACCAGCCTTAACCATTGAAATTGAGAAGTTTTTAGAAGATGGCACCATTAAAGGAACGGTTAAACACCTGACTGATACAGAATATGCAACAGAAATAAAATACAACGGCCCCGTAACTATCAAAGACAGAGGCAGTAACGATTTGGAAATAATACAATGTAAAGATGGTCAGTTTGAAGGAAAGGTTACCAAGAAAACAGCGTATTCGGAGTACGTAACGGCCAGAATCTCTTTTGGTGGACTAAATGTGTCGTCAAAAGAACAAAAAATGGGAATTGCATTTGACTTCTCTAAAGTTGATTCAATGCTTATTTATATAGATGCACCATCCAAAATAGATGTTACTACCTCAGCTCCTAATAAGCCTACAACTACCGAAGTTCAATCTGAAGAAATAGTGTTTGGAAATCGTTTTGGGAAAAGTGTAAAAACAATTCCATTTACGGCATTAACTTCAGCAAGTATTTCGGCAACGGGGGTATCGTATGCCTATAGCGTTACAGATCCTCCCAAATACTCAGGAAACATCTATGGCGGCGATTACAAAAGTGCGAGTGCGAGTGTAAATTTTCAAGCCGTAATCAATCCTACTACACTTCAATTGTCAAGTGTTGTGTACTCATTGGTTTACAAGAAAGAAACAAGATTAGTAGATCGTAATCCGACTACTGGTACAGAAACCACCATTTGGACTACGGTTAATTTAACCGAACATGGTTTTGAGTTACTCCCTATTTCAGCTCAAAATCTAATTATTGATGATACGGGTACAAAAACTATTTGGGCAAGTTATTCGGTAGGTGGTAAAGAAGCCAGTACTCTGTTTAAGAATTTGCGGTATGTAATTTCCAACAAAACAGATGGTTATGGTCAAGTTCGAGAATTTAATAAATTTGATAGTACCTACGAGGGGCTTGGTTATCCGTCTATCACCATTATTTTCTATGCTCCCAAGCCACCCAAAGCCATGTAAGGGAATCAGGAGAAGTATTTAAAAACCCTGTGTGTGTGACAAACTAACACACACAGGATTTCTATAATTATCACCTCCCAAACCGCTCAATAATTTCTTTTTCGAGCCATTCTCGATGAGCTGGATGAGCAATGTGTAGCAAGGCCAAGGCACGTTGTTTCAGGTTTTTGCCGAATAAATATGCTACGCCATATTCGGTTACTACATAGTGTACGTGCGCTCGGGTGGTTACTACACCCCCGCCTTGTCGGAGAAACGGAACAATTTTGGAGGCCCCACTCGACGTAGTGGATGTAAGTGCAATGATAGGCTTACCTCCATCAGATAAGGCCGCTCCCCTGATGAAATCCATTTGTCCACCTACGCCAGAATATTGGTATGTGCCAATCGAATCGGCGCAAACTTGACCTGTAATGTCAATTTCTAAGGCCGAATTGACAGCCACCACTTTCGGATTAGCACGTATTACTTTGGTGTCATTTACGTAGTCAATGTCCAGAAAAGCCACCTGGGGGTTATCGTCCACAAAATCGTACAGTTTGCGTGTTCCGATGGCAAAACCTGTTACAATTTTTCCTCGGTGTTTCTTTTTGTATTTGTTGGTAACTACCCCTTTCTCAACCAAGGGAATCACACCGTCTGAAAACATTTCGGTATGAATGCCCAAATCTTTGTGGTTGTGCAAACAAGACAATACGGCATCGGGGATACCACCAATGCCCATTTGGAGTGTAGAGCGATCATCAATGAGTTCGGCGCAATTTTTACCAATGGTTTTAATTTCATCGGTCATTTTGTTTTGATAACTCACTTCGGGTAGTGGTTCGTCTATTTCTACCATCGCACTGATGTCGCTTACGTGAATGATGCCATCGCCATGCGTACGAGGCATCTGCTTGTTTACTTGGGCAATCACGTGCCTGGCATTGCGAATAGCCGCACGGGTAATGTCAACAGATGTGCCTAAGGAACAAAAACCATGCTTATCGGGTGGTGAAATATGTATCAAAGCCACGTCAATGGGCAGAATGTTTTTCTCAAAAAGTAAGTGTATTTCACTCAAAAAAATGGGGACGTAATCGCCGTGATCGCCATTTACCATTTCCCGCACATTGGCCGACACAAACAGAGAATTGATAAAAAAGCTATCGCCCAATTCTGCTGGCTTAAAAGCAATGTTGCCCATGGTGGTAATGCTTACCAGTTCAACATTTTTTAACTCATTTTTTCTACTGAAAAGGGCTTTTAACAAGATGGTAGGTGTGGCTGCACTGCCCTGAACAAAAACACGGTTTCCACTTTCAATCATTTTTACCGCCTGTTCAGCTGTTTGTGAGGTAGTTTGCATGTTGTAACTTACTATGTATTTTGCTGGTTTTCAGCATTTAAAATATTTTCAATTCCTTTTATCAGCGCATCTGGATTAAATGAAATGCTATCTATCCCTTCTTTGACCAAAAATTGTGCAAAGGCAGGGATGTCGCTTGGGGCTTGTCCACACAAACCTACTTTTATGTTGTTTCGTTTAGCAGCACAAATCGTTTCCCTAATCAAATATTTTACGGCAGGGTTTTCTTCATTAAACAAGTAGCTAACCAATCCTGAGTCTCTGTCAAGGCCCAAAGTAAGCTGAGTCAAATCATTTGAGCCTATCGAAAAGCCATCAAATAGCTTGGCAAATTCATCGGCCAACAACACATTGCTGGGTATTTCAATCATTACATATATTTCTAACCCATTTTCTTGCTGTGTCAATCCGTTGGCTGCCATTTCGGCAATCACTTTTTGACCTTCTTCCACAGTTCGGCAAAACGGTATCATCAATTTTACATGATGCATTCCCATTTCGTTACGCACTTTTTTCATTGCCTCACATTCCAAAGCAAAACCTTTTTGGTAAAAGTCGCTGTAATAACGTGATGCACCACGTAACCCAATCATTGGATTTTCTTCTTCGGGTTCAAAATACTTACCTCCAATCAAGTTGGCATATTCATTACTCTTAAAATCACTCATTCTTACAATGACATCGTTCGGATAAAATGCGGCGGCAACAAGGGATACCGCTTCGGCAAGTTTATCTACAAAATACGATGTATTGTTGATGTAATCCTTGGTTAGCTCCATTATTTCGGTTATTATTTTTTTGTCTTTTACCTTTTCGGGTTCAATCAATGCCAACGGATGCACACGAATGCTGTTAGAAATGGCAAATTCAAGACGCATGAGTCCTACGCCTTTATTAGGGTAGTTACTTAGCTCAAAAGCACGGTTAGGGTCGGCCAATATCAGCATGGGAGCGGTAGCAGGCATAGGTAACTGGCTAAAATCTTGCTCTTTTACTTGCCATTTTAGCAGACCATTATAGATATTGCCATCTTTCCCTTCTGAACACGAAACGGTAATCTCCTGTCCATTGTGTATTACTTCGGTGGCATTACCACAACCCACCACGGCCACAGTTCCTAATTCTCGTGCAATAATAGCAGCATGGCTGGTTCGACCTCCTTTGTTGGTAATAATGGCGGCAGCTTTTTTTAGCACAGGATCCCAGTCAGGATTGGTAATGTCTGTTACCAGAATTTCCCCTTGTAGCAATTGCTCACCCTCTTGTGGATTAAACAAAATACGTGCTTTTCCTGAGGCAATGGCATCGCCCAAGGCAATGCCTTTGGTCAGTAATTCGCCTTTTTCTTTTAGTGTAAACTGCTTGTTTGTTTGTTTTTTCTTATTGCCGTAAATGGTTTCTGGTCGTGCCTGCACAATGTAAAGCTGATGATTCAAACCATCTTTTGCCCATTCTATATCCATTGATTTGCCATAGTGCTTTTCAATTAAGGCACACCATTTGGCAAGTTGAACTACTTCTTGTGTTGAAAGTGAAAGCTCGTTTTGTTTTTGTAAAGAGGTTTCAAAATTCACAATTGTTTTTTCTGCCGATGCTTCTTCGGCATTTTCGGCGTAAATAAGGGTATATTCTTTTTTACCACAGCGACTTTTCAGGATGGGGTTAAAGGATGTGCTCAAGGTTGGTTTAAACACAATCCATTCGTCAGGTGTTACTCGACCTTGGACAATGTTTTCGCCCAACCCCCAAATGCCATTAATGACAATAGTGTTTTGAAAACCACTGTCGGGGTCAATGGTAAAAGCCACCCCCGATGAGGCTTTATCACTTCTTATCATTTGTTGTACTCCAACCGAAATAGCAATGTCCAACCCTTCAAAACCCATATCATAACGGTATTTGATGGCACGGTCTGTAAACAAAGAAACGTAACAGCGTTTTACGGCATCAAGCAGTTGTTTTTCACCACTGATGTTTAGAAACGACTCCATCATTCCAGCAAAACTCGCTGTGGGCAAATCTTCAGCTGTAGCACTACTTCGCACAGCTACATCTAATTTGTTGAGGCTACATTGTGCCGAAAGCTCTTGATAAGCTTCGTTAATAGCCATAATAATTTCGTCTGGAAATGTTGCTGATAAAACCAATGCTCTTGCTTGGTTCCCTATTTCATTTAGATTGGAATAGTTTTGAGTATCAAGCGACAACAACAATTCATGCAGTGTCTTTTCAATGTTATTTGCCTTCCGAAACAGACGATATGCCTCGGCAGTTAATGCGAAGCCATTGGGCACACCAATTCCTTTGGAGGTAAGTTGGCTATACATTTCGCCAAGTGAGGCATTTTTACCCCCTACTTGGGCAATATCAGTAATGCTAATTTGATTAAAGAATAAAATGTGCTTTGAATTTTTCATTTTTATGGCTGTTTTAAAAATGTGATAAAACTCTAAGCACAAATATCTACCTCGGCTATTCGATTGCTACAATGAATGTGCATAGAACAGCAAATGTATGGTGCATAAACTACCCAATCAATTGCTTTTATTACGCTTAAAAGCTGATTTTTGTTACTTTTCACCCCCACTCACAGCCGCCGCAGTACTTGTTTTAGGTTGCCTCATATTGGTGTTGAACCACTGAATGATGCGTTGGCCGATGTCTTCGATAAACTTGGGCTCTTGTGGGCCATGCGGTGTGCGGGGGTAGGCAATCATCTCTGTTTTTACACCCAGACGTTTCAAAGCCACGTACAATTCACGTCCTTGCGAGATAGGCACTCGGTCGTCGGCTTCGCCGTGGATGACCTGCGTAGGTGTTTTGGCATTCTTGATGTTGAACATCGCCGAATGCTTTTGATAGCTTTCCATACGATCCCAGAAATCACCACCGAATGAGTCAATAATTAGCCCCGGAATATCGGTAGTGCCGTTCATGCTCACCAAGTTGGTTACGCCAGCCCCTACCATAGCTGCTTTGAACCGGTTGGTTTTGGTAATAATCATCGAAGTCATAAAGCCACCGTAGCTCCACCCCGTAACGCACAGACTATCAGGATGAACCATGCCTTGCTCAATGGTTTTGTCCACGCCAGCCATCAGGTCTTCGTAGTCATTGTAACCCCAGTCGTCGTAGTTGGCCAAACGAAATTCCTCGCCATAGCCTACGCTACCTCGTGGATTGGGTCGCAGCACGAAATAGCCTTGTTGTGCAAATGCTTGTAGTGGATACACCGCCCCAGCCCCAATATACCCTTGCGAAAACACGCCTGCTGGCCCACCGTGGATGTTCAGAATCAAGGGAAATTTCTTGCCTTTTTCGTAGTTGCTTGGGTAGGTAAGTAACCCTTCAATAGTGAATTTACCATCTTTTGATTTCCACGAAACTAATTCTGTTTTGGCAACAGGCTTGGTCGCCAACTCAGGGTTTATATTGGTGAGTTTTTGGCGTTGGGCCAGCGAAGCCGCCGTTGTTACATACACATCGGGAGCAGTAGCAGGGTTTTGGTAAATGAAAGTAGCCTGCCCCTTGTCGTTCATAGACAAACTACCATACACACCATCTTCGGGCGAAAGTAGCTTGGGTTCTTTGCCGTCAATTGGCAATTCATAAATGCCTGTGAGCGTTTTGCGAGATTCGGTTATATAGAGTGTTTTGTTGTCAGCTGACCAACGCACAATATTGGGTTGTTGGTCAAAAGTTTTGGCCAATCGTTGTGGCGTGCCACCCGTGGCAGGCATCACATACACATACGTGCTACTTGACCATTTATCCACATTACCCGACGACACAAACGCCAACCATTTGCCATCGGGTGAGTAGTTGGGCTGGGCATCGCTGCCTTTGTTAGTTACTAATTTTTGTACTGCACCGCTATCGGCAGGCACACTGGCCATGTCACGAGTGCTACCCACATTGGCGGTTGGGTTTTCTTGCTGCACAAATGCAATGGTCTTATTATCAGGCGACCACGTAAAATCTGTTACTTGATAGTTACCCGAAGTCAGTCGTTTGGTGGGGTATTCGCCTTTGGCATTTTTCTGCAAACTGAGCGTATGGAGGTGGTTGTATTTGAAGACATCATACACCACCATGTCTCGTTTTTCTTTGCGGTCTTTTTCTTCTTTGTCGCTTAGCGGGTCAGTCATTACAAAGGCAATCCGCTTGCTGTCTGGCGACCATTCGTAAGCAGATACGCCTGATTTACAGTTACTTACTTGTTCTGCTTCGCCACCAATGAGCGACAGCACATAAAGCTGCGATTTCCCATCTTTCCCTCTCGACGAAGTAAAACTCAACATCGTATTGTCTGGCGAGAACTTGGGATTGGTACATGATTTTTCGCCAAAAGTAAATTGCCGATTGATTTTGCCATCAGTGGTAGCTACCCAGATATGCGACAAAAACTCTGACTTTTCACCATCCATTTGAGGCGTAGAAACCACATAAGCCACCAAGCGACCATCGGGCGAAATCACCGAATTAGCCACTCGTTTGAGCTTAATCATTTCTTGGGGAGTCCAGTTTTTAGGTTGGGCAAGCAAGGTGCTGTAAACCAAGCTACATAACGAAAGAAGTAACAGTTTTTTCATGGGTTGAATCATTTGTTGAGATGATTCAAATGTAGTTTTTTTTCGGGGAAATTTTTGGTTATTATTTGATTTAACAACATTGGCAATCAGTTTCCCGCCTACGGAACGTCGGCGAGGTTCAAAACCTCGCCGACGTTGAAAAATAACACCACAAATCCCCCCTTCATAAATCAGCGTTGAACCACAATAACAAACCAACCTTCACCGACACAATTCTGCCATTCACCGTCATCTTACTGTAATTACCCAACCATTTAGGATGAATTCTTATCTTGCTAAAAGAAGGCAAAAACTTAATTTTAGCTCAGTAGTAAGAAAACATCAATATGAAAAGAAAAAGTTTGTTAGCAGTAAGTCTATTACTTGCTTTATTTTTAGGGATTCAGGCCTGTAAAAACGAAGAGGAAGCAGTGCCAACACCAACGATTACGGCATTAACTTGTGCAAACGCAACGTTTTCGGCAACGGCAACCAGTGGAACATCCTACACAGGCACAGCGAGTGTACCTTATACAGGGGGCAATGGCGTAGCTTATGAGGCTGGCACAGGTGTTGCTTCGTCGGGCATTACGGGCTTAACAGCAACATTGTCGGCAGGAACCTTAGCCAATGGAAACGGAACAGCCAGTTTTGTCATTACCGGAACACCCACTGCTGCTGGCACAGCTACTTTTTCTATTGCTGTGGGTGGACAATCGTGCATACTATCTTTGCCTGTGGTTGCTTCAAAAGCAAGTGTTTCGTCATTAACGGCTACAACAGCACCAGCAGCCGCAACCAGTGGAACGCCTTACACAGGTACAGCCACCGTAACTTATACAGGTGGAAACGGCGGGGCATATACAGTTTCGACGGCATCTTCGACAGGCGTAGAAGGGCTAACCGCTACGCTGGCCGCAGGAACACTCGCAACAGGCTCTGGCACATTGACTTACACCATATCTGGTACACCAACTTCTGCAGGCACAGCAACTTTTGTATTAAGTTTGGGTGGACAAAGTTTGACAATCACCATAACAGTTGCTCCAGGAGATTCAGGGTCGGCTGGTGCGGCAAAAGATACCGTCGTTATCGTGTATTCTGCCAGTAGTGCTGCGGTGAATAATGCGTTTCAGAATGCAGGTGTTAGTGTTGCCGTAAGTGGTGCAAACGTAACGGTTACTTCAACCAATACCGCCAAAGAAATTGTTTATCTGCTGTCTGGCACGGCAGCCAATGGAAGCTTTAAACTTTATAGTGAGTACAAATTTAACATCACCCTCAAAGGTCTTAGCCTTACCAATAGCAGTGGCCCTGCCATTAACATACAGTCAAGCAAAAAAGCAACAATCAACGTGGTAGGCGGCACTACCAATTCGTTGACAGACGGCACTACCTACGCATCAAGTACCGAAGACCAAAAAGGCACGCTGTTTAGCGAAGGACAATTGAACTTCATGGGAACAGGTACTTTAAATGTAACAGGCAAAAGCAAGCACGCCATTGCAAGCGATGACTATATTGCTGTAACTGAGACTACAATCAATATCAACGGAGCTGCCACTGATGGCATTCATGCCAAAGACTATTTCTCGATGACTACTGGTACACTTACCGTTACTTCATCAGGAGATGGCATTGAAGCCGACGAAGGTTATATTGCCTTGAATGGTGGCACAATCACCGTTAATAGCGTTGATGATGGCATTACCGCCTCTTACGAAGGAACAGACACCAAAATTACACCTTATGTACTCATAAAAGGCGGAACCATAAAAGTGACGACAACTGGCGACAAAGGCAATGCCATTAAGAGTACAAGTTATACCACCATTAGTACGCCCAATGCAGTTACGCTGACTGTTGCAGGCAAAGGCTCTAAGGGAATTAAAACGACGGGCGATTTCACACTAACCGCTGGAACTGTAAAAATCACCACAACCGGTGCGGCCTATTATGATACTGCCGATGCAGACATTGCTGCGCCTGCGGGCATCAATTGTGATAAGAATTTGGCAATTAATGGCGGAAACTTAACCATCAGTAGCACAGGTACAGGCGCAAAAGGTATAAGCGTTGATGGTACGGCTACTATCAATGGAGGCACCACAGATATTTCGGCAACGGGTACAAAATACACTTACAACACCGCTAATACCAGCGAAGCCAAAGGCTTTAAAAGTGATGGTGCCTTTGTTATGAACAATGGCGAACTTAATGTTGCCGCTACCGATGATGGAATAAAATCAGAAACATCTATTACGGTGAAAGATGGTAAGATAAACATCACTAAATCAACAGAAGGCATAGAGTCTAAAACCATCACATTTGACGGAGGTATTACCAATGTAACATCGTCAAATGATGGAATCAATGCTTCTATGGGAACAACCACAGGCGGCACAGAATCGAACGATGGGAGTAATATATTCATCAATGGAGGCATATTGATTGTATCAGGAAGTGATGGGATAGATAGTAACGGAAATATTGTTATTAAAGGAGGAACTACTATAATAGGTGGTCCTACAAGCTCGCCCGAAGAAGGTATTGATGTAAATGGTAATTTTCTTGTGAACGGTGGAGTATTAATATCTGGTGGCTCTAATGCCAGAATGACCAAAGCAATGGGAACTGCTTCTACACAAGTATGTATGTACATAACATCAAGTGTCCAAGTCGCTTCAACCTCAGTACTACATATAGAAGATGGCACTGGAAAAGAAATGGTAACATTTAAACCTAAAAATGGCAACTATTACTTCCACTTCTCAAATCCGAGTTTAGCCAAAAGCACTCCATACAAAATATATTTCGGCGGCACTTATACTGGTGGAAGTTTTGTCGGAAGTTCATCGGGCTGGGGCTTATATACAGGCGGAACGTATTCTAATACGGGCGCAACATTAAAAGCATCTCCAACTACGTCAGCTTCAAGTACCGTAAATACAATAACTTTCTAACGAGGCTATTTCAAAAAATAACCCCGCCTTATCCCAAAAAGATAGGGCGGGGTTATTTTTATGCGAGCAAAATCATAAATAACCAATAGGATTGCCTCACTTTGGTCAAGGTATTCATTTTAAATACCGCTTGTCCTCAACAGAAAACTTCAAAATTATGCGTAAATAGCACCTCTAATAAAACCTCAAACCAACTATGTATCGTAAACTTGTTTCCCTATTCATCGCTGTCCTATTTTTCTCTCAGCTTACTTTCGCCCAAAAAGCCGATTCTGTCCGAACTGTGAAGCCTGGGGCGGTGTTGGTGCAGGTTTCTAAACAATTTACGTTTACCGAAGGCCCAGCTGTGGACAAAAAGGGCAATATTTACTTTACGGACCAACCCAACGATAAAATCTGGAAATACGATACAGAAGGACAACTCTCACTGTTTATGGAAAAAACAGGGCGCTCAAATGGCTTGTATTTAGACAAAAAAGGCAGAATATTGTCATGTGCTGACGAAAAAAACGAGCTTTGGGCTATTAGTCCCAACAAGCAAGTAAGTGTATTGCTCACCGATTTTCAAGGAAAAAAACTTAATGGTCCCAACGACCTGTGGATTACCCCCAAGGGCGGAATTTACTTCACAGACCCCTACTATCAACGAGACTACTGGACACGCAAAAAGCCCGATATTGAAGGCCAAAAGGTATATTACTTAGCCAAGGGAGCAAAAGAAGCAATCGTAGTAGATGCTGACCTTACCCAACCCAACGGCATTGTAGGTACACCCGATGGTAAGCACCTTTTTGTGGCCGATATTAGGGCTAACAAAACCTACAAATACCAAATCAACAAAGACGGCTCATTGAGTAATCGCCAACTTTTTGTAT
This sequence comes from Spirosomataceae bacterium, assembly GCA_044228045.1. GTDB lineage: Bacteria > Bacteroidota > Bacteroidia > Cytophagales > Spirosomataceae > JAXLVB01. The sequence goes on from JBGAVQ010000038.1 coordinate 15,167, forward strand.
CCCAAGGCTCAGACGGCATCACGCTCGACAGTGAAGGAAATCTATACATTACAGGTAGAGGCGTAACGGTTTATGACAAAGCAGGCACAAAATTAGGCAATATTCCGGTGCCTTCTCGCTGGACAGCCAACCTGTGCTTTGGCGGGAAAGACCGAAAAACCTTGTTTATTACCGCTACCGAATCAGTTTATACCTTACAGATGCAAGTAAAAGGGGTGGAGTAATTAGACCTGCCTTTAATTACAATTTCATGGAGATATTTTCAACTTTTTCGGGCGAGCTTTGGGTTTTAATTATGCTGGGGGCTTTTATAATAGGGCTGTCAAAAGCTGGTTTAAAAGGCGTAGAGCTACTCAACGTTACCATTATGGCATTGGTATTTGGTAGCAAAGCCTCTACAGGCGTAGTGTTACCACTGCTGTGTGTAGCTGATATTTTTGCTGTGGTTTACTACAATCGACATGCTCAATGGTCGCATTTTTGGCGACTTATCCCATGGATTGCATTAGGTATTCTGATGGGCGTGTATATCGGCAAAGTGATAGACGAAGCACTTTTCAAAAAAATAATGGCCATTATCATTTTGCTTACGGTCATTATCATGATTTGGATCGAGTACCGGAAGTCTGACAAGATACCTACTAACAAACTTTTTTCAATTGTTATTGGGCTAATTACGGGCATTACTACCATGCTGGGCAATTTAGCTGGAGCCTTTTCAAATATCTACTTTTTGGCTCATCGCACCTCAAAAAATGATTTTATCGGTACGGCGGCGTGGATATTTTTGTTCATGAACCTTTTTAAAATGCCCTTTCAAATATTCGTCTGGAAAAACATCACTACTGCTACCCTACAACTTGATTTGGTGCTAATACCAGCCATTTTTTTAGGTTTTTTTGCAGGAATTAAAATTGTGGCCATCATCAAAGACGATAGTTACCGTAAAGTAGTGTTAGCCTTGACGTTGATAGGTGCAGTGGTTATTTTTATGAGGTAAGTTAGCCTAATAACTATTGTCTTGCCACGTGCTTCAGGTCTTGGCTTAAAAATACAAAAAATCAGCCTTAACCTATAAATACCTCTATCCCATGAAACTTACCTTCTCTTTATTCTTTTTTGCGCTCCTCAATGTTGCCATTGCCCAGCCTGTTCGCATGGGCATTGCGGGCATGACCCACGACCACGTGCGGCAGATTTTGCAGAATCCCAATCGAGTAGGAGTAGAAATTGTGGGCTTTGCTGAACCCAATAAAGAGTTGGCAATGAGGCTTTTGCAGCGATACAAACTTTCTGAAAAACTTTGGTTCCCAAGTTTGGATGCGCTCCTCAATGAGGCAAAACCCGAGGCCGTTTGTGATTTCAGAAGCATTTATGAGCATTTAGAAACCGTAAAAAAATGTGCGCCCCGAGGAGTGCATATCATGGTCGAAAAACCACTTGCGGTGAACTTGGAACACGCCAAAAAGATGCAAGCCTTGGCACAGAAACATAAAGTAAAACTCTTAACCAACTACGAAACCACTTGGTACGCCAGTCATCATCAGGCTTTTGAGATGATTCATCAACAACAATTGATTGGCGACATCCGCAAGGTAGTGATTCACGACGGACACCGTGGGCCAAAAGAAATTGGGGTTTCGGATGAATTCTTCGGCTGGCTCACCGACCCTGTCAAGAATGGCGGTGGGGCCATTATTGATTTTGGTTGCTACGGTGCTGACTTGATGAGTTGGCTCATGAAAGGCGAGCGACCTTTGTCTGTAACAGCTATTACGCAAACCATCAAGCCCGATATTTACCCAAAAGTAGATGACGAAGCTACCATTATTGTCACCTATCCAAAGGCGCAAGCTATCATTCAAGCCTCGTGGAACTGGCCTTTCGACCGCAAGGATATAGAAGTTTACGGAAAAACGGGTTATTTATTTGCAGACCGTAGCCTACAAGTACGCCTCCGTAAAGGCGACCGGAATGCCGCTGCCGAAGAAAAAGTAACGATTTCGCCATTGACAAGCCCCATGGACGAGCCATTTAGCTATTTTGCGGCAGTAGTGCGTGGCAAAGTGACTTCGGAAGACGATTTATCTTCGCTAAAAATCAATATGGTAGCCATGGAAATTCTGGATGCGGCTGTTAAGTCTTCTAAAACTGGTAAAACTATTAAGCTGCAATAACAATCCGTCTGTACCGAAGGTCTGACGGATTGTTATTACCCAAGTATAATCGGCCCGTTCTGATTAACAGGCGACACATAAATAGTGCTGGCAATATTGACTTTGCTAAACGCACTTTGCATGGCTTGCCCTACTTTTTCGGCGGTTTCAATGCCACGACTTAATGCAAAAATAGAAGGCCCTGCGCCCGAAATGCTGCACCCCAAAGCGCCTGCTTCCAGGGCAGCTTCTTTTACTTCGTCGAAGCCTGGAATCAAAATGGCCCGCACAGGTTCAATGATAACGTCCACCAATGAGCGGCTAATGAGGTCATAATCAGACATAATCATGCCGGCTACCAAGCCCGCTACATTGCCCATTTGGGTAATGGTGTTTTTGAGCGAAGTTTCTTTGCGTAGAATATTACGAGCATCCCGAGTGTTAACCTCAATGTGTGGATGCACAATGCTCGCCACCAACTCAGAGGGTGTAGGTAACTTAATGACATCTAAGGGGTTGTAACTACGAATGGCCACAAAGCCACCCAGCAGCGACGGCGCTACATTGTCAGCATGAGGCGTTCCCGATGCAAAACGTTCGCCTTCCATAGCAAAGGGCAATAGCTCTTTTTGTGACAACGGACGACCCATCAACTCATTGATTGCAAATACACCAGCTACCGTACTTGCTGCCGATGAACCCAAGCCGCTGCCAAGCGGCATTTTTTTGTAGAGCTCAATGTTAATGCCTTGTTGTTCATCCCCGATGTGGCGCAGATACGCCAAGATGGAGATACTCGCTGTGTTTTTGTGTGGGTCACGGGTGAGGCGGCCTTCGTCGCCTTCGATGTGCGTAATTTCTACGCCGGGCGTGTCTTTTTTACGCAGAATAATTTCGTCGCCGGGGCTACCTACGGCAAAACCAAATATATCAAACCCACAAGCTACGTTAGCAACAGTTGCTGGGGCAAAAACTTTTATTGAGTTCATATTTATGTTATGTCGTTTTGGCGTTTAATTTTTGCTAACTCATCTAACCGAGCTACATCATATAAATCTTTTGCTCGGCGAGAAAGCACCTTCATTTCTCTTAAGTCATTGCTATTAACTACTTGGATAAACACCTCTTTTTTTATTTCCCATTGAAGTGCTCTTTCCTGCAAAACATGAAAATCCAGTTTGTAATGTACTCTTGTTAAGCAATCTACTTTCAAGGTTTCGTTTAGCCATACCGAGCTTACAAATGGTTGAGAAAAATCATAATTGCTAATATCAACTATTTCATCTTCCTGATAGCCTAATTTCAAAAGCACTTCACAAAATTTATCCCGATTCTGATTGGTAGGTTCAAGCCAAATATCCATATCTTGAGTAGAACGAACAGCACCGTGATAGTTCATGGCCATTCCTCCTATCAACATATACTTTACATGATATTGTTGAAGGAGTGCTACAAAAGCTAAAAACTCTTCATCAGCGAAGTCTATGGCCATCATGAATCACAATTTGTCTTCCGTTGGCTTTTTCCATGAAGGAGGCATTCATTTTCCGAAGTTTAAACATAAGGCTCATTCTCTCAAATGGGCTCATGTTCAAATAATCAAGAAGTTGTGCCTCATTCTGTTCTTCGATAGTCTGGAAAATTTGTATTTTTCTCATATCAAAAAATCAAGCCAAATAAGCCCCAATACTCACAATATCAGCAAAAACCCCACTGGCGGTTACTTCGGCACCAGCTCCTGGGCCTTTAATAACAAGCGGTCTGTCATGGTAACGTTTGGTGGTGAAAGCAATCACATTATCAGCACCTTCCATGGGGTAAAGCGGGTGCCCCGCCCCTACCGTTTTGATACCGATGTTGATTTTGCCGTTTTCGAGCGTAGCCACAAAGCGCAATTTTTCGCCTTTAGATTCAGCGGCATCGGCCATTTGTTCAAAAAAATCATTGGATACCTCTAATTCATCAAAAAACGCATCTACCGTGGGTGCATTTTGGCAATTATCAGGCAATAATTGATGAATCTTGATGTCTTCCCAGTCTAATTTCAAGCCAATTTCCCGAGCCAAAATCAAGATTTTACGGGCTACATCTTGGCCACTCAAATCCTCTCGTGGATCGGGTTCGGTGTAGCCTTTTGCTTTGGCCTCTCGCACGATATCTGCAAAGCGAACACCCTTGCGGAAGTTGTTGAAAATGTATGAGAGCGTACCCGAAAACACCCCTTCAATCTTCAAGAAACGATCGCCCGAAGCAGTTAAGCCTTGCAGTGTATTGATGACAGGCAAGCCAGCACCCACGTTGGTTTCGTAGAGGAATTTTACGCCCTTTTTTAAAGCCAAACGGTGGCGACTGGCATATTCTTCATACGGAGCAGCATTGGCGGTTTTGTTTGGTGTTACTACCGATACACTTGCCTCAAATAGTCTCTCGTAATACTTCACAATACCTTTGTCAGCGGTGCAATCTACAAATACACTATTGGGCAAATTTAATTGCTTAATTTCATTCACAAAGCCTTCTAAATCAGATACTTTGTCGCTGTCAGTTAAACGAGTTTGCCATCTTTCTTTATCAATACCTCCTTCGTCAATTAGCATTTTCTTGGTGTTCATCACCCCCACGAGCCGTATGCGTAGCCCTTTGTATTTTCGCAAAAAATGCTCTTGGCCTTCTAATTGTTCGAGCAACGCCTTACCAATCAGACCCGTACCCACCAAGAACAAGTTGAGGGTTTTTACCTGATCTGCAAAGAAACTATCGTGAATGACATTGAGGGCTTTGGAGAGGTCTTTTTGCTCTATTACTACCGAAATGTTTAGTTCAGAACTACCTTGTGCCGTCGCCACGATGTTGATGCCATTTTTACCCAACACCGAAAACAACTTACCCGAAACACCCGTGCTATGGCGCATTCCTTCGCCCACAATGGCAATGACGGAAACTTGTGTATTGAGGTCAATGCCTTCGAGGTCGCCGTTGTCGAGTTCTTTACCGAATTCTTCTTTGATAACAGCCTCAGCCTGAGCCGTAAACTTGGGATCAATGGCAAAACAGATGGAGTGCTCCGACGATGCCTGCGAGATGAGAATCACAGAGATTTTGTTCTTGGCTAAGGCCGAAAACAAACGCCCCGAAACCCCTGCCACGCCTACCATACCAGAACCTTGCACGTTGATTAAGGCCAATTTGTCAATAGAACTAATGCCCGTAATAACGTAAGGGCTCGGCTGTGCTGTGCGGCTAACGACCGTTCCTTCAAACGACGGATTGAAGGTATTGAGGACTTTTATTGGAATATTTTGAGCAAAAGCAGGTTGTAACGATGGCGGATAAATCACTTTTGCGCCAAAGTGCGTCAATTCCATCGCTTCGGCGTAAGTAATGGTCGGAATGGTGAAGGCATTTTTCACCTTGCGTGGGTCAGTGGTCATCATACCGTCCACATCTGTCCATATTTCGATGACATCTGCCTTCAAAGCTGCGCCAAAAAGCGAACCCGTGTAGTCGGAACCGCCACGCCCAAGGGTGGTTGTTACGCCGTCTTCGTTGGAGCCGATAAAGCCCGTAATCAATTGAAGGGCATCGTTTCCTGCAAAATGCTCTTGAATCAACCGATTGGTGACGGCAAAATTCACTTCAGCATGTGTGAAATTAGAGTTGGTTTTCACCACTTTACGAGCATCGAGGTATTCGGCTTTGATGCCTTGCGAAGCAACCAATTCGTAAATCATCATGGTCGAAAGGCGTTCACCAAAACTCACAATCAGGTCAGACGTACGGGGCGACACTTCTTGAATGTAGCTTACGCCTTTGAGTAAATCTTCTAACTCATTGAAAATCACCCGAACATTGGCCAATACTCGTCCCCGATATTGAGGCTGAATGAGCGTATTGATAACCTCGAAGTGCCTATTTTCGGCTTTCTTGATGAGGTCGGTATAAGAATCGTCTTTGCGGGCGGCACGTTGGCCCATTTCGATGAGTTGGTTCGTAAACCCACCCATTGCCGAAAAGACCACAGCGATTTTTTCGCCTTTACTGAGGTTGTCTTTGATGATGTCAAGGACTTGTTTGATGCTCTCGATTGAGCCAACGGATGTACCGCCAAATTTTAATACTTTCATTTAATTCAGTCGTAAGCGGAGTGCTGGTAGTCACATAGACTGGCACTTTTCTTTTGTAATCAGTAGCTTGTGTTGTGTCAAATGCTCGCAAATATAGGCAATAATCCCCTATCTATTTGGTAGGGTATCGGACAATTTGCAGGGCTGGCGTTCAAGCGGGGATGCTTAAACGAGTGATATTAAAAAAATATCCATTCAAAAGGCCAGCTTCGGAATACATCGTTAGATACTAAATTTTGACAAGCCATCTCGAAATAAAGGCAATCACCCTACCGTTAGAGGATTTGAAAGTTCCTCTGCTACTACCTCCTTTTATCTGTTTAGTTAAGTAAAATCTGAATCGTTGAATAAGTTTCTGCATTTTTGTTTGCGAACTCATCACTTTTTTGGTAATTATGGCATTTGTAATACATCAACAATTCACAACCCATTTATATAGACAAGAAAAGATTTAAAGACATACTGACATCATAGCATTTTAGCTATAACAATCCTGTTGCTGAAAGGTCGAAAATTCAATGTTCACAGGGGAGTTTAGCAAATGCTCACGCTACAGCGTGGGCTTTGCTTTACTTTGTGAACAAGGGATTCGACCCCCTCAGCAACGAAGTAATTGCAAAGTTCCACGCTTTTTTGTTTGATAATATCTCACTTTTTTCTAAAAAATCATAAAATGAACTTCTCTACTGAATCTCCTCAGAATTATGAACAAAAGTGCTGTTGTGTACTTGTTTTAGATGTATCTGGTTCAATGGATGGAAAGCGAATCAGCGAACTAAATAAAAGTATTCAAGCCTTTCACACCGATATTCTTAGTGAATCAACCACAGCGAATCGTTTAGAGATTGCAGTAGTTGAGTTTAGTGATGTTGTTAAGACATTGATAGATCCGAGCTTAGCGCAAAATTTCACGATGCCCATTCTGACGACAAAAGGTACAACCGCACTCGTTGATGGTGTAAGAGAAGGAATAAATATCGCCAGATCAAGAAAGGCTTGGTACAAACAAACAGGGCAGCCATATTATAGACCGTGGGTATTACTGATTACAGATGGAGCTCCTGATTCTGACCAAGATATTGAAGGATTAGCAACTGAGATCAGGGATAGTGTAGCAAAAAAAGATTTTTTCTTCTTTGCACTTGGCGTAGAAGATGCAAATATGGAAATACTCACATACATTTCGGATGAAACTATGCCTCCTGCTGTTTTACAAGGACATAAATTTTTAGAATTTTTCAGATGGCTAAGTGCCAGTATGGCTCAGGTTACTAATTCAAAAGACGGGGACAAAATTAATTTGCCTGACCCCACTTCATGGATGAAAAACTTTAAAGTTTAGCGAATGAAAATCGCCCATTTATGTATCTTATTTATCATACCATTTGAGCTTTTTACCCAAGAACTACCTCAGTTAGATACCACAGCTAACAGCAAAGAATATGTACTACCTGATTCACTAAAAAGGTACGATTCCTTAATAAAAGTGCAGAAAGACTTCAATTTTGAACTAAGAAACACAAATGATTCGCTACAAAAGGAGATAAAAAAACAAGGAAAAGAACTCAATCAGCTTAAAACTGAATATAGATTTTATAGAAATAGTTCTTTCTTATTCCCCATAATATTAACAATCAGTATTTTAGTGTACTGGCTTTATATGAAAAAACGCCAAAAGAAGAAAAACCAAAAAAAGTTAACTCTTCAAACTGTTAAAACATCACAAACCACCAATACATCCTCTCAATCTGGACAATGGTTTATTGTTAACGCTTCTGTTCCTGGTAAGTCTCATATACTTAAACAGATTCCTTGTCAGGACAGTGCCTTTTTTCTTTCATTAACAGACGGTTGGGGAATCAGTGTTTGTTGTGATGGGGCAGGAAGTGCTGAAAAGTCAAATATTGGGGCAGCATTTGTAGCCACAGAAGCAGTACCCAGATTTTTCAAAGAACTAATAGAACACGAAGGGTGGATTAGCAAAAAGAGACTTCCAGATGAAGAAGAATGGCAAGTTCTTGCTACCGAAGCATTACAAAAATCATTTGGGGCATTACAAATTTATGCAGATCATAGCCAGACCGATATTTCGTCACTTGCATGCACGGTTATCGTAGTTATTCATTCTCCATTAGGATTACTTGTTACACATATAGGAGATGGAAGGGCAGGCTTTTGTGATGAAAACGGACATTGGCAATCTATTATAACGCCACATAAGGGTGAAGAAGCAAACCAAACAATTTTCTTGACAAGTCATACGTGGCTAAAAAATAGAGACATGAGAATGTCAGGAGTATTGGTGCCTGAGTGTAGGGTTATTAGCAAAAAAACTACTGCGTTTGTCTTGATGTCTGATGGGTGTGAGCATCATTCTTTTGAATGCAGCGTTTTTGATAATGAATTACAGAAGTGGTCAGATCCAAATCGTCCCTACCCTAAGTTTTTTGACCCTTTGGTTTCTCAAATTCGAGAAGTTGCGACTCAGAAACAAACCAATTTAACAATGAATGAGAGTTGGAAACAATTCTTAGAATCAGGGACTGAAGGATTGAAAAATGAGCAAGATGACAAAACGATGCTTTTAGGTATTTTAATTTGAAAAATGTTTTATAATTCGACTAAAACTGCTATAAATTTAGAGAAAAAACCATTTGCAAGTGGTGGGGAGGGAGAGGTATTTAGAGTCATCAACAATCCAGATATTTGTGCTAAAATTTATCATAGCGACCAATTATCCAAAGCCAGGGAGAATAAAATTTCCTTTCTAATTGAAAACACATCTCCAAATGATTCACCCGAAAGAACAACTATCTGCTATCCATTAGATAAGCTATTCAATGCTCGGGGTAAATTTGTAGGTTTTTTAATGCCCATGGCATTTCCAAATAGTATTCAACTTTATGAGTTAGTTACGACTCAAATTAGTAATAAATTAGATAGTATTTGGAAAAAAAAGTATGATCGTTCTACAATAATAGGTGTTCAAAATCGCCTGAAATTATGTGTAAATATTGGAATTGCTATTCATACAATTCATCAGAGCGGGAAATTTATCTTAGTTGATTTTAAGCCTCAGAATATTCTTATTACTAATGATGGCAGAGTGTCTATAACAGATATTGATTCTGTACAAATAGCTGAATTAGGACGTGTGTTACATCATGGAAAAGTTGCTACACCTGAATACATACCCAAAGAGGGTGAAAAATTAAATCCAGCTATAAACTTCATCCCAGAAACATGGGATAGATTTTCACTTGCAGTTGTGTTTTATGAATTACTATTTGGAATCCACCCATACACAGCAACTTCTGGTGGACAATACGATAATGTAACAACTATAGATGAGAAGATTCGGAAAAATTTATTTGTGCATGGTTCAAAAAAGAACTATTTAAGGGTTATTCCACCGATTCACAATAATTTTGACTTATTACCTATTAGTCTAAAACAATTATTTTTTAGAGCATTTGAGGAAGGCAATCAGATGCCTGACAAACGCCCATCAGCGGAGGAATGGGGACAAACAATTGTTGAAGAATTAGCAAAAAAGAATTTTCAGACCCCACCCCCGAATCCATTCCCAAAAACCACCCCTCCCCAAACTACATCTCCACTAAAAAAAGACAAAGCACCTGATTATTATACAACTCCTAAAACAACACCGCCACAAGATTATACAGCTTTGGTGGTGCTATTGATTCTTATTGTAACTATTGTGTTTGTGATTTTAAAGTACGATAAAAGCCCCAACTCACAAGATAGTAGTTCAATACCTACTATGAACATTCTTGATTCAACTAAGGTTGATTCTGCCGCTGTACCTCAAATTGAGGTTCTTGTTGACTCTGCTGCTATGGCTCCTGCTGCTGACTCCTCTGCTACTGACACAACTGCTGTTGCAATCGAAAACCCGTCTGAGGTATCAGAAGATAATTTGGATAATACAGCACCAGAAGCAGTAAGCAGAGCTTTTTTGTCTGCTTTAAATGATTCCGACTGCGACAAAGCGTGGAAAGTAACACTTAATCCAAAATGGGAAGAAAAAGGTAAGGATTGGTTCTGTTCTTCAAATGCTTATGGTGGCGTAAGTAAAGTTACTATTTATAATATCAAGGAACTTACTAATGATAATATAGAAGCTGTAGTTTTTGTGGATTATTATGCCGAAGATAGATATAATACGAATGGTCACTATAAACAGAATTTTATTTTGAAAAAACTAGAAAACATTGGAGGATTTAGTTGGTATATTATTGGAATTACAAATACCAATTGATACAGTCCATATGAAGATGCTCTTGTTACTATCTTTGTCTCTCCAACTCTGCCAAGAAATCAGTCAGCCTCCAACTGCGGCCGTTTCCAAGCATTTTTTGCCCCTCCCCAAACTATGCACCGTTAATTTTTGTTAAGTTTGGTGAAGTGAATAATGACAAGTTTTTATACTTTCAATCCCCAACCTCATGCTCGGCTATCGCTTTTCTGATTTTGTACCCGAAGAACAACAAGATGGCAAAAAAGCCAAGTTTGACCAGTTGTTAGACATCTTCAACCAACTCATTACCATGACCAACGGCGATGTGTCGCAGGCATTGAGTTGGCTCACGCAGTTGGACAAACAATACAACCTCACTGACGACAACTACGGCATCGCTGACTTTATTGAAGACCTCAAAGCCAAAGGCTACATTCGTGAAGAGGCCCGTGAAGGTAGCGATGGCAACGATACTGTGCTTACGCCCAAAGGCGAGCAGAGCATCCGCCGACAGTCCTTAGACGAAATTTTTGGCAAACTCAAAAAGACCAACAGTAGTGGCAATCACCGCACACCTTATCAGGGCACAGGCGACGAACTCAACACCGACCGCCGAGACTATCAGTTTGGCGACTCTATGGAGCAAATTGCCATGACCGAGAGCCTTCGTAACGCTCAGATTAACAATGGGATAGGTGAATTTATGCTAACGGAGCAGGACTTGGAGATTGTGGACAAGGAATTCAAGGCTCAGACCAGTACCGTGCTGATGATTGACATTAGTCACTCGATGATACTCTACGGCGAAGACCGCATTACGCCTGCCAAAAAGGTAGCCATGGCCCTCAGCGAGCTGATTATGACCAAATATCCCAAAGACACACTCGATATTATTGTGTTTGGCAACGATGCTTGGCAGATTCAGGTCAAAGATTTGCCATATCTGGAAGTTGGCCCTTATCATACCAACACAGTAGCGGGCTTGGAGTTGGCAATGGATTTGCTCCGCCGCCGCAAGAACAAAAACAAGCAGATTTTTATGATTACCGATGGCAAGCCAACTTGCTTGAAAGAAGGGATTCGTTACTACAAAAACTCCTTTGGCCTCGACAAAAAAATCTTGAACAAAACCCTCAATTTGGCGGCGCAATGCCGTCGGCTCAAAATTCCGATTACCACTTTTATGATTGCCAAAGACCAATGGCTGCGGGAATTTGTGCAGGAATTTACCAAAATCAACAACGGACGGGCCTACTATTCGTCGCTGCAAGGCTTGGGCGAGTTTATTTTTGAAGATTTTGAAAAAAATCGGAAGAAGAATGTGAGATAGACAAGAGATGCTTAGACAAGAGAGGGTGAGACATAAGACAAGAGAGGATGAGACAAGAGAGGGTGAGACATAAGACAAGAGAGGATGAGACATAAGACAAGAGATGCTTAGACAAGAGAGGATGAGACAAGAGAGGATGAGACAAGAGAGGATGAGACAAGAGAGGATGAGACAAGAGAGGATGAGACATAAGACAAGAGATGACGAGAAAATACAAGCTGGCCCCAAATCGGAATTTGGGGCCAGCTTGGTATAGCGTCTCTCGACGCTTTTGGATATTTTCACTCAACTGTGCTTTTTGAAAATTTTACTATTGATAATCAGATAGTTACAAAAGTTTAACATAGTTAGTTGAAAAGCCCGACGCTTCTAATCACGGTTTTAGATCCAATACTCACCACTTATTCCTTTTTACCTATTTCATAATCAACACCTTACCTCGCTTTACTTGGTTTCCTGAGCGCACCACGTAGGGGTATGTGCCCGCCTGCACCCACCCAGGTACACTTTCGGAAGAGAGGTTGTTTTCTCGCATAATATCCTGCCCTTGTGTGTTTCGGAAGATAAATGTCGACTCTTCGGTAGGTGGGTTTTTAAC